>JAKLKF010000014.1 GCA_023150805.1 Myxococcota bacterium | reverse complement strand
GCGGCTGCGGCGGCCTCGGGGCCCCCGGCGGCGACGGCGGCGTGGGCGGCCTCGGCCCAGGTGGCGCCCAGGACCCGCGGCAGGCCGGCGCCGGGCACCTCCTCGGCGCTGCGCTCCCGCGCGGCGGCCAGCCCCCAGGCGGCGCGGCGCACGGCGGGCGAGGCGTGCAGCCGCCCCTGGTCGATGGCGGTCAGCGTCCCCTCGTCCCGCAGGCCCGCGGCGGCCGAGGGGTCCTCGGGCGCGGGCAGGTCGGCCCGAAGGGTGAGCAGGCGCTGGCGCAGCTCCTCGTCGGCGGGCACGGCGGCGCGGTCGGCCTCGCGGGGCAGCGCGGGGAGCGGCGGGCCGGGGGGAGCCTGCAGCAGGCGCGCGCCTCCTCCCCGGTCGACCAGGGCCGCCACGCCGGGGTCCGGGGCGCCGGGGTCCGGGGCGCCGGGGTCGGGGTCCTGTCGCAGCAGGAGGTCGGCGCCCCCGTCGAGGACGAGCACGGCCAGCGCCTGGCCCTGGGCCGAGGCCTGGGCCTGGGGGCCCGCGGTGAGGCGGTCGTCGCCGCCGCCCTCCCACAGCCAGCCCACCGCCCGGTCGGCGGCGCCGCCCTGCCCACGCGCGGCGAGCTGGTAGCGGTCGTCACCCTCGCGGTCGACCAGGGCCCCGGCGCCCAGGTGGCGGGCCCAGCCCTGGGCCTGCTGGTCGGCGTCGTAGCCGTCGGCGCCCCGGCGGTCCCACAGCAGGCCCAGCCCCTGCCAGGCCCCGCTGCCCTGGACCTGCGCGCCGCCCTGGTAGCGGTCGTCGCCGGCCTGGTCCTGCAGCCAGCCCAGGCCGCCGGCGCGCCCCGGCCCGCCGCCGTCGGCCGCGCCCTGGCCCCAGGTCCCCACCCCGTAGCGGTCGTCGCCCTCGCCGTCCTGCAGCAGGCCCACGCCGCCGGCCATCGCCGCGCCCTGGGCCCATGCCTGGGCCTGGTAGCGGTCGGCCCCCCCCTGGTCGCGCAGGGCGGCCAGGCCGTAGGCGGCGAAGCCCTGCACGCCGCGGTCGCCGGTCCAGGCGTCGTCGCCGCCCAGGTCGCGCCAGGTCGACACGCCGAACCACGCGGCGCCCTGGCTCAGGGGCCCGGTGCGCCAGGTGTCGTCCCCCGCCGCGTCCAGCCCCGCCGACAGGCCCAGGAAGGCGCCCCCGGGCCCGGCGGCGCCTCCGCCCCAGCCATCGTCGCCGCCCAGGTCGACCAGGCCGCGGACGGGGGGCGCCGCGTAGACGTCGGCCAGGGCGCGGCCGGCGCCGATGGACCAGCGGTCGTCGCCGCCGGGGTCGAGCAGCAGGGCGGGGTCGCCCTCCAGGCTGTCGGCGCCCGGCGAGCCCAGCCAGACCTCGCCCGCGGGGGTCCACAGCACCAGCGGCCCGCCGGGCCAGGCGGCGGCGGGCAGCGCCGCCAGGGCCAGCGCGGCGGCCTCGACGGCCTGGGACCAGTCCCGGCCCGCGGCCAGCAGCTCCTCGCGGTCGACCCGGGCCCACAGCGGGTCCAGGTCGGCAGCCGCCCCCTCCGACGCCCCCAGCGCCGCCTCCAGCCCCGCCAGCACGGCCGCCTGCTCGGCCGGGGTCAGCCCGGCCAGGGCGTGATCCCGGCGGCAGCGCGCGGCCAGGGCCTGGGCGACCAGCTCGCCGGCCACCGCGTCCAGGCCGGGCGAGACCTGGGCGTGCAGCCAGGCGCGCTGGCGAGGGCGCAGCGGGCTGGCCCGGGAGGCCAGGGCGACCAGGCCCACGGCCGGCGGGGCTGTGCAAGGAGACGAGGCCCCGGCGACGGGGGGATCACCCGCGGCGGCCAGGGCGAAGGCCGCGGACCAGGACGGCGCCAGGGCGCGGGCCTCGGCCGCCAGGGCGCGCGCGTGGGCGTCGAGCACGCCGGGCAGGGACAGCGGGTGGGCCAGGGCCGCGGCGGCGGCGGCGGGCGGCGGGCTCGCGGGGGGGCGGTCCTGCCAGAAGGCCCCCTGCAGGGCCTCGGGCGCGACGCCCCCCCGGCGCAGCGCCGCGGCCAGCGCCGCCGTGGAGTCCGGTTCGGCGGCCAGGGCCGGCGCGGGGCCGGGAGCCGGGGCCGACGAGGACCGGCGCGGCTCGCCGGGGCGGCGGGGCGTCGCCTCCAGGGCGGCGGTGACGGGTGCGGCGGCGAGGGCCGACGGCAAGCACAGCGCGAGCGCAAGGAGGAGGGGCACGATCCGAGCATAGTGATCGGGGACGGTCGCCCCCGCGTTACATCGGTCACGAGCTGTCGGAGGAAGTCATGCGCCCCCTGTTCATCGCCGTCGAGGGCCTGGACGGCTCGGGTGGCACCACCCAGGTCAAGCTGCTGGCGGACTGGCTGCGCGCCCAGGGCCGCCCGGTGCACGTCACGGCCGAGCCCTCGACCGGCCCGGTGGGCCGCTTCATCCGGCAGGCGCTGGCCGACCCCCAGGCCCGCGTCGGCGACGCCGTGCTGCCCTACCTCTTCGCCGCGGACCGGCGCGACCACCTCGACCGCGAGGTGCTGCCGGCCCTGGAGCGCGGCGAGCACGTGGTCAGCGACCGCTACAAGCACTCCTCGCTGGCCTACCAGTCGCTGTGCATGGGCCTGTCCCAGGTGGCCGAGCTGAACAGCCGCTTCCGGGCGCCCGACCTGACGCTGCTGCTGGACCTGGACCCCGAGACCTGCCTGCAGCGCATCCTGGCCCGGGGCGAGCCGCGCGACCGCTTCGAGGCCCTGGACCGCCTGCGCGCGGTGCACGACAGCTACGAGGCCGTCGTGGTGCTGACCCGCAGCCAGGGCGAGCGGGTCTGCCGCGTCGACGCCCAGGGCAGCGTCGAGCAGGTCCACGCCCGCGTGGTCGCGGCGGTGAAGGACCGGGCGAGCGCGTGAGCCCCGGCCCCCTGGCGGTCGAGCGCCTGGGCCGTCTGCCCTACCCGCAGGCCGAGGCGCGGATGCTGGCCCTGCTGGAGGCGCGCATCGCCGACCGGGCGCCGGACACGCTGCTGCTGGTCGAGCCCGACCCGGTCTTCACGGTGGGCCGGCGCAAGGGCGCCCAGGACAACGTGCTGGCGCCGGGCCAGGTGCCGGTCGTGCCCGCGGCGCGCGGCGGGGACGTGACCTTCCACGGCCCGGGCCAGGTCGTGGGCTGGCCGGTGGTCGCCCTGCCCGAGGGGCGCCGCGACCTGCACCTGTGGCTGCACGGCCTGGAGCACGTCGTCATCGGGGCCCTGGCCCGCTTCGGGCTGGAGGGCCAGCGCGACGCCCGCAACACGGGGGTCTGGCTGGGCGGCCGGAAGGTCTGCGCTGTGGGGGTCGGCTGCCGCCGCTGGGTGGCCTGGCACGGCTTCGCCCTCAACGTCACGACCGACCTGGCCTGGTTCCAGCGCATCCAGCCCTGCGGCCTGCCCCGCGACACCGTGACCCGGCTGGCCGACCACCTCGACCCGGCGCCCTCCTGGGAGGACGTCGCCCTCGCCTGCGCCGACGAGCTGTCCGCCTGGTGGACCGGCCCCGACCCCGCCGCCGCCGTCGCCGCCTGCCTCGCCCGGCGCCCGCCGCGCGGAGCGGGGTGATAGGCGGCGCGCCCCTCCCTGCCCGCGGAGCCCCCCATGCTGGACCGCAACCTGGTCGCCCTGCACCCCGAGGTCGTGCGCGAGAGCCTGCAGCGCCGCCACGCCAGCGCCGAGGCCCTGGCCCTGCTCGACCGGCTGGTCGCCGTCATCGAGCGCCGGCGCGAGCTGACGACCGAGACCGACAACCTGCGCGGCGAGCGCAACCGCCTGAGCAAGGAGATCGGGCCCTTGATGAAGGCCGGCCGGCAGGTCGAGGCCGAGCCGCTCAAGGCCGAGGTCAAGGTCCTGGGCGAGCGCCTGGACGGCCTGGAGGCCGAGCGGCAGGCGCTGGAGGCCGAGGAGGAGGATGCGCTGCTCGGCCTGCCCAACCTGCTGGACCCCCGGGTGCCCGACGGCCGGGACGAGCGCGACAACGTCGAGGTCCGCCGCTGGGGCAGCCCGCGGGACTTCGACTTCCCGGTGCGTGACCACATCGCCATCGGCGACGCGCTGGGCATCCTGGACCCCGAGCGCGCCGCCCGCCTCTCCGGCGCCCGCTTCCCGGTCTACCGCGGGGACGGCGCCCGCCTGGAGCGCGCCCTGGTCAACTTCTTCCTGGAGGAGGCGGCCGCCGCCGGCTACCTCGAGCACGTCGTGCCCTACATCGTCAGCCGCGAGACGATGACGGGCACCGGCCAGCTGCCCAAGTTCGAGGCGGACCTGTTCCGCCTGGCCGCCCTGGTCAACGGCGGCGACGCCTTCCTGATCCCGACGGCCGAGGTGCCGCTGACCAACCTGCACCGCGGCGAGATCCTGGACGAGGCGGCCCTGCCCCTGCGCTACACGGCCTTCACCCCCTGCTTCCGCAGCGAGGCCGGCAGCTATGGCAAGGACACGCGCGGCCTGATGCGGCAGCACCAGTTCCACAAGGTCGAGCTGGTCCAGCTCTGCACGGCCGAGCAGGGGCCGACCCAGCACGAGGAGATGGTGGCCCACGCCGAGGGGCTGCTGCGCAAGCTGGAGCTGCCCTACCGGGTCGAGCTGCTCAGCGGCGGCGACACCGGCGCCAACGCCCGGATCTGCTACGACCTGGAGGTCTGGCTGCCCGGCCAGGGCAGCTACCGCGAGATCTCCAGCATCTCCTGGTGCGGAGACCACCAGGGCCGCCGCATGGGCAGCCGCTACCGCCCCGCCGCCGGGGGCAAGCCGCTGGCCCTGCACACGCTGAACGGCTCGGCCCTGGCCGTCGGCCGCACCGTGGTCGCCCTGCTGGAGAACCACCAGCAGGCCGACGGCAGCGTCGCCATCCCCGACGCCCTGCGGCCCTGGATGCGCGGCCAGGAGCGCATCGTCGCCCGGTCTTGACCTCGTGGCCCGGCCAGGGGTTGACTGCCCCGGCGGGACCGAATAGGAGCGGAGCGCCCGCCAGGAGGCGTGGCCGAGTGGTTGAAGGCGACGGTCTTGAAAACCGCTGACCCGAAAGGGTCCGTGGGTTCGAATCCCACCGCCTCCGCCCCCCGCCAAGCCTCCTTCGCCGCAGTGCCTCCGGGCACGCTGATCTCTGAAGCTGGAGACGTGACCGAGAGGCCGAAGGTGCGCGATTGCTAATCGCGTGTGGGGTCAAAAGCTCCACCGAGGGTTCGAATCCCTCCGTCTCCGCCACCCTCTCCGGGACGCTTCGGCGACCGCTCGACTGACACGCAGCCATAGCTCAACTGGATAGAGCGTCGGACTACGGATCCGAAGGTTGGGGGTTCGACTCCTCCTGGCTGCGCCACTTCCTCGTCCCCCCGGGACAGGACTCGCCCCCCCCAAGGTCCTGTCCCTGCACCCCGCTGGCCGCGCAGCCCAAAAGCCGCAGCCGGCGGGGTGCTCTGCGTTGGGGGACGGCCGCCGCGCCGCCCCCTCGTGGGGCTCAGCTCAGATCACGCCCAGCTCGCGGCCGACGGCCGTGAAGGCCTCCACCGCGCGGTCGACGTGCTCGGGCTCGTGCGCGGCCGACAGCTGCACCCGGATGCGGGCCTTGCCCTTGGGCACGACCGGGAAGCTGAAGCCGATCACGTAGATGCCGCGGGACAGCATGCGGTTGGCCATCTCGACGGCCAGGGTCGCCTCGCCGAGCATGATGGGCACGATGGGGTGCACGCCGGGCCGGATGGCGAAGCCCGCCTCGGTCATCGCGCCGCGGAAGCGCGTCGTGTTGGCCTCGAGCTTGTCGCGCAGGGCCGTGCTCTCCGACAGCATGGCGAAGGCCTCGATGGCCGCGCCCACGATGGCCGGCGCCACCGTGTTGCTGAACAGGTAGGGCCGGCTGCGCTGGCGGAGCAGCTCGATGATCTCGCGGCGGCCGGTGGTGAAGCCGCCGCTGGCGCCGCCCAGCGCCTTGCCCAGGGTGCTGGTGACCACGTCGACCCGGCCCATCACGCCGCAGTGCTCGATGCTGCCACGGCCGGTCCGCCCGACGAAGCCGGTGGCGTGGCTGTCGTCGACGTGGACCATCGCGCCGTGGGCCTCGCACAGGTCGCAGATCTCGGCCAGGGGTGCGATGTCGCCGTCCATGCTGAAGACGCCGTCGGTCGTGACCAGGATCTTGCGGGCCCCCGCGGCGCGCGCGGCGCGGAGCTGCCGCTCCAGGTCGGCCATGTCCAGGTGGGTGTAGCGGTAGCGCTGGGACTTGCACAGCCGCACGCCGTCGATGATCGAGGCGTGGTTCAGCTCGTCGCTGATCACCGCGTCGGCCTCGCCCAGGATGGTCTCGAACAGGCCGCCGTTGGCGTCGAAGCAGGAGCTGTAGAGGATGGTGTCCTCGGTGCCCAGGAAGCCGGCGATGTCGCACTCGAGCTGGCGGTGCTGGTCCTGGGTCCCGCAGATGAAGCGCACGCTGGCCAGGCCGAAGCCGTAGCGGTCCAGCGAGGCCTTGGCCGCGGCGACGAGGCGCGGGTCGTCGGCCAGGCCCAGGTAGTTGTTGGCGCAGAAGTTGAGCACCTCCTGCCCCGACTGGACCCGGATCTCGGCCGCCTGCGGCGAGACGATGATCCGCTCGACCTTGTAGGTGCCGGCGTCCTTGATGGCCTGCAGCTCGGCCTGGAGCTGCTCCCTGCTGGTCTCGAACATGGTTCAACCCTCCTGCCCGGCGAACCGGAGCACCACCTTGGGGTGGGCCTTGATGCGTCGCTCGAAGTCGTCCCGCTGCCAGGTCCCGAAGTCGACCAGCGTGTCCTGGCCGCCGTTGAGGATGACGTCGTAGATGGCGTCCTGGATGCCGTTGCTGCGGTTCTCCAGCAGGTTGCGGGTCAGCTCCCAGGTCTTGAAGATCTGGCGGCCGACGATGCCGTGGAGCTGCAGGCCGTTCATCACGACCCGGTGGACGTCCTCGACGACGGCGTCGCCGTTCTTGACGCCGAACATGACGACGTGGCCGCCGCGGCGGGTCATCTTGATCGCGTTGTTGAGCGCCGCGTTGAAGCCGGCCATCTCCATGGCCACGTCCACCCCCACGCCGTCGGTCAGGGCCAGCACCTGGCGGACCAGGTCGGGGTCGCTCTTGTGGGGGGCGTCGGCCGGCGGCAGGGCCGGCGCCAGGACCACGTCGGCGCCCAGCTTGCGGGCCAGCTCGGCGTGGTGCGGGTCGGTCTCGACGCCGATGATCTGGGTGGCGCCCATGCCGCGGGCGATCAGGATCGCGAACAGGCCGATGGTCCCGCAGCCGATGATCGCGACCCGCCGGCCGCGCAGCTCGGCCGCCTGGCAGGCGTGCACCGCGTTGCCGAAGGGCTCCTGCACGGCGGCGACCTCGGCCCGGATCTTCGAGAGGTCGGTGGGCCACAGGGCCTTGGCCGGCAGCTTGACGTACTGCGCGAAGCAGCCGTCCATGCTGATGCCGATGATCTTGTCCTTGGCGCAGACGTGGCTGTCGCCGACGCGGCACTGGTAGCAGGTGCCGCAGATGATGTGGCTCTCGGTGCTGACCACGTCGCCCGGCTGGTAGCCGTACTTCTCGGTGACGCGGCTGCCGACCTGCACGATGCGGCCCAGCAGCTCGTGGCCGACGATGCGCTTGTCCTTGCCCTCTTCGTCCAGGCTGCCGAGGATCATGTCGCCGAAGGCCTTGCGCCACCAGATGCCCCGGTCGCTGCCGCAGAAGCCGGCGTACATCACCTGGATGAGGACGTGGCTGCGGTCGGCGCCGTCAGGCTCGTCCAGGCGTGGGGTGCGCACGGTCTCCTTGACCAGGCCCGTGCTGGTCGCCCAGGCCTCGCGCTTGCGGTCGAAGGTGAGGGCCCCCATGGTGTCGGGGGGATGACGGGGGGAGAGGTCGGACCATCCGTGGACATGCACACCTCGCGGGAGCCCTCTCCTACCCCGGCGCCGGCGCGGCGACGTGCGGCACGTGGGATGATGCGGGCCCTCGCCTGGAGGATCCGTGGAACGCCGCAGCATCCTGGCCGGTCAGCCGGTCGCCCTCTCCCTCGCCGCCGCCAGCCTGCCCCTGGTCGATCCCTGGGACGGCGCCGCGCTGGGCCGCCAGCAGCTCGCCGACGACGACCAGGTCGAGCGCGCCCTGGCCCTGTCCTTCGCCGCCCGCCCCGCGACCGCCGCCCTGGCCCCCTGGCGCCGCGGCGAGATCCTGGAGGCCGTCGCCCAGGGGGTGCAGCAGCGGCGGGAGGAGCTGGCAGGACTCATCGTGGCCGAGGCCGGCAAGCCCGTCGCCTTCGCCCGCGGCGAGGTGGATCGCTGCGTCGCCACCTTCCGCGCGGCCGCCGACGAGGCCCGACGCCCCCAGGACGAGGTGGTCGCCATCGACGCCGTGGCCGCGGGCCAGGGGCGCACCGGCCTGCTGCGGCGCTTTCCCGCGGGCGTGGTGGTCGGCATCGCGCCCTTCAACTTCCCGCTGAACCTGGTGGCCCACAAGCTGGCGCCCGCGATCGCCGCCGGCTGCCCCTGGATCCTCAAGCCGCCGGTCCAGGCGCCGTCCTGCGCGCTGATCCTGGCCGAGCTGGCCGTGGCCGCCGGCTGGCCCGCAGACGGCGCCCACGTCCTGCTGGTCGACAACACCCGCGCCCAGCGGCTGGTCGAGGACCCCCGGCCGGCCATCGTCTCCTTCACCGGCAGCGACGCGGTCGGCTGGCGCCTGAAGGCCCTGGCGGGCAAGAAGCGGGTGCTGCTGGAGCTGGGCGGCTCGGCCCCGGTCCTGGTGCACCGGGACGCCGACCTGGACCTGGTGATGGCCCGCGTGCCGGGTGCGGCCTACGCCTACGCCGGCCAGGTCTGCATCTCCGTGCAGCGGCTGCTGGTGCACCGCGCGCTGCTCGCGCCGCTGCGCGAGCGCCTGGTCGCTGCGGTCGAGCGGGGCGTGGCCTGGGGCGACCCGCGGCGCGAGGAGACCGTCAGCGGGCCGCTCATCGACGAGCGCGCCGCCGATCGGGTCCAGGGCTGGCTGGACCAGGCGGTCGCCGGGGGCGCCCGGGTGGTGGCCGGCGGCGGCCGCGAGGGCCCGCGCCTGCTGCGGCCGGTGCTGGTCGAGGGCGTGCCCCACGACCAGCCGCTGTGGCGCGGGGAGCTGTTCGGGCCCGGGCTGGTGCTGGAGGCCTTCGAGGATCTCGACCACGCCATCTCGTTGGCCAACGACAGCCCCTGGGGCCTGCAGGCCGGCGTCTTCACGCGGGACGTGCACGCCCTCTTCCAGCTCCACCGCGGGCTGGAGGTCGGCGGGGTCATCCACGACGACGCCCCCACCTTCCGCGTCGACCAGATGCCCTACGGCGGCGTCAAGGACAGCGGGCTGGGGCGCGAGGGCCTGCGCTGGGCCATCGCCGACTACACCGAGCCGCGCCTGCTGGTGATCCGCGCCTGACCGGCCGCGGCCTGCCTACAGGTAGTAGTTCAGGTCCAGGCCGAGGGCGCCGCTGTGGAAGCTCCAGTAGTTGCTGGAGTAGGGAGCGATGGCGCCCGCACCCGCCTCGAAGCGGCTGGCCTTGCCCTTGTTGCGCTCCATGAACTTCACGCCGAAGCTCACGACGTTGAAGCGGAAGCTGCCGCCCTGGTCCCAGCCCAGGTCCTTCATGTAGGTCGAGGTCTCCAGGAAGAACTTGACCGTGTCGCTGGGGGCGATGGAGACGTTGGCGCCGCCGACCACCCGCGGCGAGAAGATGCCGTAGGTCACCAGCTCGGTGCCACCCTGCAGCGAGGCGTCGATCTCGATGTCGCCCGCCGGGATGCGCTGGCCGAAGGCGAGCTGCGGCCGGAAGCCGACGTAGGCGGGGCCGGTGTTGACGCGCACGTCGCCCAGCACGGTGAGCAGCGTGTTGGAGCGGGCGGACTTGATGACGGCGTAGCGCACGCCGGGCTCGAAGCTGACCCCGCCGTAGCGGCCGCGCACGCCGGCGTGAGCCGACAGGTTGCGCAGGAAGGCCCACTCGAAGTCCACGATGGGCGCCAGGTAGCCGGGCAGGCCGAACTCGATGCCGGCGCGCAGCTTCTTGCGCGGGTCGATGCTCTCCAGCGTGAAGGGCTGGGCGAAGTAGATCTCGGCCAGGCCCTTCTCCTCGACCTCCTCGGCCGACTCGATCCGACCGGAGTACATGAGCTCGGAGAGCTTGTCCAGGCGGGCCTCGATGCGGGACTCGAACTGCGAGTTCGGGTACTTGCGCAGGTAGCGCTCCCACTCGATGGCCTCGTCCTCGGGCGTCATGCCCTCGACCTCCTTCTGCTTGGCCTTGTAGGCCGCGGCGTCATCGAGGCCCGTCGTGTCGATCTGGACGTCGAGATCCCCTTCCTCGTCGGGCTCGGTGAAGTCGAAGTCGTCCTCCTCGGGCGTCGGGGTGCCGTCGAAGCCCAGCTCGTCGCCGGACTCCTCTCCGGCGGGCTGCTCCCCACCGGGCTCCTCGCCCTCGTCCTTCTTGTCGTCGTCCTCCTCGTCCTCGAGGAAGTCGAAGTCGTCGTCGTCCTGGGCCATCGCCGGCGCCGGCAGGGCGGCGAAGCCGAGGGCGAGCAGGGCGAGCAGGGAGCGGGCGCGGGGGAGCAGGGCCATGGTGCTGCCGGGGATGGAGAGGGGCCAGCGGGGCCGACGCGGTGCAGACCGACGACGCGGCGAGGGCGGGGATGATATTGCCCGCCCCCACCCGGGCGCAACCACCGCCGCCCGGCGTCGCGACGGAGCCAGCCGTGCCGGGACCACGCCCCTCGCCCTCCGAGGGCGGAGCCGTCGGGGCCGACGACCTGGACCTGCGCGCCGAGACCGTGCGCGACTACCTGGTCTCGCTGCGCGGCGGCGCGCCCTTCCTGTCGGGCGAGGACGACCGGCTGCTGCTGTCCTGGCTGGAGGCGGGCCTGCCGGTCGCGCGCATCCTGGCCGCCGTCGACGCCGTGGCCGAGCGGCGGCGCCGGCAGAAGTCCCGGCGGCGCCTGACGCTGGCGGCCTGCAAGAAAGCTGTCGAGAGCGGCGGCACCGGCTCGTCCGGCCCCGCGCCCCCGGCGCGCGAGGGCCCGGCCGTCGGCGGTGAGGGGGAGGTCAGCGGTCCGGGCGCTCCGCTGGGGGCGCTGGCCCAGGAGATCGAGGCCAGCGTCCTGCCCCCCGCGCTGGAGGAGGCCCGCCGCGCGCTGGTCGAGGAGCTGCGCCACGTCGCGCGCACCGGGGCCCACCCCGACGAGCTGGGCCGCGCCGCCACCGCCGCCGTCGCCCGCTTCCACGCCGCCGCCTGGGCCGCCGCCGCCGAGGAGCACGCCGCCCTCCACGCGCAGGCCGAGGCGCGCCTGGCCGCGCTGCGCACGCTCGTGACCGGCGCGGAGTGGCAGGACCTGGTGGAAGAGGCCGCCCGCGACCTGCTCCGGCAGCGGATCCCCGCCGTGTCCGCCCGGGCGGTGTGGGATAGGCTGGCGCCGTGACGTCCGCCGCGCCGGCCCTGCTCCCTCCCGAGGCGGCGCCCGTCAAGGGCGTCGATGGCTGCCCCCTGTGCGGCGGCCGCGGCTACCGGGTCGTGCCCGGGGACACCTACGCCCGCGCCGAGCGGTGCACCTGCGTGCCGACCTGCCCCCGCTGCGGCGGCCTGGGACGGGTCACCGTCGAGCGCGACGGGGCCCTGCTCACCGGGCGCTGCCGCTGCCAGCAGCTCCCCGACCGCATCCAGCACTGGGGCTTCGCCCAGGTCCCCTCCCGCCACGCCCGGGCCACCCTGCCCAGCTTCATCGCCGGCGCCATGCAGCACGGCGACCGGGAGAAGATGAAGGCCCTGCTCGAAGGCGTGCAGCCGTGGATCGAGGGCTGGCGCCCGCAGGCCGGCGAGAGCACCGGGCCGCGGGGCCTGGTCCTGCACGGCCCGGTCGGCCGCGGCAAGACCCACCTGCTGGTCGGCATCCTGCGCGAGCTGGTCTTCGAGCGCGGCGCCATCGCCCGCTTCGTCGAGTTCAGCCGCCTGCTCGGCATGCTGAAGGAGGGCTACAGCCGCGGCCAGGGCGACAGCGAGCTGTTGACCGAGCTCTCCGAGGTCCCCGTGCTGGCCATCGACGAGCTGGGCAAGGGGCGGCTGACCGACTGGGAGCTGGCCATCATCGACGAGATCATCAGCCGCCGGTACAACGCCATGCGCTGCACCCTGGCGACCACCAACTACGAGCCGAAAGAGGCGACCGGGGTCCGGGACGTCAACCTGGCGGTGGTCGACGGGGCCCGGCAGAGCCTGGGGGATCGGGTGGGCGACCGGGTGTTCAGCCGCCTGCGCGAGATGTGTGGCTTCGTCTGGGTGGGGGGGATCGACATGCGGCCGGTGGTGTCCGGGGGGGCGACCGCTCAGCGCTCCGGCGGGTAGTCCTCGCCGGGCTCGCGGATGTCGAGCATGTAGTCCCGGGCGTCCTCGGCCCGGCGGCGCACGTGGGACAGGCGCGGGTCGAGCTTGAGCGCCAGGGCGTAGCGCGCGTAGGCCCGCTCCCAGTCCTGCTGCTGCCACCACGAGTCCCCCTCGGCGACCAGGCCGCGGGCCTCGGCGCGGGCCGCGGCGGCCAGGCCGGGCGCGTGGTGGTCCCAGCGGCGGGCCTGCACCAGGGCCTCGCGGCGGTCCTCCTCGTCGTCGGCGGCGGCCGCGCGCGCGACCAGGCAGGTGGCGACGGTGGTGCGCGCCGCGTCCTCGCGGGCCTGTCGCCAGTCCAGGTCGGCCAGCAGGTGGCGGGTGGCGTCCTTGAAGGCCGTCCAGCTCTGCTCGCAGGCGCCCTCGGCGGCCAGCGCCCGGTGCGCGGCCAGGTCCTCCTCCGCGGCGGCCTCGGCCCCGGCCCGGTCGGTGATCGTCACCTCGACCCCGGCGGGCAGGTACTCGCCCGGCAGGTAGCGGTAGGGCGCGCCCTCGGGCACCGGCTGGTCCGCCACGCTGCGCAGCGCCCGCACCGTGCCCCGCGCCTCGTCGAGCAGGACCAGGCCGAGCTGGTAGCGGCCCGGCGGCAGGTCCGCGCCGACCGGCATCGGGAAGCGGCCGTGCACCTGCTCGTCGCGCTTCCACTCCTCGGGCGGGTACCAGCCCAGGCCCGGGGTCAGCGCGCTCACCGCGCGGTGCCCCTGCCCGTCGTCGAGGAAGGCGAGCACCCGGAAGCCGTCCTGCTGCTTGGGCGCCTGGAAGACCAGGTGCAGGTAGAGCTGGCCGCCGGCCGGCACGACCGGGCTGCGGGCGTCGAGCTGCAGCAGGCGCACGCCGCCGGCGAAGAGGGCCTCGGGGGCGCCGGGGAAGGCCTGGTCCTGGCTGACGAAGAGGGCCTTCTTCACGTGGTTGCCGACGTGCAGCTTCCGCCCGCCGATCGGGTAGCCCGGGATCTCCAGGTAGCGCTCCTTCCACTCCTTGAAGGTGTCGATGCGGCTGGTGCGCGCCCACGAGCTGTGCACGTGGCCGAAGTCGGGCTGCTCCTCCTCGAAGAGGTACTGGCGCACGAAGGCCTTGTCGTACTTGCGGTGCCGGGCGATCGGCACCTCGACCAGGCCGGCGATGTCCAGGATCTTCCAGTCCGTGAAGTACATGTGGGCGCCCATGTCGACGTCGAGCAGCGTGATGTGGTCGACGTCCAGGCGCCGCTGGACCCACTGCATGTAGTCGACGCGCCGGCGGATGTCGCGCACGCTGGTCTCGGGCGCCTTCACGAACTCGGCGGCCTGCTGGACCTCGATGACGGCGAAGGCGGCGAGCACCGGTGCCAGCGCCAGGGCCCACAGGGGGGGCCGCGGCAGGCGCCCGGCGACCGCGGGCAGGGGCAGGCGCCGATCCAGCCAGGGCAGGCCGTCGAGCAGCTCGGCCACGCCGACGACCAGCAGCGGGAACATCGAGAAGCCGATCAGGTTGAACCAGCGCCAGGCCTTCATCCAGTCGTGGCCGCTGTAGACCATGAAGAAGATGCCGCTGCACATGCTGGCCCACAGCACGCCGCGCGAGAGCCAGCCCGGGCGCCCCAGGTTGACCAGCCCGACCAGCACGGCGCCGGCCAGCAGCGACCACACGCGCACGTGCACCCAGTGGCTGCCCACCTCGCGCAGGGCGGCGGGCAGGCTGCCCGTGCCGGCCTTGCCGTCCCAGAGCACCACGAAGGACAGCCACGCGGCCACGAACAGGCCGACGAAGCGGCGCCGGCCGCGCAGGCCGGTCATCGCCAGCGGCAAGAGCGGCAGCGCGTAGAAGACCTTGTGCGTGAAGAAGTAGCCCCGCACCTGCTTCCAGCCCGGACCCTCCCAGTTGAAGGGCTGGAAGGTCGTGCCCGTGCCGAGCTTGGCGTAGTAGGTGTTGGGGAAGGGCCAGGCGAAGTACCAGTAGCGCCAGGCGTTGTAGGCGACGAAGGGCAGGGCGAAGGCCAGGGCGCTCCACAGCAGGCCCCGCGCCCGGCGGTTGGCGACCGCCGACAGGGTCCGAGCGAACAGGCCGATGGCCGCGTACATCAGCCCGTCGGGCCGGGTCATGGTCAGCAGGAAGAACAGCACCGCCGACCAGGGGCGCGGCGTGCGGCCCCCCGCCTCCTGGTCGTGCTCCACGCACAGCCGCCAGGCGCCCGCGAGCAGCAGCAGGCCGAACAGCGAGTTCTCCAGGCCCGAGGCGTTCCAGATCACGATCTGCGGGGACAGCGCCAGCAGGGCCGGCGCCAGCAGGGCCAGGCCGTCGGTGGGGCGCGAGGTGGTCCCCTCGTCGGGGTGCCAGGCCAGGGGGGCCAGGGCCCGCCGCGTCAGCGCGTAGGCCAGCGGCAGCGTGAGCACGCCGAACAGGGCGCCCATCAGCTTGCTGCTCACCCAGCCGCTCACGCCCAGCGCGTAGAAGCCGGCGATCAGGAAGGTCCACAGCGCGTTGCTGTAGCCCTCGACCCGCTCGCCCCCCGACCAGGTCGAGAAGCCGTCGCCCTGCACGAAGTTGCGGGCGTAGGCGAAGGTGATGCCCGCGTCTTCGATGTAGAAGGGCTGGCCGACGGTGTAGGCCAGGAAGTGGCCGAGGTAGCCCACGGCGCAGGCCGCCACGAAGGCACCGTGGCGGCGCTGCCGGTCGTCCAGCGCGTCCCACCAGCGCTGCAGCCGCTCGGGCACCCGGTCCATCCTGCGTCCTCGGCCGGGAGCGCCGGCCCGGCGCCCCCGCGGCCCCTGCCTACATCGTCTTCTTGACCGCCGCCGCCTCGGCCGCCGCCGCCTTCTTCGCCGCCATCTGCTTCTTCATCTCCTCCAGCTCGTTCTTGGCGGTGGCGTTGGCGGCCTTGGACTTGATCTTCTTGAGCTTGGCGTCCAGCGAGTCGGCGCCGATCTCGGTGCTGACGTCGGCCTCGGCCTGCAGCTTGTGGATGCTCTCGCGCACGTTGTCCAGCGCCTTGATGTCGGCGTCGGTCGACAGGCCGTCCAGCGTCTCGCGGATCTGGATGCGGGCCTCGGCGTTGGCGCGCTTGGCCAGCATCTCCTCCTTCTCGCGGCGCAGCTTCTCGATCTCGGCCTGGAAGGCGACCAGGCCCTCCTTGGCGTCCTCGGCCTGGGCGCTCACCTTCTCCAGCTCGCCCTGCAGGCCGGCGATGCTGGCGACCAGCGCGTCGCGCCGCTCGATGAGCACCAGGGCGGCTTCGTCCTCGCCCTCTTCGACCGCGACCGGGATCTGGACCTGGATCTCGGCCAGCTCCTTCTCCTTGGCCTCGAGCTCGGCCTGGGTCTTGTTGCGCAGGAAGACGATGCCCGAGACGGCCTTCTTGAGCTCCCGGTGCTTCTTGATGCGCTCCTCGATGGCCGACTCGTAGACGGCCTCGGGGTTCTTGTTCTCGATGTCGGAGATCCACAGGCTGAGGAAGCCCTTCCAGACGTTGGCGAGGCGATCGAAGAAGCCCATGGACGTGCTCCGGGAGGGTCGGGTCCGCGCGCGACAGGCGCGATGGCGAGGATCCTGGTCCTGTGGTACCACGCCGCGCCGCCGGCCGGCGGGCCTGGATACGACCACGAGGTCGGCATATTTCGGCGCCCCTCTCCCTTCCACCCAGCCACCCGCTCGCCGGACCCGCCATGCTGCCCGCCCTGCTGCTCGCCGCCCTCGCCGCCGGTCCCGCCCGGGCCGACGAGCCCCCGGTCGCCCTCGCCGGCGTGCCCTTCCTGGCCTACCCCGGCGAGCGCATCGTCCTGGACGGCAGCGCCTCCTACGACCCCGAGGGGGCGCCGCTGACCTGGGCCTGGACCCAGACCCACGGGCCCACGGTGGAGCTGCGCGCCGCGACCACGGCCAACCCCGAGTTCGACGCCGAGGAGGCGGGCACCTACACCTTCGCGCTGGTGGTCGGCGACGGCCTGCAGGAGAGCGAGCCCGACGAGGTCGACGTCATCGTGGTCGACCCGGCCATCGGCGAGGACGTGCAGGCCGAGGGCTGCCAGGCCACGCCCGCGGTCGGCGGGCTGCTCCTGCTGCTGCCGGCCCTGGCCCGGCGCCGCCGCGGGGCGCGCTGAGGTGGCGGGCAAGCGCCCGCGCGCCGTCCTGTGCAGCTCCTGTCGCCAGCTCATCAGCGACCAGGAGAAGCGCTGCCCCTACTGCGGCGCCGTGGCGCCCGGCCTGTTCGGCCTCTCGCCCGGCCTGCAGAAGCTGTTCCGAGACCACCTCGAGCCCACCACCGTGCTCGTGGGTACCTGCGTGCTCATGTACGGCCTGTCCCTGGTCGTGGACCCCTCCTGCGTCGACCTGGGGATCCACCTGGACTTCGGCAGTCCCAGCGGCCAGGCCCTCTCCATGCTGGGCATGACCAGCGGCGCCGCGTTGGCCCGCGGCCACGTCTGGACCCTGCTCACCGCCAGCTTCCTGCACGGCAGCCTGCTGCACATCGCCTTCAACATGAGCTGGCTGCGCAGCCTGGCCCCCACCGCCATCGCCGAGTTCGGCCCCGGCCGCGCCGTGCTGATCGCCCTGCTGTCGGGCGTGGGCTGCTTCCTGCTGTCCGACCTGTGGACCGACGCGCCCACCGTGGGCGCCTCGGGCGCGGTCTTCGGCCTGATGGGCGCCCTGCTGGCCTTCGGCAAGCGGCGCGGCGGCACCTTCGGCGCGGCCATCCGGGGCGAGATGCTCTACTGGGCCGGCCTGATGTTCTTCATGGGCATGGCCATGTCGGGTGTGAACAACGTCGGCCACCTGGGCGGCTTCCTGACGGGCCTGGCCCTGGGCTTCGTCCTGCCCTACAAGGACCGCCAGCGCGAGACCCGGCTGGCCCAGCTCGGCGCGCTGGCCCTGTTGCTGCTGGTCGTCGCCGGCTTCGCCGCCAGCGTGCTGGTCGGCCTGCCGCACTTCAGCCCCGGGCGCTGCTGAGCACCCCAGGTCCCGGCCAGGCGCCGCCGCCGACGGTCGACGGACCTAGGGCGCCAGCGAGCAGTCGTTCTCCTCGCCGGGGGTGCCGTAGCTGCTGCCGTCGGTGCTCGTCGCGAACAGGTTCGTCGCCGCGCACCAGTTGGCGATGTCGTCGTTGGCGGTCGTGCTCATCGCCTCGATGCCCACCTCGGCGGACACGCCGTTGGAGTACGGGAAGGAGGCGGTGAAGGGCACGTCGTCGACCAGGGTGCCGCCCAGGTAGACGCTGACGGCGCCGTTGTTGCTGTTGGCCAGCACCCAGGAGCTGTGGTCCGCCGCACCGTACATCGAGTCGGCGTAGGTGTTCGCGCCGTACTCGTAGTCGCAGAGCAGGCCCGGCGCGTCGTCGCGGTAGCACAGCACCAGGTACTGGCCGGGGTCGACGTACAGCCCGGCGTCGGGCGAGATCCAGAAGGAGTTGCCCGTCGGGCTGCCCGTGCCGTCGCGCAGCTCCTCGAACTCCCAGCCGTCGAGGTACAGCGTGTCGGCCGAGGTGTTGTAGACCTCGATCCACTCGTACTGCTCGGGCGTGGAGCTGTCGACGGAGTTGATCATCGCCTCGGTGATGACCAGGTCACCCACGGCGACGAAGTCCTCGTCGATCCACTCGTCGCAGTCCTGGTCGGCGCCGTCCTGGAGCTCGGGCTCCAGCGAGGAGATGTTCGGGTCGGTGTCGTCGCAGTCGCCGCCGAACCAGGCGTCGCTGTTGTCTCCGTCGCCGTCGGCGTCGTAGTCGCTGCTGGCGGAGCAGTCACTGTCCACGCCGTCGTACCAGGTCTCGGTCGCGTCCGGGTTGACCGCCGCGCTGGCGTCGTTGCAGTCATCCCCGCTGTAGGAGTCGCTGTCGAAGCCGTCGCCGTCCCGGTCGTAGTCCGAGGCGTCGTCGCAGTCCTGGTCGACGCCGTCGTACCAGATCTCGGTCGCGGTGGGCTTGATCGCGGCGTTGCCGTCGTCGCAGTCCTCGCCGCCGTAGCTCTCCCAGTCGAAGCCGTCCCCGTCGCGGTCGTAGTCCGACTCGTCGTCGCAGTTGCTGTCGACGCCGTCGTACCAGGTGTCGGTCGCGCCGGGCTTGATCGAGGCGCTGCCGTCGTCGCAGTCCGCGCCGCCGTAGCTCTCGGAGTCGTAGCTGTCGCCGTCCCGGTCGTAGTCGGAGTTCTCGGCACAGTCGCTGTCGACGCCGTCGTACCAGGTGTCGGGCGCCCCGGGGTAGGTCGTGGCGACCGTGTCGTTGCAGTCCTGGCTGTTGCTGGCGGTCCAGGGATCGCTCGCCTCGCAGTAGCACCGCGTGGAGGTGGTGCCGTAGCCGTCGCTGTCGAAGTCGTAGTTGAAGTTGGTGCAGCCCGAGGCGTTCCGGTCGTTGTCGTCGTCGTCGCAGTCGTCGTCGTAGGAGGTGCTGCAGGTCTCGGTCGCGCCGTAGTACACGTCGTCGTTGGCGTCGTTGCAGTCGCTGCCGCCGTAGGACTCGTGGTCCTGTCCGTCCAGGTCGGCGTCGTAGTCCGACCAGTCGTCGCAGTCCTGGTCGGTGCCGTCGTACCAGACCTCGGTGGCGGCGGGGTTGACCGCGGCGCTCACGTCGTTGCAGTCGTTGCCGGGCAGGCCGCCGCTGCCGCTGACGTAGACGGTGGCCAGGCCCGTGTAGGCGTCGGGCACGTAGCCGTCCCCGTCCCGGTCGTAGTCGTCGTTGCCCGAGCAGTTCGTGTCCGTGCCGTCGTACCAGGTGTCCGTCCGCCCGGGGTTGACCAGGGCCGCCGTGTCGTCGCAGTCGCCGTCGGGCAGGCTGCCCGAGCCCGCGACGTAGGTCGTCGCCCGGCCGGCGTAGGCGTCGGGCACGTAGCCGTCGGCGTCCCGGTCGTAGTCGTCGTTGCCCGAGCAGTTGCTGTCCGTGCCGTCGTACCAGGTGTCCGTCCGACCCGGGTTCACGGTGGAGACCGCGTCGTCGCAGTCGCCGTCCGGCAGGCTGCCCGACCCGTCGACGTAGTCGGTCTCCAGGCCGGCGTATGCGTCGGGCACGTAGCCGTCCCCGTCCCGGTCGTAGTCGTCGTTGTCGCCGCAGTTGGTGTCGACGCCGTCGTACCAGGTGTCCGTCCGGCCCGGGTTCACCGTGAAGACCGTGTCGTCGCAGTCGCCGTCCGGCAGGGCACCCGACCCGCTGACGTACTCCGTGGCGCGGCCGGCGTAGGCGTCCGGGACGTAGCCGTCGGCGTCCTGGTCGTAGTCGTCGTTGCCCGAGCAGTTGGTGTCCTGGCCGTCGTACCAGGAGTCCGACTCGGCGGGGTTCACCTCGTCGTCGATGTCGTCGCAGTCCCCGTCCGGCAGCGAGCCCGAGTAGGTGGAGGAGTACCCGTCGGGGATGAAGCCGTCGTAGTCGGCGTCCCAGTCGTCGTAGTCGTCGCAGTTGGCGTCCGTGCCGTCGTACCAGGCGTCGATGGCGCCCGGGTAGACGCCCAGCGCGCCCAGCCCGGCCGGGTCCCGATCCCCGCAGTCGGCCGGCTCGTCGCTGTCCAGGCAGTCGCTGCCCGTGCCGCCGTCCCGCTGGACCACGCACTCGCTGTCGTAGCCGTCGCCGTCCTTGTCGAAGTCGCTGTCGTCCTGGCAGTCGGCGTCCACCCCGTCGTAGGGCTCGTCGTCCGCGCCCGGGAAGACCTGGTCCGGGTCGAGCAGCTCCCCGTCGTTGATCGGCACCAGCTCGTCGGTCGGGTCGCTGTCGTCGGGCCGATCCGCCGCGTCGTCGAAGCAGTCGCCCTGCTTGCCGTCGGGGACCCGCAGCGGGTCCAGGCCCGAGCCCGAGGCCGACACGCGATCCTCGTAGTCCTCGGCCCAGAAGCCGTCGCCGTCCTGGTCGCCGTCGTTCTCGTCGCAGCGCTCGTCGTAGCCGTTGTACCAGATGACCGGGACGCTGTCGTCGGGCACGCGGCCGGGGTCGGTGTCGTCGCAGTCGCCCGCCTCGAGCCCGCCCGAGCCGTCGACGTAGCGGGTCTCCAGGCCCTCGTAGGCCAGCGGGACGTAGCCATCCCCGTCCTGGTCGTAGTCGTCCTCGCCGCCGCAGTCGCTGTCGACGCCGTCGTACCAGTCGTCGCCAGCCTCGGGGTTCACCACGTCCAGCAGGTCGTCGCAGTCCCCGCCGGGCAGCCCGCCGGATCCCTCGACGTACTGCGTGGCCTGCCCGGCGTACTCCGGCGGCACGTAGCCGTCGCCGTCCTGGTCGAAGTCGTCCTGGCCGCCGCAGTCGCTGTCCACGCCGTCGTAGAACTCGTCGGCGGCGAGCGGGTTGACCTCGGCCCGGGCGTCGTCGCAGTCGCCGACCGCCAGGTCGCCCGCCTGGGCGGCCCACTCGTCGGCCACGAAGCCGTCGGCGTCCTGGTCGAAGTCGTGGTCGCCGCCGCAGTCCTGGTCGAAGCCGTCGTACCAGGTCTCGGCCGCGCCGGGGAAGATGTCGGCGCCGCTGAGGTTGCTGCCGGGCGGCGAGGCGCTGCTGTCCCAGCAGTCCCCCTCGGCGGCCGAGACGCCGTCGCCGTCCTGGTCGACGTAGGTCCACTTGCTGGAGCAGGCGGCGAGGAGCGGTGCGAGCAGCACCAGGCGAGACGTCCAGCGGACCATTCGGGCCTCCCAGGGCGAACCCCAGGGTACCGCCTGCCGGGCGCCCCCGGCAACCCGACCCCCTCAGATGCCGCCGCCCTGGAGGATGTAGACGGCGCCCGTGCGGTCCTCGACCCCCGGCGCGCCCAGCGCCAGGTCCCTCGCGCCGTCGCCGCTGAGGTCCCCGACGTCCAGGATGGCGGCGCCGGCGCAGTCGCCGTCGGCGTCCCCGCGGATGACGATGCCGGCGTCGGCCCCCGTCAGGCTGCCGGTCAGGCCGCCCAGGAACAGGTAGACCTGCCCGGGGGGGCTGCTGGCGGTGCAGTCGTCGCGATCCCCGTCTCCGACGCCGACCTCGGCGCGCCCGTCGCCGTCCATGTCCTCCAGGAGCGCCACGCTGATGCCGAGCTTCTGGCTGCTGCTGTCGCCCCGGACGATCGCGGCGGCGTCGCGCAGGTTGCCCCCGGTGGGGGTGGTGGCGCCGGTCACCAGGTAGGCCGCCCCCTGGCTGGCGTCGCCGGCCTTGTAGGCGCCCGCCACCAGGTCGGACAGGCCGTCGCCGTCGACGTCCAGGCCGCCGTGCAGCCAGTCGCCGGCACGGTCGCTGTCGTCCTCGCCGGTCCAGGTCGCGTCCGCGTCCACCGCGCTCCAGGCCCCCGCCACCGGACCCAGGAACAGGTAGACGGCGCCCGCGTCGGCGCCCGCGTCGTCGTTGCGGGCCGCCCCCAGGACCAGGTCCGACAGGCCGTCGCCGTCGTGGTCACCCGCGGCGCTGGCGGCGCTGCCCAGGTTGTCCTCGGCGGAAGCGCCGTAGAGCACCGCGGTGGCGACGTCCTCGCCGTCGTCGGTCCCCTCGCCCGCGTCGTCGATGAGCAGGGCGGCGCCGTCGTTGCCCGCCGCGAGGTCGACGTAGATGCCGGTCACGACGACGTCCTCGACGCCGTCCCCGCCCAGGTCGCCCACGCCGGTCACCAGGCGGCCCAGGTAGTCGCCGTTGCCCTCTCCCTCGACCACCCAGTCCGCGTCGCCCAGGGAGAGGTCGCCGGCGGCGGGGCCGTAGAGCACGTACAGGGCGCCGCGGTTGTTGCCCCCGGCCGAGGCGTCGGGCGCGGTGACCAGGGCGTCGTCCAGGCCGTCGCCGTCCAGGTCGACCAGGGCGACCGAGCGGCCGGCGTTGTCGCCGGAGTCCAGGCCGGCGGCCGAGAGGCTGGCCGTCCCGACGCCGGTGGGCGCGGAGATCGGCCCGAGCAGCCCGTAGGCCGTGCCGCCGCTGCCCGCGCCGACCGCACCCAGCAGCAGGTCGGGCTGCCCGTCGCCGTCCAGGTCGCCGGCGGCGATCGACCGGCCGGCCTTGTCCTCGCTGGCGGCGCCGAGCACCCGCAGCGTCACCGCGGCCAGGTCGATCTCGGGCTCCAGGCTGGAGCAGGCGTTGGGCGTGCCGTCGCAGTCGTTGTCGACGCCGTCGTTGCAGACCTCGTCGGCCCCGGTCCAGCAGGTCTCGCAGGCGTCGTCGCAGTCCCCGGCCTCGGTCACCGCGCCCTCGCCGCCCTGGCAGGCCAGCTCGGCCGTGTCCGGGTCTCCGAAGCCGTCCCCGTCCAGGTCGGCGTACCAGGTCGCCAGGTCGGCGGCGGTCAGGTCGTCGGTGGCGCCGTCGCAGTCGTCGTCGACGCCGACCGTCGCGCACAGCTCGACCATGTCGGGGTTCACGTCCCCCCGCCCGTCGTCGCAGTCCCCGCCGCGGTCGGCGGCGCCGTCGGGCAGGGTGCAGGCCCGCACCAGGCCCGCGTCCAGGCCGTAGCCGTCGCCGTCGCCGTCGGTGTACCAGGTGCCGGCGTCCACCGCGCTGGCGTCGTCGACCTGCCCGTCGCAGTCGTCGTCCACGCCCGCGGTGGTGCACAGCTCGGCCATGTCGGGGTTCACGTCGGCGCGGCCGTCGTCGCAGTCCCCGGCCAGGGCCGAGGCGGCGGCCGGCTCGTCACAGGCGCGCGAGACGGCGCCTGCCAGGCCCCAGCCGTCGCCGTCGAGGTCGTCGTACCAGGTGCCGGCGTCGACGGCGTCGCCGTCGTCGGCGGTGCCGTCGCAGTCGTCGTCCACGCCGCGCGTGTCGCAGCGCTCGGCCTGGCCGGGGTGGACCGCCGGGTCGCCGTCCGCGCAGTCCTGGTCGTCGCCGACGTAGCCGTCGGGCTGCAGGCAGGCGGCGACCTCCTCCTCGGCGTCTCCGTAGCCGTCCCCGTCGGCGTCGAGGTACCACAGCGCCGCGTCGGCCGCGGCCTCGTCCACCGCGCCGTTGCAGTCGTCGTCCACCGAGTTGCACAGCTCGTCGGCGCCGGGGTTCACCTCGGGGTCGAGATCCTGGCAGTCCCCGCCCTGGTCCACGAAGCCCTCGGGCTGGTCACAGGCCACGGTGGCGCTGCCGTCGTCCCCATAGCCGTCGGCGTCCACGTCCCCGAACCAGGTGCGGGTCGAGGTCGGGTCGACGTCCGGGTCGTCCCCGTCCACCAGCGCGTCGCAGTCGTTGTCGAGGTCGTCGCAGAGCTCGGTGGCGTCGGGGCTGCGGGTGGGGTCGCCGTCGTCGCAGTCCTGCCCGAGTGTGCCGTCGGCCTGCGGCGCGTCGGCGCTGTCCCAGCCGTCCAGGTCGGCGTCGAAGTCGCTGTCGCCGCCGCAGTTCTGGTCCACGCCGTCGTACCAGGCGTCGGCCGCCCCGGGCCAGGTCTGTCCGGCGGACACGGGGCTGGTGCCGTCCACCTGCGGCCCACCCGGCGCGGCGGCGGCCGGGTCGTCCCAGCAGTCGCCGCCCGGCAGCGCGCCCGTGCCGGAGACGCTCCAGGTCGGCAGGCCCAGGTGCTGGTCCTGCACGTAGCCGTCCTGGTCGGCGTCGTAGTCGTCGTCCTCGGCGCAGTCCTGGTCGAAGCCGTCGTACCAGGCCTCGGCCGCCCCGGGGTGGATGTCGGCGCCCGCCAGGCCCGTGCCCTCGGGGCCGGCGGCGCGGTCCCAGCAGTCCCCGTCCGCGATGGTGAAGCCGTCGCCGTCGGCGTCGACCGCCGACCAGTCCGCGGCGCAGGCCGAGAGGCCCAGCAAGAGGAGCAGGCCCGCCGGGCCGGGCAGGGAGGAGGGAGGAAGCGCGCCGTGCATGCTTGGCCTCGCGTGGGCGACCATGGTAACGCGGGTGGCGCGCTGCTCGGGGCCGCCGAAGGTCCCGGTCGGCCCGGGACCCGGTCGATCGGGCCTTGACGGCCATCCCACGGCGCGCAGGAAGGCCGCCGCCCGCGGGGCGCGTCACGAGGAGCAGGCTGGCATGATCCGCGTCGAAGAGCTGGACAAGCGCTACGGGACCTTCCACGCCGTGCGGGGCGTGAGCTTCGAGGTCGGCCGGGGCGAGGTGGTGGGCCTGCTGGGCCCCAACGGCGCCGGCAAGACCACGACGATGCGCATCCTGTGCGGGTGCATCGGGGCGACCTCGGGCCGCGCCCTGATCGACGGCAAGGACGTGCTGGAGGACCCGCAGGCCGTCAAGCGGCGCATCGGCTACCTGCCCGAGGTCCCGCCGCTGTACCCGACCATGTCGGTGCGGGAGTACGTGCGCTTCGCCGCCACCATCAAGGGGGTGGACGACGTCGAGGCCGCCGCCGAGCGGGCCATCGCGCGGGTCGGCCTGGCCGACGTCGCCCACCGCGTCGTCGACCACCTCTCCAAGGGCTTCCGGCAGCGGGTCGGCCTGGCCCAGGCCCTGGTCCACGACCCCGACGTGCTGGTGCTCGACGAGCCGACCAGCGGCCTGGACCCGGCCCAGCGGGTCGAGATCCGCGAGCTGCTGCGCGAGCTGGCCGCCGGCGAGCGGACCGTCATCCTGTCGACCCACGTGCTGGGCGAGGTCGAGGCCGTCGCCGAGCGGGTGATCGTCATCCACCAGGGCCGCGTGGTGGCCCAGGACCGGATCGAGAAGCTGGCCCGCGGCGGTGCGGCGCGGCTGCGGGTCGCGCGCCCGGCGCTGGAGCTGGAGCAGGCCCTGGCGCGGGTGCCCGGCGTGGCCGCGGTGCACGGCGAGGGCCACGGCGCCTTCCGCATCGAGGCGGTCGCCGACCTGGCCGACACCGACGGGCTGCGGGCCGCGGTGGCCCAGGCCGCCGTGCCCTTCGGCCTGCTGGAGCTGGGCGCGGCCGAGGGCCTGGAAGACGTCTACCTGCGGCTGACGGCCGGCACGGGGCCCGACCCGCGCGACCACGGCCGCCCCCTCGCCCCCGGACAGGAGTCCTGATGCGTGCCACCCTCGCCATCGCACGGCGCGAGCTGGACCAGTACTTCGCCACGCCGATGGGCTGGCTGCTGCTGTGCGGCTTCGTGCTGGTGACCGGCTTCTTCTTCGCGCTGATGACGACCGACTACTCGGTGCAGGCCAGCCAGGCGGCCTTCAACCCCTACATGCAGGACCAGGTCAACGTCAACGACTGGCTGGTCCAGCCCTGGTTCGCCAACACCGCGGTGATCCTGCTGCTGCTGTGCCCGGCCCTGTCGATGCGGCTGTTCGCCGAGGACCGCCGCCAGCGCAGCCTGGAGCTGTTGCTCTCCTCGCCGGTCACCAGCGGGCAGATCGTGCTGGGCAAGTACCTGGGCGCCCTGGGCTTCCTCTCGGTGCTGCTCTTCGGCACGCTGCACACGCTGCTCATCCTCTACTGGCTGGGCGATCCCGACCCCGGCATCCTGGCGGCCAACTACGTGGGCACCTTCCTGCTGGCCGCGGCCTTCCTGGCGGTGGGCATGCTGGCCAGCGCCTTCACCGAGAGCCAGGTCGTGGCCCTGGTGGTCAGCTTCGGCGGGCTGCTGGCCCTGTGGGTGCTGTCCTGGGCCGACACGCTGGCGCCCTCGTCCTGGGGCGGGGTGCTGGCGCACATCAGCATGCTCTCGCACATGGAGCAGCTCTCCAAGGGGCTGCTGCACGTCGAGGACGTGACGTACTACCTCACCTTCATCGGCTTCTTCCTGTTCGCCACCTGGCAGCGGGTCGAAGCCTGGCGCTGGCAGTAGGGGGATCCGATGCGGAGCTGGAGCTGGATCCTGGGCTTCCTGGGTGGGCTGGGCGTGCTGGCCTTCCTGGCCTACGCCGCCTTCGTCGACCGGGTCGAGACGCCCTACGCGGTGGCGGGCGGCGCCGCGCTGGCGCTGGTCATCGCCTGGGTCGCGCTGGACCGGCAGGCGCTACAGCAGGCGCTGACGGCGCGGGGGGCGCGCTACTCGGCGACGGCCAGCCTGCTGGTGCTGGTGGTCGGCGCCATCGCCGTGGCCCTCAACGTGCTGGCCGCCCGCTACGACGAGCGGCTGGACCTGACCAGCAGCCAGCGCTTCTCGCTGTCGGCGCAGACCGACGAGGTGCTGGCCGGGCTGGCGCAGGAGATCGAGGTGCTGGCCTTCTTCCCGGCGGGCAGCGCCGAGGAGTCGACCTTCAAGGACCTGGTCGAGGGCTACGAGAGCCGCAGCCCGCTGGTGGAGGTCCACTTCCACGACCCGCTGCGCGAGCCCTTCGTGGCCGAGCAGCACCAGGTCACGAGCTCGTGGGGGACCGTCATCGTCCGCCCCGCGCAGTCCGAGGGGCAGGCCGTCGCCGCCTTCGGCGCCCCGGACGGCGGCAGCCAGCGGCTGGAGTCCGACTTCGGGGAGGAGGCCCTGACCAACGCCATCATCCGGGCGACCTCGGGCGAGCGCCACCAGGTCTGCGCGGTGAGCGGCCACGGCGAGCTCGACCCCGAGGACAGCCAGGATGCGACCGGCCTGGGCGTGGCCGTGGGCCGCCTGACCGCCCAGAACTACACGCTGCGCTCGTTCAACCTGGTGCGCGAGGGAGGGGTACCCGAGGACTGCGGCCTGGTGCTCGTCGCCGACCCCCAGACCGACCTGCTGGCCGCCGAGCTGGAGCACCTGGCGGCCTGGGTGGCCGGCGGAGGGTCGATGCTGGTGCTGCTCGACCCGACGCACGCGCCAGGCTTCGCGGCCGACCTGGACCGCTACGGCCTGCGGGTCGGACAGGACATCGTGGTCGAGGAGAACCCCAAGTACCAGCTCGTCGGCGGCGACCCGACCTACCTGGTGCTGGACCGCGAGTCCCTGCCGCCCCACCCGCTGACCGAGGACGTCACCGGCATGGCCGTGCTGCGGGTGGCCCGCTCGGTGGGCATCGGCAGCGCCGTGCCCGGCGTCGAGGTCCAGGTGCTGGCCCGCACCACGCCCTACGGCTGGGCCGAGACCACGCTGGACGGCATGACCGCGCCCGCCCCCGACGACGGCGACATCGTCGGCAACGTGCCGCTGGCGGCGCTGGCCGAGGTGACGGATCCCACCGGCCTGCGGGTCGGCTCGCGGGCCCTGGGCGAGCCCGGCCCCGCCGGGGTCCTGCCCTTGCCCGCCGCGCCCGCGGAGCCCGCAGCGCCCCCGGTGGAGGCTGCGCCCGCGGAGCCGGCAGCGCCCCCGGTGGAGGCTGCGCCCGCGGAGCCGGCAGCGCCCCCGGTGGAGCTGCCCCGGAAGGCGGGTGGCAAGGTGCTGGTCTTCGGCGACTCGGACTTCGCCGCCAACGAGCTGCTGGCCCAGGGCAACAACCAGGACCTGTTCCTGAACGCGGTGGCCTGGCTGGTCGGCGAGGAGGACCAGGTCAGCATCCGGCCCAACGCCGCCGCCAGCGCCAGCCTGTCGATGAACCTGCTGCAGGGGCTGGGCGTCTGGCTGCTCTGCCTGCTGGTGGTGCCTGGCACCGCCATCGGCATGGCCCTGGCGACCTGGCGCAAGCGCCGCTCCCTGTAGAGCCGGGCCCGCAGACGACGACGCCCCGGGGGTGAGAGCCCCGGGGCGCGCCTGGATGGGGACGGCGGCGACGGCCGCCCGCCGTGCTCAGCCCAGGATCTGCTGGAGCTTGGTGGCCAGGCCGATGTTGGAGGCCTTGAGCTTGCCCATCATGAAGGCCTGCATGGCCTTGCTCGGGTTGTCGAGGATGCCCTCCCAGGTGGCCTTGTCGGTGGTGATGACGCAGGAGGGGTTCTCGGCGGGACCCTCGCTCACGCCCGAGCCCTCGGGGCCGGTCAGGCGCAGGGTCCAGGTGCCGGCGTCCTTGATGTCGAACTGGAAGATGGCGCCCATGGTCTGCAGGTCGGGCTGGGCGGCGATCTTCTCGGGGAGGTAGCTGCTGAAGAAGTGGTTGGTGTCGGCCATGGGGCGCTCCGGCGGTGGGGGGAAGGGGCGCGCCGGCGCACGATGCCCCGGCGGGGTGGGGCGCGACGACGGCACGCCCCGCGGACCGGCAGGTTGTACCGCCCGCCCACCGCGGCCGCAACCGCGTCGCCCGCCACCGCGCCGGCCGCTCGTCCGACCGCCGCCCGCCTCAGGTGGGCAGGCCCAGCGCGCGGGCGAAGGGCCGCGCCTCGCGCATGGGGAAGGTCCACTGGCCCACGGGGTGCTGCCAGGGGAAGCCGTGGTTGTCGCTGCCGCCGGTGACCAGCAGGCCGTGCTTGTGCGCCAGCCGGAGCAGGGTGCTGCGCTCCTGCCCCCGCAGGCCGGGGCGCGCAGCCTCCAGCGCCTGCAGGCCGGCGGCGACGAAGGTGGAGAGGTGCGCCTGCACGGCATCGAGCTGCGGGTGGGCCCACGAGGTCAGGCCGCCCGCGGCGCGCGCCATGCGGATCACTGCGGGGAAGGTCGGGTCGACGGGAGGGACGCGGCCCAGGCGGCTGGCGGTGTACCGGGCGAAGGCGTCCTCCAGGCTGCCGGCGTGGCCGGCGTCGACGATGGCCTGGGACAGGTGCACCCGGGTGAGGGCCCGCTCCCCCCGCCAGGCGGCCTCGTCCGGAGGGGTCAGGCCCGCCAGGCCCAGCCCCTCCGCCGCGCGTTCGTAGCGCTGCGCCCGGGCCATGCAGAGGCTGCGCATCAGCCGGGCGAACTCGGTGGGGACGGCCTGGGGGAAGTAGACCAGCAGGTGCTGTTCGCGGCCGTCCCAGGCCCCGGAGACCTCGGCGGCGTGCAGGACGTGCACCGTTCGCCCCGCCACCCGGACCGGCCCCCACGGCAGGGCGGGCGCGCAGTCGTGGTCGGTCAGCGCGATGACGTCCAGGCCGTTGCGGGCTGCCTGGTCCAGCACCTGCGCCGGCGACAGGCGACCGTCGGAGCGGGTGCTGTGCAGGTGCAGGTCGAAGCGCGCGCGCGGAGAGAGCGGCGCCGGGCTCCCGGCCCGCCCCCCCAGCGCCGACGGCGACGGCACCTCAGGAGCCAGCGGGCCCCTCGCCGGTCATCTCCGTCAGCAGCCGGGCGTGCGCCTCGATGACCGAGCGCACCTCGGCCACCAGCCGGATCCGCGAGGTGCGCAGCGCGATGACCTCCTCCTGCACGTTCCGGCGCTCGTCGGCGGCGGCCTGGAGGATCCGCTCCGCCTCCAGCCGGGCCTCGCCGACGATGACGTCCGCCTCGCGCCGGGCGTTGCGGTGCAGGTCGTCGGAGAGGCGCCGCGCCAGCATCAGCGTCTCCTTGATGTCGGACTCGCTGCCCCGCAGGTCCTCGATCTCCTGGTCCCGCCGCTGCACGGTCTCGCGCAGCCGCTGGTTGTCCTTGAGCAGCTCCTCCATCGACTCCCGGATCTCCTCCAGGAAGGCCCGCACCTCGTCGGAGTCGTAGCCGCGGCGGCCGGCCGTGAACTGCTTCTGGATGATGTCGAGCGGGGTGACGCGCATGGCGGCGACTATACCGCCTGGGCGCCGTCCAGGCCCGTGCCTGGCCAGGCGGCGGGCCGCGGGTGGGCGCTCAGGGCGAGGGGGCCGCGCCCGGCGAGGTCAGCACCGCCGCGTGGGCGTCTGCGGCGTGGACCCGGTCGGAGAGAGAAGCCAGGGGATCGGGGTCGGCGGAGGCGGCGGCCAGGCGCGCCGCAAGGTCGGGGATGCCGGCGGCGCTGGTGACGATGGCCACGGCCTGGCCGTCGACCTGGAGCCGGTAGTCCCCCTCGCCGGTGGCCCAGCGGCCCTTGCCGTCGCGCACGCCCCCGTGCGCCAGCTCCCAGCGACCGCCGCGCTGGGCCACGATGTCCACCACGGCGAGGTCGTGGGTGTCGAAGCGCAGCTCCCAGGCGCCGGCCCGAGGCACGAAGCGCGCCTGCACCGGGTAGGTCGGCGTGACGCCGCGGTCGGCGCTGACGAAGACGGCGGTGGCGGCGGCGAGCAGGACCGACACCGCGGCGCCGATCCACCAGGCCGTGGCCCGCGGCGGAGGCGGCAGCGGGGCGGGCAGCTCGGGCATGCCGGCCAGCTCGCCCCAGGGCCGGGCCCGCGCGCCCTCGATGGCCTGCAGCGGCAGGGGGCCGATGAGGCGCCCCCGGGCCCACCGCCCCGAGCCAGTGACCAGCGCGCCGCGCAGGTGGTGGCGGGCAGGCGTGCCCTCCAGGGCCAGGGCGGTCAGGGCCGGGCCCGCCGCGTCCAGCGCCTCCTCGGGCAGCACCCAGCCGTCGGCGCCGATCGGCAGGGCCGCCTCGCCCAGGGCCTGGCTCACGCGCTCGCGGTGCTTGCGCGCGTCCGGGTGCAGCAGGATCGCGCAGACCCGGCGGCGGTCCGCGGGGCGGACCAGCGTGTGCTCGGGCGGGAAGAGGTCGGAGGGGGACAGCACGCCGCCGCGCACCAGGCGGACGGCGCGGCTGCACCGCGGGCAGCGGTCGGCGTGGGCGCGCCCCTCGTCCGTCAGCAGCCCGCCGGGGCCCGGACAGCCGGGCTCGGCGATGCGCGCCACCCGCCCGATCAGCAGGTCCAGGCGCGCCACGCTCCAGCCGTGCACGCTGACGCCCTCCTCCAGGGCGATGGCGCGGATGGCCTCGCGGATGCCGCCGCGCGCCTGCTCGAGGTGGATCTCGTCGATGGCGGCGCTGCGTGCGACGACGTCGAGCGGGAAGCCGTCGCCGTAGTGCAGCCGGAGGACCGCGTCGCCGGCGTGGTCCAGCGCCTGCGAGAGCCGGCGGCGCCAGTCGTGTCCCAGCGGCAGGGCCAGGTCCGGGTCGGTCGCCGGGCGACGGTAGCGGCCGTCGCGGACCCGCTCGATCCACTCGCGCACGCCGAGGGTGGACAGCTCCTCGGCCTCGTGCTCGCCCGCGCCGGGTGGCAGCGAGCGCAGCACGTGCTCCCGGGCCTCGGCGATGGCGTCCGGCCGCGCCGGCAGGCCGGCCAGCACCAGCTCCCAGGCGACGCGCACGGTCACCGGCGCCCACAGGCTGCGGGCCGGATCGGGGACAGGCGCGGAGAGCGGGACGGGCATGGCTTGGCCCGTCAAGAGTAACGCGAGCCCGCACCTGAAGTCACCTGCGATCCGCGCCAGGGCGAGGGGATTTCCCCCGCCCCGAAGCGGTCAGGCGGCGTCGCGGACCGGGGCCCGGGTGCGCTCGGCCGTCAGCAGGTCGTTGATGACCGCCGCGGTCGCCACGCTGGCGAGCTCCTCGTCGCCGTACAGCTCCATGAAGCGGGCGTAGAAGATGCTGATCAGCTCACCGATGCTCGTCTCGTGCGTGGGGGACATCCTGGTCTCCTGGGCGAGCGGCGTTGGGGCTCGCGACCCCTTCTGAAGCAGGAACCGTGCCAACATCTCCGTCGACCCGGCCCTGCTCGCTGGGGAGGCCCGCGCGGCGGTTCTCGTCGCGCCAGGCACCCGGTGGACGCGCCCGTGGGGCGTCGCAATCGTCTGACGACGTCACGAAATCCGGACAGGCGGGGCGACATGCTCAGAGCGCCCGCGCCGCCACGCAGAGCAGGCCGACCCGCCGCGCCCCCCCGCAGAGCAGCTCGTCGGCGCAGGCCGCGGCGGTGGCGCCGGTGGTGCAGACGTCGTCCACCAGCAGCACGTAGGGGGGCACCGGGGCCGCGGGGCGGAACGCGCCCCGCGCGCCCGCGGCCCGGGCGCGACCGATCCGGCCGGCCTGCTCGGCGCCCCGGACGCGCCGCAGGGCGGCTCGCACGGGCCGATCCACGGCCAGGGCCACCGCCCGCGCCAGGATCTCTCCCTGGTCGAAGCCCCGCGACATCCTGCGGATCGCGGGTACGGGCACCGGGACGACGGCGTCGACCTGCGGCAGGCGCTCGTGGGCGGAGCGCGCCAGCCAGCGGCCCAGCGCGTGGAACACCCGCGGGTCCGGGCGGTACTTGCCCTGGCGGACCAGGGCGCCGAGGGGGCCGTCATAGGCGCCCAGGCCCCACCCCCACGCCAGCGGCGACGGCACCGGGAAGGGCCGCACCCGCTGGGGCACCTCGGCCGCACAGGCCCGGCACAAGAGCGCCCCCGGGCGGTCGAGGAGCCCCTCGCAGCCGGCGCAGGGCGCGGGGGCCAGCACGTCGAGCAGGGCCAGGGCGAGCGGCATGGAACCTCCGCGCACCGGGTAGCCCTGCCCGGCCGGCGCGACGCACGAAAGCTCCTCGCGGGTGCGCAAAGGGGACCCGGCCGACCCGCCGGGCGCACCGGATCTCGCCGCCGCGGGTGTTCCACGGCCGGGGCGAGGAACAGCCGTCCCGCCTGTGCCGCCGGGCGGCCACGCGTCCCTTCAGTGGTGGTAGCTGCCCCCCCAGATGAGCGTGCTGGCGCGGTAGAGCTGCTCGACCAGCACCACGCGGGCCACCTCGTGGTTGGTGACCCAGCGCCCGAGCGCCAGGGACTTCCAGGCGCGCTGCCGCACCACCGCGGGGTGGCCGTAGGGCCCCCCGATGCCGAAGACCAGGCCCGAGCAGCCCTCCGACGCCGCCTGGGACAACCAGCCGGCGAAGGCCTCGCTGGTGGGCAGCTCGCCGCGCTCGTCCAGGCACACCAGCCGCTCGCCCGCCCCGACCGCCGCCAGCAGGCGCGCGCCCTCCTCGGCGCGCACGGCGTCGACGTCCCCGCGGAAGGTGGCCGGCCGCAGCAGCAGCTCCTCGACCTTCACCTGCCGGATGCGCCGGGCGTAGTCCTCCACGGCGTCATCGGCCCACGCGTTCCGGCCCTTGCCCACCCGGGCCACCAGCCAGCGCACCGGAACCGACCGCCGCCTCAGCCGGCGGTGCTGAAGGGCTGGGGCGCGTAGGTGATGGTCCCGCCGCCGGTCGACGGCTCGATGCCGAGCTGGGCCAGGGTCAGCCGCGGCGCGTCGCCCCACAGGCCGTCGAGGTCGTAGTGGTTGCGCGAGGCCTGGTCCAGCACGTGGACCAGGAAGTCGCCATAGTCCAGCAGGACCCAGCGCCCGACCTCCTTGCCCTCCACTCCCAGCGGGCGGGCCCCCCCCTGCTCGCGCAGGGCGGCGACGATCCGGTCGGCGATGGCGGCCGTGTGCCGGACGTGCTGTCCCGAGCAGATGATGAAGTGGTCGGCGTAGGAGACCCGCCCGGTGACGTCGATCACGACGATGTCTTCAGCCTTGGCGTCCCAGGCCGCGCGCGCGGCGGCCTTCACGAGGTCGAGGGGTTCGATGACGAGGTCCTCTGGGGGTGCGGAGACGGCGATCCCGCCGTCGGGTGCTCCCGGCGACGACCCGGGCGTCGCTAGGAGGTGCTGGGCTTGTAGGCCGTCAGCACGACATAGCGTACCCCATCGATCTCCAGCAAACGCCCCTCGAGTGACAGCTCGCCCGTGGCCAGGCCCCGGCTCTGCATGTGCTCGACCAGCTCGCTGGCGACCACGCAGGTGTCCTCCTGCCCGCCCACCGTGTAGGGACAGGCGACGTCGCCGGGCGTGCGGCCCGAGACCTGCAACCGGCCCACGAAGGCGTACTCGGCACCCTCGGCCATCACCCGGCGCGCCATGACGCCGGTCCGGAAGGTGCAGGTGGGACCCACCATGTCGCCAGACCGGGGGGTGCGCGCGGCGTCGACCGCCACGTATCGGCCGCCCTGCTCCACCACGCCCCCGTCGTCGGCCAGGACCGGCGACCCGGTGAGCAGGAGCGCGAGCAGGACGTGCCGCACGACGGCCTCCGGGGGGGCGAGGAGCGTGACGCGCGAGGAGGGAAGGACCACGCGCAGCCTACCGGCCGGGACACCGGGACCACAAGCTCCACGCCCACCTCGTGACCGACCCTGACAAGCCGTGACCGGCGGAGCCACGCTCAGCCCGGCGGCGCGGCGACCCCCTGGTCCTCGCCGACGTTGGAGCGCTGCATCGTGAGGCGCACCGTCCGCGTCAGGCCCTGCCGGCGGGCCACCGCCTCCACCTCGGCCTTGAGGTGGACCGCCGTGCCCTTGTCCAGCCAGACGGTGCCCTGGGCCGAGATCGGCACGAAGGCCGAGGTCCGCACCTTGGGCGCCTGGTCCGCCGGCAGCATCCGCACCTGGTAGCGCGAGGCCGGCCGCCCCTCGACGATGTCGTCGCCGTCGGGCACCAGCTCGACGTGGGCCAGCCAGGGGCCCATGACCTCGTCCCACACGTTCCAGGTGGTGCGGAGCTGCACGCGGTGAGGCTCGGCGTCGTCGCGGCGGTCCCAGCGGTCGGCCGACCGCACCCAGGGCACCGCCCCGGCCACCACCGTCTCCCGCTCGGCCTGCCCGTCGATCAGGCGACGGACGTGGAAGTTGTCCCAGTCCTGCCAGGCGATCTCCACCACCTCGTCCACCACCAGGTCGGGGATGCCCGCCCGGCTGTCGGTGCGCCGCACGCTGGACAGGTAGTGGTGCGGGCCGATCCCCTCCACGGAGGCGAAGGTGACCTGCGAGGAGGCATCGGCCAGCAGCTCCTCGGGAGGCGCCTGCGGCGTGCAGCCCAGCGGGGCGAGGAGGAGGACCACGGCGGCGACGGAGGGGCTCACTCCGCCAGCATAGCCTTCAGCTCCCCGTGCACGCGGTGCTTGAGCTGGGGGATGCCCTGGCCGGTGACCGCCGAGATCACCAGGACCCGGTCGGCGCCGACCTCGGCCTGCAGGGCCGCGAGGGCCTGGTCGCGCTCCTCGGGCGGCACGATGTCGGCCTTGGTCAGCACGACCAGCTCCGGTCGGGCGGCCAGCCCGGGATCGAAGGCGGCCAGCTCGGCGCGGATCGCCCGGTAGCGCGCCAGCGCCTGCGCGCCCGGAGAGCCCGGGTCAGCGACGGCGGCGTCGCCCTGGACCGGCACCTCCTGCTCGAAGGAGCCCAGGCTGACCAGGTGCAGCAGCAGGCGGGTGCGCTGCACGTGGCGCAGGAAGCGGTGCCCCAGCCCCGCGCCCTCGGCCGCCCCCTGGATCAGCCCCGGCACGTCGGCGACCACGTAGGAGCCGTCCAGCCCCATGTCGACCACGCCCAGGTTGGGGACCAGGGTCGTGAAGGGGTAGTCCGCCACCCGCGGCCGCGCGCTGGAGATGCGCGAGATGAGCGTGCTCTTGCCCGCGTTGGGGAAGCCCACCAGGCCCGCGTCCGCCATGAGCATCAGCTCCAGGCGCAGGTGCCGCTCTTCGGCCTCCCCGCCGGGCGTCGTCTCGGTCGGCGCCCGGTTGGTGGACGACTTGAAGCTGGCGTTGCCCATGCCGCCCCGGCCGCCGCGGGCAGCCACCCAGCGCTGCCCGTCCTCGGTCAGGTCGGCCAGCACCTGGTCGGTGTCGACGTCGAAGACGCGGGTGCCGACCGGCACCTCGATCTCCGTGTCCTCGCCCCCGCCGCCGGTGCGCTGGTTGCCCTTGCCCGGCTGCCCGCTGCGCGCGCGCCAGATCGCGTGACCGCGCAGGTCCAGCAGGGTGTTGCGCCGGGTGGTCGCCACCAGCACGACGTCGCCGCCACGTCCCCCGTCGCCACCGTCGGGGCCGCCCAGCGGCACGAACTTCTCGCGCCGGAACGACGAACAGCCGTCTCCCCCGCGCCCGCTGGCGACGTGGATGACGGCTTCGTCGATGAACCGCATGGGTGAGACCGACCCCCCGAGGAGGATCGTCCGGGGCCCTCAGGCCTCGGCGGCCTCGACCGGCAGCACGAGCACCTGCTTGCGGTTCCGGCGGGTCTGGAACTTCACCACGCCGTCGCGCATGGCGAAGAGGGTCCAGTCGCGGCCCGTGCCCACGCCCTCACCGGCGTGGAACTTGGTGCCCTTCTGCCGGACGAGGATGTTGCCGGCCGTCACGGCCTGGCCGTCGCCCGTCTTCACACCACGGTACTTGGCGTTGCTGTCGCGGCCGTTCCGCGAGCTGCCCTGACCCTTTTTGTGCGCCATGATCTGCTTCCTCCGGCCTGGGGCCGGTCCGAGGGTGCCCCGGCCTTCAGGCCGAGATGCTCTGGATGGAGAGGGTGGTCAGCGAGGGGCGGAAGCCGCGGAAGCGGCGGTACCGCCGGGTGCGCCGGTACTTGAAGATCTCGCGCTTCTCGCCCAGCTCGTGGCCGACGACCTGCGCGACGACCTTGGCGCCGGCGACGGTGGGCGCGCCCACCTTCAGCTCGTCGCCGCCGATCAGCAGGACGTCGCCCAGCTCGATGGTGCTGCCGACATCGGCCTGGAGCCGGTCGACGGTGATGGTGTCTCCCTGGGAGACCCGGTACTGCTTGCCACCGGTGACGACCACCGCGTACATGGGAACCTTCCTGTCGAGAGTGTGGGTCGGGTGGACTCGGCCACGTCACCGGGTCGGACCCCGGCGGCGCCAGCGCACGCCAGCCCCACGCGCAAGGCCCAGCCTTCTACGTCGCCCCGCCGCGCCTGTCAAGGCGCCCGGTCTTCACCGGCTCAGACCCGACCCACCAGGTGGCGCCGCAGCTCGTCCAGGCGGACCTGGACCGCGGCCGTGTCCAGCTCCTGGAAGCGGGCGGGCAGCATGCGCCGGGAGGAGGCCTCGAAGACCGCCAGCATCTCCATGAACTCCAGCATCCGCGTGTCGCGGCTGGGGATCACGTCGGTGGCGGCCTTCTCCAGGTGGGCCTGCGAGATGACCTCGGTGTCCTCGTCGCCGGCCAGGTTGGCGGCGGCGAGGAGGACGGCCTCCAGCTCGGCGGCCGAGTAGCCCTCGAGCTGGGCGGCGATCGGCTGCAGATCGGCGTCCCCCGCCAGCTTGAGCTTGTTCTTGCGCACGATCGCCTGCAGGATGCTGGTGCGCTCGATCAGCTCCTCGGGGAAGAAGAAGGGGATCTTGAAGTCGAAGCGCCCCGGCCGCTTCAGGTCGGTGTCGAGCTTGTCCGGCCGGTTGGTCATCATCAGGATCACGACGCGGCCGCGGTGGCTCGTGTCGCTCATGAACTCCTTGAGGCGCGCGATGACCCGGCTGCTGGTGCCCCCGTCGCTGTCGCCCTGGTTGCCCATCGAGCGGTCGGCCTCGTCGATGATGAGCAGGACGTAGCCCAGACCGTCGACCACCTGGAGGATCTTCTCCAGGTTGCCCTCGGTGCTTCCGACCCACTTCTCGCGGAAGTTCTTGAACTTCAGGCAGGTCAGGCCGCTCTCGGCCGCGAAGGCCTCGGCGACGTAGGTCTTGCCCGTCCCCATCGGGCCCACGAACATCATGCCCATCGGCACGCGGTTGGTGTGCCCGGCCTTGATCGCGCTGGCCACGCGCATCAGGTCGTGCTTGAGCCGGTCCAGGCCGCCGACGTGCGAGAAGCCGTGCACCGGGTCGACGAACTCGACCAGCCCGCCGCACTCCTGCTCGATGATCGACTTCTTGCGCCGGCTGACCGTGCGGAAGGTGATGACCTCGCCGGACTGCCGCGCGCGCCGGAACAGGCCGCGCACCTGCACCAGGGACAGGCCGGCCGTCACCTTCGCCAGCGACTCCTGCCCCATCTCCAGCTCGACGCCGCGCTGGTCGCTGCCCTTGATGAAGGCAAGCCGGGCCGCCTGGTCGGGCAGGGGCACGTTGACCGGCACCAGGTGGGTCGTGCTGCGCAGCCGCCGGTGCACGTCGCTGGGGTTCTCGCAGACCAGCAGCAGCAGGTTGTCGCTCTGCAGCAGGGCGGGGTCGCTGGCCCAGCGCTCGAGCGCGACCAGGTTGGACTTGTCGGTCTCCGACATGAAGGTGAGGTCGCCCATGGGCGCGATCATCTCGACGAAGTCGACGATGACGGCGGCCCGCTGCGAGGTGTCGGTGACCAGGTCCTCGATGATGGGCACCACGTCGCCGGCGCTGCGCGGCAGCGACGACGGCAGCGCCTCGTCCCCTCGCAGGGCGCGCCGCGCGTTGATCACCGTGCGGAACCGCGCCCGGGCCTTCTGGTCGGGGAACTCCAGGCCCTCGGACAGGTTGTAGTAGATGACGATGTCCTTGGAGCGCGCCAGGAAGCGCTCCAGGAACTCGCGCATCGGGATCCAGGTCGTGGTCCCGTCGGCCTCCTGCCAGGGCTGCAGGTCGCGCACGCTGCCGTGCACGAGGAACATGCTGGCCTCGCCCGAGAGGTAGCGGAGCTTCAGCTCCTCGGCCCAGGGCGGCAGGATCGGCTCGCGGTTCATCGCACCCTCCGTCCGGTCAGGTCCGGCCGGCTGGGGCTATCGCGCTCCGACCAGCACCGTGACCGTCTCCTGTCCCTCGGCCAGCGGGGCCAGCGCCTTGCCCAGCACCACGCCCGCGGGCGCGTTCGCCTCGGCCTTGCGCGCGACGCCCTGGGGCCCCGACACCAGCAGGTCACCCGCCTGGATCGGCCCCCCGGAGAGGTCGGCGCGCACCGTGGCCACGCCGTTGAGCACCACCAGCGCCCGGCCGCCCACCGTCGAGCCGCCCACCGCCAGGCCCGCCCGCTCCACGCAGACGCCCACCACGGTCACCTCGGCCACCGCCTTGCTGAACTCGACCTTGCCGCCGTCGGGCCGGACGCAGGCCACCTGCCCCGGCTCGATGCTGCCGTACACGTCGAAGGCCTGCGCCACGCCCACGTCCTCGGCCTGGTAGGAGCGACCTGTGAGCGGGCCGTGGACCTGCAGCCCGCGCGCCTCCTCGGCCGTGCCGACCACCACCTCGTGCCCGCTGCGCCCGTTGAGGAACAGCGCGCCGTCCTTGCGCGAGGAGCCCTGCCGCCCCTCGACCAGCCGGACCTGGAGGGCGCGGTGGCTGTTGTCGACCGTGAAGTCCCCGCGCAGCTCGATGGCGTCGGCGATCACCTTCGGCGCCTTGACCAGGTTGCTGGCCTCCAGCGAGTTCACCGTGGCGCCCCGGCAGGTCACCCCGCCGCTGAGCACCTCGAGCCCCCCGCGGTTGATGACCAGCCCGCCGGTCATCGTGTCGCCCTGCCGCGAGACGGCGCCCAGCTCCTCGGTCGAGGGCATCGGGCGGCTGGCCACCTGCTCCACCCGCAGCCGCAGCTCGGCCAAGAGCTCCCGCAGGCCCCCCACCGCGCCCGAGAGCTGGTCGACCTCCTTGCGCAGCACGCCGACCCGCTCGCGGGCCATCTCGGCCTCTCGCGCGCGCAGGCTGGCGATCAGGTCCGGCGCCTGGCCCTCGATGCGGTCCATGCGCTCGTTGAGATCGACGACGTCGCCCTCGGGCCCGACCAGGTCCTCCAGCTCGTCCTCGATGTGGACCACCCGCCCCTCTTCCCCGTCCAGCGCGTCCAGCCGGCGCGACAGCTCGCCCACCTGCTGGTCGAGGTCCGAGGACTCCACCTCGGTCTCCAGCGACTCCAGGCGCTGCTCGAGCTGCTCGAGGTCGGCGCGGATCCCCCGGGCCGCCGATCCCGCGCCCTGGGCCGCCTCCAGCGCCTCGACCCGCTCCTCCAGCCGGAACAGGGTGCCCGCCAGCGGCACGCGGGGGCCGTCCTCGGGCTCGACGTCGCGCCCGCGGAGCACGCGCACCGACACCCAGCGCGGCACCTCCTCGAAGAGGGCGCCCTGCAAGGGCACGGTCCGCCCCAGCAGGAGCCAGAAGAAGCCGCCGGGCACGATCTCCACGTCGCGGACCGCCTCCTCCCACAGGGGGTCCTGGTCGACCTCGCTGGCGTGGACACCGACCAGCAGGTCGTAGCGACCGGGGTTTGCCGGGCGCTTGTCAGCCCGCACGAGTCGTCCGCTGAACTCCAGGACCTGAGCCACGCGTTCCTCCGTTCACCCCTCCGGAAGCCGCTCTCCGGGGTACCAGTCGTCCGTGGCGCAGCCTTCGCTGCGCTCCTGCCTGCACGCTCCTGCTCTGCGCACCCGTGGGGCGCGTCGCCGCGTCCCTTCCCGACGACATCCCTGGCGGACGTGTCCCCCAGACGGTACCGACCGCCGCGCGCGGCTGTCAAAGGCCGGAGGCGATGATCGCGACCACAGCGAGGAGAACGCCCGCTGCCGGCGGTGGGGGCCGGCCGGCTCAGCGCAGGGCGTCGAGGCGGCGCTGGGCCTGGCTGCGCATCGAGCCCTGGCGGCTGCCGGCGTAGGTCACGACCTGCTCGTAGGCGGCGATGGCGGCGCTGGTGTTGCCCGCCGCCTCCAGGGCCTGTGCCTGGGACCAGGCCGCCTGGGCGCGGTCCTCGAGCACACGCTCCACGTCGGCCAGGCTGCTGCGCGCCGACGACAGGCTGGGATCCATCGAGGCCGCCCGGCCCAGGCGGTCCCGCGCCACGACGTAGCGACCGTCCTCGACCGCCTGCAGGCCCTCGTCCAGGTACTGCCGCGCCAGCCGCTTGTCGCTGGCCGAGGGCGCCGCCGCGGTCGCGGAGCGGCCCGACCTGGCCGTGCCGCTGCGGGCCCGCGCCGCCTGCACCGAGGTCTTCAGCTCGGTGAGGGCCGGGTCGCCGGGGTACCAGGCCAGCGCCGCGTCGATGGCCTGCTCGGCGGCGTCGAGATCGCCCCGCCCCCTCGCGGCCTGGCGCCCCAGCTCGGTGGCCTGCTGGTAGAGCGCCTGGCGCTGCGCGGGCGAGAGCTGGCGCGCGCGCAGGTCCTGCCGGAGCTGGTCGATGGCCAGGAACTCGCAGGAGACGTAGCACATCCGCTCGGCCCCCACGTCCTGGGGGTCCTCCTTGAGCGCCTTGTAGAAGACGGCCGTGGCGTCGAGGTAGGCGCCTTGCCGGAACAGCGCCATGCCCTGGGCCATCAGGCTGCCCTCGGCGGCGACCACGCCCAGCGAGGGGGGCGAGGCAGCGGGCGAGGTGGCGGGCGAGGCGGGGGCGGAAGCCTCGGCTGGGGCCTCCGCGACAGGGGCCTCCGCGACAGGGGCCTCCGCGACAGGTGGAGCCTCGGCTGCGGGAGCCTCGGCTGCGGGAGCCTCGGCTGGGGGAGCCTCGGCCTGGGCCAGGGTCGCCTCGGCGCCGGGGCCGGCGAGCTTCCACCACAGGGCCAGGCCCATGGCGCTCGCGCCCACCACCAGGACCAGCCCGGCGACGCCGACGCCGACCAGCACCCCCGCCAGGTTGCCGGCGGCCCGGGGGGGAGGCGGCGCGACCGGGGGCGCCGCGGGGCCCGCCGCGGCCGGCACCACCGACCGGGCGACCGGCGCCGGGGCGGGCGGCGGCGCCACCGGCGGGGGGGCCGAGAGCGGGGGGGCCGAGAGCGGGGGGGCCGAGAGCGGGGGGGCCGGAGAGAGCGCGCCGGGGGCCGGCGGGGCCGCCACGCCCGGCAGGTCCTGCAGGTCGAAGCGCAGCTCGGTCGAGCCGACGCGGATCCGGTCGCCGTGCTGCAGCGGCCGCTCGCGGACCCGGCGGCCGTTGACGTAGGTGCCGTTGGCGCTGCCGAAGTCCCGCAGCCAGAACACGCCGTCGGTGGCCTTGATCTCGGCCTGCAGCCGGCTGGCGGCGGGGTCGTGCAGCGCGACGTCGCGGTCCTCCCCTCGCCCCAGGCTCAGGCCGGTCTCCCGCACCGGGTACTCCGCCAGCAGCCCGTGGCCCGCCAGCGTCACCAGGCGCGCCCGGCGCGGCGGCTCGGCCGTCAGCGGGAGCTGGACCTGGTCCACCAGGGCCGTCTCCTCCTCCTCGGCGCGGGCCACGGGGGCCGCCTCCCGCACCCGGAAGATGAGCAGGAAGGGATCGATGAGGACCTGGTCGCCGTCGCGCACCAGGTGGCGCTGCACCCGCTCGCCGCGCACGAAGGACCCGTTTCCGCTGCCCAGGTCCTCCAGCAGCACGCTGCCCGGCCGCACCACCACCCGGGCGTGCCGCCGGCTCACCCCCACGTCGGGCAGGACCACGTCGTTGTCGGGCGCGCGCCCCAGGTGGGTCACCCCCGCGCCGACCGCCACGCGCCGTGGCGACTCGCCGTCGCGGCGGATCTCCAGCTCGACCTGCACCTTGCTCCTCCCGGGGTCGCGGTTGCGCCCACTCTACCAGCCGACCGCCGCGCCGGCGACGCGACGCCCGGTCGGCTCCGCCCTCAGGCGCGGGCGACCATCCACGCGACGAGGATCGCCGCCACCAGCACCAGCCCCACCACCAGCGACAGGACCAGCGGCCCCTTCTCGCTCTCGGCCGCCGTCCGAGGGGCCACGATCCGGGCACCGGCCCCCGCCGGGGGCGCCGCGCCAAAGGAGCTGACCGAGTCCTGCCCCGGGAAGGGGTCCACCAGCTCCAGCGTGAAGAGGTGCTCGCCGATGCGCAGCTCGTCTCCGGTCGACAGCGCCTTGTGCCGCGACAGGCGCTTGCCGTTGACGAAGCAGCCGTTGCGGCTGCCGGCGTCCTGCACCCAGACGGCGTCGTTGTGCAGGAAGACCCGCGCGTGCTCTCGCGACACGCCGGGGTCCTGCACGATGAGGTCGCAGTGATCCCCGCGGCCCAGGACCAGCCCCGCCTCCAGCACCGGTCGGCGCTGCCCCGCGAGCTTGCCCGCGGTGCACACCAGGACGGGCTGCCGCTCTCCTGCCTCGGTGAACATGGTCCCTGCCCGACGCGGCGGCCACAAGGGGCGTGGCTCGCGCCTGGAGGGATAGCCCGGCGGCCGCTCCGCTTCCACCGTGGGGCCCCGCTTCGAGCCCACCCCCGCGCCCGGCGAGCGTGCTGCCCGACGCCGCGGCGCCGGCCGTCAGGGGCGAAGCTCGATCACCGCGGTGGTGTAGGGCAGCCGCAGCATGCCCTGCCACACCGAGAACGCCGCCCCGGGATCCGCCTGGTGGACCAGGGCGCGCAGGGACGCCTCGGGCCGGATGTGCCGCCCTCGATCGATGGCGAAGAGCTGCTGCTCGATCCAGCCGCGACCCGGGCGGGGGCACGGCTCCAGCACCACCACCGCGCCTTCGGGGGCACAGCGGGCCTGGCAGGCGCGCAGCAGGGCCGACGCCTCCGGATCCGGCAGGTGGTGCAGCACTCCCAACAGGAGCACGCGGTCGAAGCGGGCCACCGTCGGCAGGTCCTGGACCCGGTCGGCGCGGATGTCCACCTGCGCCCCGAAGCGACGCCGTGCCCCCTCCCGGTACGGCGCGTGGGGCTCGACGCCCGTGTAGGCGACGGTCGAAGGCAGGAAGGCCAGCACGTCCGCGGGTCCGCAGCCCACGTCCAGCACGCGGTCGCCTGGCCGGAGCGCGAGAGCCTCGTCCACCAGGCGCCGCAGCATGCGATCCCGACCCACGGCCCGCTGCAGCAGGCTGTAGGGCCGGGCGTGGCCGGCCGGCGCGCTCAACAAGCTGCGGAGCGCCCATGTGAGCGCCGCCCCCTCTCTCGGGTCGATCTCGTCGATCACGCTCGCGCCGCCGCGCGATCCGCGCCGGGCAGGCGGCCTTCCACCGCCGACGTGGCGCGCCCCCCCGCGCGCGTGCGCTCGACCCGCCTGGATCCCTCTGGGGGCGGAACCTGCAAGGCTTGGGCGTTCATGGGCTTCCCGACCGTCCCTTCATAGCAGGGGCATCGACGGCCTGCTGTCACCGGATCGCGCGACGCCCCCCTGGGGGCCGGCGGGCGCGGCGCCGGGGACCCGGCTCGTCCAGGCGCTCCGGGCGCCGACGGCGAGCCGGTGAGAGAAGGCGAAGGCGCGCCACGCCAGCGGGAAGGGGGGCGGACGGCCGACCTGCGGCGGGCCGAGCAGCAGCTCGGCGCTCGCGAACCCCGGCCCGGCACCCTCCACGGCCCCGCGCAGGCACCCGTCGGGGCCGAGGATCATGCTGCCCCCCGAGAACGACTCCCCGTCGCGGAAGGGCCCGCAGGCGTTGGCCCAGGCCACCGGCACCTCCAGGGCCGCGGCGGCCGCCCGCAGCGTGCGGTCACGATGCTCCGCGGACCCCCGGATCCATGGCCCCAGCGCCGCTGCGCGCCACCAGGGCATGCCGGCCAGGCGCCCGTGGAAGTCCCCCCACGCTCCCGCGGCCAGGACCAGCGAGACCCTCCCCCGCAGCCCCGCCCACAAGCCCGGCTGGATCACGTCGGCGCACACCGCCAGCCCGATTGCGCCCAGGCGGGTGTGGGCCACCATCGGTCCCGGCCCCGCCCGCCAGGCCGCCGTCTCGGCGAAGGTCGGGTAGGCCTTGGTGTAGCGCCAGCGCGCGCCATCCGGCGCGACCAGCAACAGCACGCTCCGATCCGGCATTCCCAGCCCCACGGCGATGTGCAGGCCCGTCCGGGCCGCGGCCGCGACGGCCCAGCCCTCGCCCCGCGCGGCCTGCTCCGCTGCCTCCTGGGGCCGCTGGCCGGGCCCGTAGCCGGGGAAGGTCGCCTCGGGCAGGAGCAGCAGGTCCACGGCCCCCGCGGACGACAGCGCGGCCGCCAGGGCGACCTCGGCGGCGGCCCGGCGCTCGGCGAAGGGCGCCGGCGCCCCGGGGAGCTGCGCCACGCCGACGCGGAGCCTGCGCAGAGGGCGCGGCGCGGTACGAGACAGGACCATGGTGGCGGGAATAACCTCCGGCCCTACACGGGGTGATCCATGAGCGAGGCCGGTGGGACTGTGGAGAGCAGCGCGTTGCTCGCGCTCCTCCGGAGCCTGACCCGCGACGAAGTGGTGATGCTCGACCTGTTGAAGGGCGGCATGACCTTCTGGCACACGGCCCTGTCCCGGTCCGACCAGCTCGGGCTGCTGGCGCTGGGGCTTGGCGTGGCTGGCTCGCTGCTCGGTCGCTTCGCGACCCGCCGCATGCGGTGGGCAGCCCTGGCGCTGCCCGTTCCCCTCTGGCTGGTCCCCAGCGCCGGCCTGTGGGGACCCGCGGCCGGCACCGCCCTGCTGCTGTCGGGCGTGCTCCTGCTCCACCGGACCAAGCGCCCCACCCTGCGCCTGGGGGCGGTGGCGGTGACCGCCGCGCTGGTCACGGTGGGCGTCGACGTCGGGCAGCACCCGCGGACCTACTCGCCCGGGGCGGCCGACCCGGGCGCCTGGCCGATCGACCGCCTCGACCACCGGGTCGAGCGGGTGGCCGCCGCCCCGCCCGGGACCTACTGCGAGTTCCACGACATCGACCTCGTCGACCTGCCCACGGCGGGGCGCTGGGCGGTGATCGTGGCAGAGGGCAGCGGCCGCCTGCTGGCCTTTCCCCGTGACGGGGGCCCGGCCAGCGAGGCCAGCATCCCGACCAGCTGGGGCAAGATGATGGGCGTCCCCCTGGACAGCGCGACCGATCTCGTCCGCGAGGAGACCTGGGTGATCGCGGGTCCACAGTCGATCGAGCGACGACGGCTGGGGCCGGCCGGCTGGGGACCCGCCACCCGCATCCCGCTGGAGCGCCCCGAGGACCACGCATTCACCTTCCTGGTCGAGGGCGACCAGGTGGCCCTGGTCCACATCAACACCAGCGCCGACCCCGGCCGCAGCTCTCTCCAGCTCATCGACCGCACCCCGCCCCACACCGCCCGCTGGCTGGTCCTCCAGGCACCGCCGGGGGTCGCGCGCCCCACCACCGGCCGGCTCTACCAGGCCCCCCGCCACATCGTCCAGATCGACCCGCAGACCCTGCTGGTCTCCAGCGACTACCACCCCGGGATCTCCGCCTTGAACCCGCTCACCGGCGAGGTCCGCCCCCTGATCACGCTCGACGTCGCGAACGGCAAGCTGACCTACGCCCCCGACCTGCAGGGGGGACGGCTGCTGGTGCCTCGCCCCGACCGCGGCGAGGTCCACGTGGTCGACCTGGAGACGCCGCGGGTCGAGGCGCGCTGGCCGGCTCCCTACGGCGTGCGATCCGTGGCGGTCGACGTGGAGCGAGGCCTGTACCTGGCGGCCTCCGTGCTGGACGGCGCGGTCGACGTGCGACGGATCGCCGACGGCGCCCGGGTCGACCGGTTCGAGGGAATGATGCCGATGATCCGCGAGATCCAGCTCGACCGGCAGGCGGGGGTCGCCTGGCTCACGACCTGGAGCGCGGTGTACCGGTTCCCCTACGCGCCCGCCTCGACCTCCGCGGGATCCACAGGGGCAGCGCCGGGATCGACGGACAGCACCACCTCCCCCGCGCGCTGACCCCCCGCTGCCACGGGGCGCGCCCATGCGTGCTACCCTCCGGCCGTGCTCAACGTGCTCCTCTTCGTGAACGACCGCCTGGTGCCGAAGGCGGCGCGCGCCCACCTGCGCGAGGTCTATGACCGCGCAGACTACTACGGGTCACGGCTCCGCCTGGGCCGTGACATCTTCACCCAGATCGAGATCGAGACGAACACCGACTGCAATCGGAAGTGCCGGATCTGCCCCCGGCACAAGAACGAGCGCGAGGTCGGGGTCATGCCCGCCGAGCTGTTCGAGGCCCTGCTCGGCCAGCTCCAGGACATCGACTTCCGGGGCCGGGTCTCGCCCGTGTTCTACAACGAACCGCTGCTGGACGACCGACTGGTGACGTTGATGCGCGCCACCCGGACCCGCCTGCCCCGCTGCAGCATCGTCGTGTTCACCAACGGGTCCCTGCTGACGCCGCAGAACATCGAGGCCCTGGTGGACGCTGGGGTCGACACCCTCCTCGTCAGCCAGTACCAGCAGAACCTGCGGGCCGACGCGGCGACCTGGGCGGCCGCCGTCCAGGACCTCCCCCTCTCCTACCGACGACACGTGCGCTATCGGATCCTGGGGGACGAGGACCCGCTCTCCACCAGCGGCGGGCTGGTGCCGGTGCGGGTGCCGGTGACCCGATCCCGCTGCATGCAGGCATCCCTGAGCTGCGTGGTCGACTTCCGCGGGAACGTCGTGCTGTGCTGCAACGACTACTTCGGTGACCACGTGCTCGGGAACGTGGGGACCGAGCACGTCGTGGACATCTGGAACCGCCCTGCCTTCGTGGAGCTGCGCAAGCAGCTCCGCCACGGGGACTTCCGGCGTGAGATCTGCCAGGCCTGCGCGCAGGGCACCCTGCGGCCCCCTCAGTCGAAGTAGGACTCCAGCGTGCCGCGCCTGCGCACGTCCAGCGTGGCGCAGTGCAGACCCGCTCCGTACATCTTGTAGTGTATGAACGGAAGAGGGATGGGCGTGAAGCCCCAGCGCTCCAACGCCCGGATCAGCGACACCTGGTTCTGTTCGACCACCACCCGCTCCGGATCCAGCATGAACACGTTCAGCGAGATCCAGTTGCCCGCGAGGTGCAGGTAGGCGTTGACGCCGCGAGCGCGCACCGGGTCCGGGGGAGGAGGGATGAGCACGTCCCACTTCCGGAGCACGGCGGGCAGGCTGTCCAGGTCGACGAACTCGGGGTTCACCATGACCTTCCCCGGCGCCAGCGGGATGATCGTCGTGTCGATGTGCTGCGGCTTGCGCTGCCGGGTCTGCACCTGGTGGATCCGGAACCGCGGGCCGAGCTGGCGCCGCATCCACTCGATGCCGGCCAGGTTGGTGGTGTTGCTCCGGATCACGAACAGGTCACGCCCGCAGCGCGTGAAGTCGGCCGCGTCGCAGAGCGGCTCGTTCTCGTTGATCACATAGCGAAGCGGCTCCCCGTCCGCGGGTGGCCGGAAGGAGAGGTCGTAGCTCGCGTCGTCCAGCCGCGGACGAGGCATGGCCGTCCACTGTGCACCCCGGCGGAAGTAGTCGTTGAGGATGTCCCGATACCCGAAGACCTCGAAATACCGGGAGCGCCACGCCGACGCCGTCTCGATCAGCTGATCGCCCACCACCAGGATGCCGTCCCGGGGGCTGGCCGTACAGAAGCCCGTCGAGGACCACTCCGGCGTACGATGGCGACGCGAGAGCGGCAGGATCTCGGGCCGCCGGACCGTGATCCCCTCCCGCCTGAGCAGCGCCGCCAGGCCCTCCACCTCCTCCGTGGCGCGGTCGATCATGTAGCGGGGATAAGGCCTGCCCGCGCTCAGGCGACCGATGAGCGCGCCCACCGGCCCTTGGCCCCAGACCCGCTCCGCCACGTGGCGGGTCGGGAGCATGGCGCCGGTGACCCGCCCGACGATCACCTCCTCCAGGGGGTCCCACTCGTTGAAGGACGACACAGGGGGGAGATCGGACAACGGGGGCTCCAGGGGGGGGCGCCGCTAACGGGGTCTCCGCGCCTCGGCAATCAGCGCCGGGCGGCGTGGACACGGCCCAGCTCGACCAGCCCACCGAGCGCCACGAAGACCGTGAAGACCAGGGCGAGCGCGACCGCCGCCGCGTCGGCGGCCGGCTTGGGCACCAGGCGCGCGCCCAGCCCGCTGATCGTCAACTCTCGCACGCCCAGCCCCCCCACGCTCACCGGCAGGAGCTGGGCCACCGAGGTCAAGGCGGACAGCACCGCACCGTCGGCGAAGGGGATCCAGGGTCCGGTGGCCGCGAAGCCCGCGCAGTAGACCAGCGCGAAGGCCGAGTGGGTGACCAGGGCCAGGACGAAGGCCAGGAGCAGGTCCCGCGCGGACGGCATCCGCCCGACCGGGAGGCGGGCGCGCAGCGACAGGGGCAGCGCCGCGGGTCCCAGCGCCAGGGCGACCAGCCCCCCCAGCCCGACCAGCGCGGTCAGGGCCAGGGCCAGCGCGCCGATCGCGCGAAAGGCGCCGTCAATCCCGCTGAACGGCAGGCACGCCAGCGCCAGCAGGCAGGCCGTCGCGCCCCCGACCAGGCGCGCGCTGAGGATCGACACCGCGACGGCGCCGGCGTCCGCATCCCTGGCGAGCCGCACGCCCTTGACGACCTCGCCCACGACCCCTCCGGGCAGCACGGTGCTCCAGAAGACGCTCGCCAGGTCGTGCCGGATCATGTCCATGAAGGGCACGCGGCCCCCCTGGCCATGCAGCAGGTGGCGCCAGGCCAGGCCGTTGAGGACCTGGCCCACGCAGAAGCACAGCAGCGCCACGGTGAGCCACCCGGCGGCTCGTGGCGTCGCCAGCATGTGCAGGTCCGAGGCGTCCATCTGGACGACGAAGGCGCCGCCCAGCACGAGGACGCCAAGCACCTGGAGCCCCGAGGACCAGTACCGCCGCCTGCGGTCCGGCGCGGCGGAGGAGCCCCCCGGGCGCCCGAGGCTGCCCCCGGCATCCAGGCCGACCGCGGGGGGGCTCGGGTGGTGGTCCTGCACCGCCCCACCATAGCAGCCGTGCCGTTCGGGGCTCGCGTTAGGCGGGGGGGGATGAACCGCCGCCGCCTCCTCTTTGCCCTGGTGCCGCTCTTCCTGGTGCTCGCCGCGGGCGAGGCCGCCGGGCGCCTGCTCCTTGGGGATCCGCGGTGGACCGGCTTCGCCGAGGAGTGGCGCAACCGGGCGCTCACCTACGATCCCTCGGCCCCGGTCACCGTCGCCCGGGGCGCCGTGGTCGGCTTCGCGCGCGGCGGCGTGGACCTGCGGCCGCAGACCTGGACGCTGCCCAAGCCAGCGGGGACGTTCCGCCTGGTCGTGGTGGGCGACTCCACGGTCTACGGGCAGCTCCCCGACGCCTTCCGGGAGGGGCTCCGCCTGGGCGGTGGCGACCGGCTGGAGGTGCTCAACTTCGGGATGCCCGGCGCCGCCTCCGACCGGGTGCGCATCCTGTGGCAGGCCGCGCTCGCCCAGGAGCCCGACCTGCTGCTGCTCTACACCGGCCACAACGAGTGGCTGGAGTACGGGCTCAACCCCCAGGCCCTGACCCCCTTTGCCGCCCGGCGCGTCCTCAGCGCGCTGCGCCACGGCGGCTGGGGCCGCCTGCTCGGCCAGGTCCTGCCCACCCGTCCCCCTCCCGACCTGCGCTCGCGAAAGGAGCAGTACGACCTCTCCCTCCAGCCTCCCCTGCCCCTGGTGATCGCCGCCTACCGGGCCAACCTCGCGCGCATCTGCCAGGCGGGACAACGGGCCGGCGCGCGCTTCGCCTTCCTCCAGCCCACGTCCAACCTGCTGGCGCCCGGCAACCTCGGCCCGGGCGTCGACCCGGACGGCAGCGTCATGGCGACCTTGTTCCAGGCGGCCGCGGACCTCCGCGCGGGCCACACCGCCGCCGCCGAGGCCGCCGTCGCCCGGGTCCTGGCCGAGCGGCCCGACACCTCCCCCGCCCTGGTGCTCGACGGCCGCCTGCGGCTGGCCCGCGGGGACCGGGAGACCGCGATGGCCCAGCTCGTCCGGGCCCGCGCGCTCGACCCCGCGCGTGATCGCGCCTTCGAGCCGCACTCCGCCGCGCTCCAGGACGTGGCGGCCGCCTGCGGCGCGCCCTACCTGCCCACCGAAGCCCCGCTCTACGACCTGCCGGACGCCTTCGACCTGGCCCGCCCCTACTTCCTCGACCCCGTGCACCCCTCTGCCCGCGGCTACGTCGCGCTGGCCGCCATCGTGACGGCACAGCTCTCGGCCGCCGGGCTGCTGCCCGCGGACGCGCACTTCGACGACCGCGTCGTCCTGCCCGAGCAGAACGATCCCCACCAGCGAGGCTGGCACATCCTGCCGGACATCACCCACCCGCTGTCGCCCGCCTACGATCCCGGCGCTCCGCCCCCGCTGCCCGGCGGTCCGACCGGGGGCACGCCTCCCCGGGGTCCCCCGCTCCCTCCGGGTGGGCCCGCACCCGGCGGGGCTCCCCGGTAGGCTGCGGGCGCGCCGGCGCCCGCGTCAGGAGCCGATCACGTCCACGCGGCCCAGGAAGCGCGGAGCCGGGTTCATGCAGGTGCTGCACTCGAGCACCACCAGCCAGGTGTCACCCGCGGTGAAGCCGGGGAAGCCCGAGATCCGGGCCGTGTCCCAGGAGGTCTGACCGGTGGTGTCCACCTCCCAGGTCTCCACGGCGAGCAGCTCGATGTCCAGGAAGCGCTCCTCCAGCTCCTGCTCGTCCAGGTCATACCGACCCACCCGCAGGCGATCGGTCCGCGACAGCGAGATCGGGTTCCCCAGGGCGTCCACGGTCAGCCCCGACCAGTCCAGGACGGGGAACGCCCCATCCTGCACGGCGATCGCCCCGCGGGGGGCCAGGTCGACCTCGACCTGCAGCGCCGCTTCGCCCTGCGCGATCGAGCGCTCCTCGACCGGCTCCGCGCCCTCCTGGGCGGCGAACAGGGCCAGCGTGGCGATGCCGGCCTCGCCCTCCCGCCCCGGCGCGACCAGCCAGGTGCCGCTGCCTTCGAGGAGGTACTGGTGCACGTCCAGGTGGTTGCCCGCGAGGTGGAAGTCCGAGAGCGCGCAGCCCGACTCCTGGGGTGTACAGGTCATCGCGAGGGTGACGTCCGGCTGGTCGATGGTGTCGTGGGCCAGCCCGTCCAGGATCTCGTCGGGGGTCAGCTCGGGGAAGACGAGCAGCAGCGCACGGTCCAGGCTGGCGGGATCCAGCGCGTGGCCCAGCAGGTCGGTGGTCAGGTCGGCCCAGGAGACACGCAGGTCGACGCCGGGGGCGACCTGCCAGGACGGTGCGGTGAGGTCGGGCGCGTAGTCGTAGTTCAGGTCGTCGGTGAGCAGGCAGGTGTCACATGGCTCGACCGCCGGCGCCGCGGTGTCGTCCCCCTCGGGCGCACCGCAGGCCGACAGCGTGCACAGCGCCACGGCCGCGAGCGGGTGGTGCCCGGTCATCTCTCGTACAGATCCACGACGGGATCGATGAAGCCGAGCACGGCCCCCAGCGACAGGTCGACCTCACGGACGCTGCCGCCCGAGGCGTCCAGCTCCTCCAGGCGCCCGGCGGAAGACCAGGAGATGTAGGTGTTCCCGTCCTCGGCCTGCCGCGCGTCCCCCAGGAACAGCACCTGGAGGCAGTCGGGGCTCTCGTAGCGGGACACCAGGCTGGCGCGGCCTGCCGCTTCGTCGACGGTGAACCGCACCACCGAGGAGCAGGACGACTTGCCGCGATTGAAGACCAGGTAGCTGCCGTCGTCGAGGCGCTGCACGCTGTGCGGGTTCTCGATCAGGCCGTCCGGGGTCTCGATCGTGGGCGAGGTCGCCCCCACGCTCCAGACCAGCGCGCCCGTCGCACGGTCGATCCGGGCGAGCAGGGACAGGTTGGCCAGGGTGACGTAGTAGGAGCCATCGGCGTCCGCGTAGTGCAGGCCGTTGGCGTGGGTCCAGTCCTCGACCGCCGGGTCCGCTTCGTAGAAGTCGCTGTGGTAGTCGACGGACAGATCCGGTTCGTACTCGTCCCACACCGTCCACGCCCGCGTCTGCACGCCGCCGGGGGACAGCTCCTCGACGGTGTCGCCCAGCATCCGGCGCCCGTCCCGCTCTCGGATGTCCCAGCCCAGCATGGCCAGGGTGCCGTCGGGAAGCTCCACCAGGTCGGTGTGTCCTCCCTGGATGCCCCGCTGCTCGGTGAGCGCACCGTCCAGGGCGATCCTCCGGATCACCGCGTCGTCCTGGTCGGAGAAGGCTGGCGTGCCCACCCACATCGCACCGCCGCCGCGGGCGAGGAGCGCGCGGTAGGCGTTGTCGGCCATCACCTGGCTCCAGACCACCCGCCCGGCTCGATCGATGATCACCAGGTGGCGCTCCGAGGCGCCGATCACCGGGACGATCACGAAGGCCCCGCCGGTCTCTCCGGCCTGGGTCTGGGTGAGCTCGGGGATGCCGGGATCCGCGGCGCCCGCCGTCGCCTGCTGCGGGGCGCTGCAGACCCGACCCCGGTCGGTCTCCACCACCACCTGCCACTCCAGGCTGGCCAGGGGGCCCGCGCCCACCAGCACGGCCGATCCGCCCTCCCCCTCCTCGGGCGCCAGGGCCGCTGCGACCCCATCCGAGAAGAAGACCTCCGCGGGGCCTTCGAGCCCGGTGGACCAGCGCACACGCAGCACCGGGCCGGCCTGGGTGGGTTCGGCCCACAGCTCGGAGAAGGCGCCGGCGTCCTGTTCGTCGCAGCCGGCCTCGACCGCGCCGCCGTCTCCCCCGCCGCCGTCCCCGCCGCCGCCGTCCCCGCCGCCGCCGTCCCCGCCGCCGCCGTCCCCACCGCCGTCGCCCGCCCCTCCGTCGGCGCCGCTGTCGCCACCGCCCTGCTGCAGGCCGGGGTCGCGGCCGGAGTCACAGGACAGCAGGCCGCCCGAGAGCGCGACCAGCAGCCCCAGGAGCGGGAGCGAGGGAGAGGGGGCGTGCGGCGAGCGGGACAGGGGCACGTGGCCTCCACGAGGGCACCGGCGGTGGACGCGCGACCATAGCCGCGCCCGGGCCCACCGGCGCGCCCCGCGCACCCCGCGATCAGCGCCCTTGCTGGCGGAGGTGGTCCCAGGCCCCCGCCAGGCCAGCCAGGCCGGCCGTCACTCGCTCGACCGCCATCCAGGGCAGGCAGGCGACAGCGAAGGCCGGCCCCTCCTCCCGGGCCAGGTAGGTCAGCAGGTCCCGCTCGGCCCAGGCGAAGGCCGCGCCCAGCGGTACGGCGAGCGGCCAGGCGCCCGTCACGGTGGCGACCGCCGCCAGCGCTCCCAGGGGCGCGCCGCGCGCGTAGGCGCGCATGCGGCGGCTCGCCGGGCTGTCGGGCGCGATCGACGGCCCGGCGCCGCGGGCCAGCTCCGCCGTCACCAGCCGCCGGAGCTTGTGCGCGTCGTTGCGGACCGTCCCCACCGGGCGGAAGCGGTGCGCGTGCGCCACCTGGACGGTCGGGTCGAGCAGCACCACCCCGCCGGCGTCGACCAGGTCCCTGCCCAGCTCGACGTCCTCGACGGAGACCGTGGAGAGCGCGCGGCGGAAGCCCCCGACCTCCTCCAGCGCCGTCCGGCGCACCACGGCCAGCATCGTCGTCAGGTGCGACGTCGACCAGGGGCCCGGGCCGGCCCCCAGGCGCAGGGTGAAGTGCCGGTGCGTGTGGTTCTTGTAGCGGGTCAGCAGGCCGTCGACGGGTGGACGGGCGCTGACGGTGGCCCACGCCGCCACGGCGTCCGGCCGGGCGAGCAGGTGCGAGACCAGGCGCGTGACGGCGTCGGGGGGCACGCGCACGTCAGCGTCCACGAAGGCGATGAGCTGCCCGCCGGCCACCGCGGCCCCGGCGTTGCGCGCGGCGGCGGGGCCCCCCGGCGTCGTGCGAAGCAGCCGCAGGCCGCGCCGGTCGAGCAGGTCGGACGTCGGCCCGACGGCGGGCGTCGAGCCGTCGTCCACCACGATGATCTCTTCGAGCGGCGGCTCGCTCGCCGCCAGGGCCTGGAGGCAGGCACGGAGATCCTCCCGGTCGTGAGGACCTCGCAGCCGCACCGGCACGACCGCCGAGACACCGACAGAGCCGACCTTCATCGAGGCCCCATAGCCCGAGGAGGCGGGTGGGACCGGGCCTGCGCCGGGGGGCCGGGGCGCGATATCGACGGGTCGGAGGTGTCGGTGTCGAAGCGGTTCCTCGAGGGCCCACAGGCCGCAGCCATGCTGCGCCGGCTCAAGGAGCTGGAGCTGCCGCTGCGGCGGTGGGCGCTGCCCGACCGCTTCCACCGGGTCGAGGTGGAGACCGACAGCCGCTGCAACCGCGCCTGCGGCTACTGCCCCGTCGCGGTGGCGCCGCGCGAGGCCCACCGGATGCCCGAGGACCTGTTCTTCCGGATCGTCGACCAGCTCGTCGACCTGCGCTTCCTCGGGCGCTTCTCCCCGCACTTCTTCGGCGAGCCGCTGGCCGACCCCCGCCTGCCCACCCTGCTGGCCGGAGTGCGCGCCCGCCTCCCGCGCGCCCGGCTGGTGGTCTACACCAACGGGGACCTGCTCAACCCCGACCGGGCGCGCGCCCTCCTCGACGCCGGCGTGTCGTTGTTCATCGTGACCTACGAGCACGCCCCCCCCGCCGCGTGGCGGCGCACCGAAGCCGGCCTTCGCCCTGCCGAACGCCGCCGGTTCCTGGTCCGCGCCTTCGACGACGCGGTCCCCGCTCCCTACAACCGGGGGGGCACCGTGGGCTTCGCGGGGACGAAGGAGCGCCACGGCGCCTGCATCGTGCCGGCCAGCACCGTGGTGGTCGACGCCTGGGGCAAGGTCCGGCTGTGCTCCAACGACTACCGGGGCGAGGTGGAGTGGGGCGACCTCGCCACCGAGCACCTGGCCGAGGTCTGGCAGAAACCCGGCTACCGAGCCCTCCGCCGATCGCTGCTGGACGGCAGCTTCACCCTGCCCACCTGCCGTCGCTGCGTGGGGATCGACCCCGGGGCGCCCCTTGGCTGAGGGACCCCTCAAGCGCCTGGTGATGCGCCACTACCGGCGCTTCGCGCCCGCGCTGGACCTCGGCGCGGAGGCCCTGGGGCGCTTCCAGCGCGGCTACGAGGGCTTCGACGCCGAGAACGCCGAGCACTTCGCCGACCTGCCCGACGCGCTGGGGCGGGCGCTGGGCGCTCGCTCGACCCTGGACCACTGGCGGGCCGGCAAGACCTTCGAAGCCGAGCTGGCGGCCTGGTGCGGGCGGCGACGTGCGGTCGGCCTGGGCTCGGGCACGGCCGCGCTGGCGCTCACGATGATCGCGCTGGGGATCGGCCCGGGCGACGAGGTGGTCACCAGCGCGCACAGCTTCATCGCGACGGCCCTGGCCATCCACCAGACCGGTGCACGCCTGGTGCTGGTGGACCCGGACCCCTCGGACCTGTGCCTTCGCGCCGCCGCCGTCGAAGCGGCGCTGAGCCCCCGCACCCGGCTGATCCTGCCGGTCCACATGCACGGCCACCTCGCGGAGATGGACGCCATCCTGGCGCTGGCCCGCGCGCGGGGCCTGCGGGTCCTGGAGGACTGCGCCCAGGCGGCCGGCGCCGCCGAGGGCGGGCGCAGGGCGCCGATCGGGGGCACCGGCTGCCTGTCCTTCTACCCGAGCAAGCCGCTGGGTGGCCTGGGCAACGGCGGCGCCCTGGTGACCGACGACGACGACCTGGCCGACCGGGTCGAGCGGCTGCGGGATCCCGACGGGGCGGACCCCCTGCTGCTCCGCGGGGCGCGCACCCCCTCGTTCCTGCACCCCGTGGACGTGGAGCTGCTGCGCTTGCGGCTGCGGGTCCAGGACGCCCGACAGGCCGCCCGGGCCGAGCGGGCCGCGCGCTACGCCGCCCGCCTGGGCGCCCTGCGACCGCTCCGACCGCGGGCGGGCGTGCAGAGCGCCTGGGCCTCGTTCACGATCCGGCACCCCCGGCGCGACGCGCTCCGGGCGCGCCTGCTCGCCAGCGGCTTCGAGACGCGGGTCGAGTACCTCACTCCCTTCTTCGACAGCCCCACCCTGGCGCACCTCGGGCCCTTCGGCACCCTGCCGGTGGCCCGCGAGGCGGCGGCCCGGGGCCTGTCGCTGCCCACGCGGCCGACCCTGGATCTCTCGGACGTCGACGCCCTGTGCGACGCCGTCCTCCGGTTCGGTTGAGCAGCGCCCGCCCCCAGCCCCCCGCTCGGCCCCTCCACCGCTGGCGCCGCGCGCCCTCGGCAGGGGGCCCAGGCCCCCCCGGGACCGCCCCGCCGACCTCGCCCCGCCGTGGGCGAGCCCCGGTCGGTGCCGGCACGCCGTTGACACCCGGCGCGAGCCGGTGCTAGCGTCGCCCCGTCGGCAGGCCAGGCCCCCCCCCCAGGGTCCCCCTCCCCTGCCGCTTGCCCTGCCCGGCCGCCCGGGACACCATCCCCGGGCCCCCCCCGCCGGCCGCCCGGCAGCCACCCGTACCGGAAGGGAGCCCCGCCGATGAGCGACCCCACGATCGACCGCCTCCAGCGCATCCAGTCCGAGCTCCAGCAGGTCCTGGACGAACGCCTGACCGAGCTGTCCCGCGCCATGCAGCAGAGCGAGGCGGCCACCCGCCGCATCGTCTCGGCCGAGCTGGAGCTGGAGCGGCACCGCGGCACGACCGAGCAGCTCGACGGCGAGGCCGCGCAGCTCCAGGCCGAGCTGGACGCGGCGCGGGAGCGCTCCGCCGGCGTGCGGGAGCGCCACGCCGCCCTGCTTGCCGAGCGGGAGCGGGGCCGCGCCGACGCCGCGCGGGTCGAGGCCGAGGTGCGCGAGGCCGGCGCCGAGGTCGAGACGACCCGCCAGCGCGTCGAGGCGCTGGAGCACGAGGCCGAGGCGCTGCGGACCGAGAACGCCTCGCTCAAGACCAAGCTCAAGACGCTCGAGGAGAACGTCACCCGGATGCGCAAGCTCAAGCAGGAGCTGATGAGCAGCATCAGCGGGCTGACGCAGGAGATGACCGGCCTGGCCGGCGGCGGCAACGAGTAGGCCGCCGCCGCCGCCGCCCCCCCTCCTGGAGCGCCCCGTGGACCACCGCACCGACCCCGCCGACGACAAGAGCGAGCGCCTCGCCGCCGCGACCCGCCTGCTGGCCACCCTGCGCGCCGGGCGCGCCCGCGTGGAGCGCCTGGCCGAGCAGCACCTGCGCTTCGACCAGCTCGTCGCGCTGCACGGCCTGGGCCTGGCCGACGACCCGGTCGACTCCCTGCGGCACACGCAGGAGCTGGTCGAGCGGCAGGTCCGGGCCTGGCGCCAGGTCCGTGGCGCCGCGGTCGCCGCCGCCGCCGCCGACGTGTCGGCCCGCAGCCGCCTGGCGCCGATCGCCCCCCCGGCGCCCCCCGCGCCCGAGCTCCCCGCGCCCCCCGCGCCCGAGCCCCGCGCCGCGCCCGAGCCCCCCGCCGCGCCCGCGCCCGAGCCCGAGCTGCTGCTCGGCCTGGGCCCGCCGCGGTCGGTCGGCGTGGCGGCCGTGGTCGGCGGCACCCCCTCGCTCGCCGCGACCTCCGACGACGAGGACGCCCTGCCCGCGACCGAGGACGACCTCGCCCCCTCGCCTGCCCGCGCGCCCCTCTCCTCCTACGGCTTCTCCCTGGAGGAGCCCGCTCCCGACGAGCCCGAGGAGATGGAGATCGGCCTGCGCCCCGACGAGGTCGCGGGAGGCACCCCACAGCCGCCGCCAGCCTGGACCTCGCCCACTCCCGCCGAGCCGGTCGACCTGGGCGGCGAGGGGGACCAGTGGGTGGCCTTCGGCGACGAGGGCGCCGCCGACGAGGAGCAGGCGCCGCTGGACGAGGAGGAGGAGTACGACCCCTGGGCCGCCCGGCGCGCCGCGCTGGAGCAGGAGCCCGTGGACGAGGAGCCGGCCCCGGACGAGCCGGCCGCGGTCCCGCCCGCCGCGCTGGAGGCCGGCCCCCCGCCTGCCGCCACCCCTTCGCCCCCCGCCGACGAGGCGCCCGCCCCGGCCCCGCCCGCCATCGACGACGAGCTGGACACCCTCAACGACTTCACCACCGCCGCCGCAGACCTGGTCGACGAGGCCGAGGACGTCTCGGACCAGGGCACCGGCGGTACCCTGGCCGCGCCGCGGCTGGTCGGCCCCCGCGCGGTCGGCCCCCGCATCGAGACCGACGATGACGAACCCGTCGCGCGGGTGGCCGTCTCCTCGGACGTCGGCAGCCGGGTCGTGCTCTCCGCCGAGCCCGAGACGGGATCGCTCCGCCCGATCCACCCAGGCCTGCCCGAGTCGCTGACCAACGAGCTGGACGCCGCGCCCGCGGGCGACGACTTCCTGCTCGAGGACGAGAGCGGCCACCACGGCTTCAGCGTCTCCTTCGAGCAGGCCTCGCGGCCCGGACCGGCCCGGACCGAGGACGAGAGCGAGGAGCTGGCCCACGCGCCGCGGCTGACCGACGACGAGCCGGTGGCCTCGGTGGCCGGCGTGGACACCAGCCTGGAGCTGACGCCCCTGGCCGAGGTCGACCAGGGCAGGCTGTCCGAGTTCATGCGCGCGGCGCACGACGCCGAGGTGAAGGGCGACCTGCACGACGCCATCACCCGCTACGGCGACGCCATCGACCTGGCCCCCGAGCAGCTCGACGCCTACCTGGGCCGCGGGCGCGCCCACATGGAGCTGGGCGACTACGCCGCCGCGATGAGCGACTTCCAGCGCGCCGAGGACCTGGCCCCCGGGGCCCCCGCGCCGCTGGCCGAGATGGGCAACCTGTACTTCGCCCGCAAGGAGTACCGGCGGGCCATCGAGTTCTACGACCAGGCCCTGGAGATCGACGCCAGCCTGGCCATGGCGCGCTGCCGCCGGGGCATCTGCCACCACTACCGGCGCAACCACAAGCAGGCCTTCCAGGATCTGCAGAAGGCCTACTCGCTGGACCCCGACATCCCGAACATCCGCAAGTACGTCCAGATGGCCGTGAAGGCCATGGAGCGGGAGCGACCTGCCACCCGGCGCTGAGCGGGAGCGACCTGCCGCGCGGCGCTGAGCACCCGGCTACACGCCCCCACGGGGTGGCTGCGTAGCGCCCTTCGCACTCGGGCCCGCAAGTACTTGGAATCCCGTCCCCTCGTCGCTGGCCCACCCCTTGCAATGACATCGCGAGACCTCCAGGAGGCCCGATGTCCCCGCATGTCCAGCACGAGCTCCTTCGCCACCGCAACAAGTCCGTCGCGAAGACGCTGTACCGCCAGCTCCGCGGCGAGGGCTTCACGCACCAGCAGATCATCGAGCTGTCCAGCAACCTGCTGGACCAGGTGACCGAGGACCTGCGCGAGAGCAGCACGCCGCCGGTCGCCGAGGCGCGCTGAGCCGGGCCCGGGGGGGCAGCGGTCCGCGCCCGGGCCAGGCGCCACCCGGCTTGCGCGACAGGCGTCAACCAGGGCCGGCCGGGGGGCTCAGCCCTGCAGCAGCTCCTCCAGCTCGCGCCACTCGCGGGCGGACAGGCCGCTGTCCTCGACCGTGACCACCTCGCCGCGCAGCCGCCGCCGCACCACCTGCAGCGCCTGGGCCGACAGCGTGGCGCCGCCCAGCCGGTAGTCGCAGAAGGCCTCCCAGGCCAGCGGCACCCAGTCGGCGACCACCTCGCCGATGGCGTCGGCGAAGACGCGGATCTCGTACTGGGCGTGGCTGTCCATGCGCAGCGAGAGGAAGTGCAGCAGGTTGTGCAGGTCGACCTTCCAGTACCACTGGGTGTAGGCCGACAGCGGCAGGCCGATGCGCGCCAGCTCCCGCGCCAGGCCCGGCCCCTCGATCAGGTGCTGGTAGCTGTCGAAGGCCTGGACCGCGTCCCGCTTGAGCAGGTGCAGCACCTCGGCCGCTTCCGCCTCGGTCAGCACCTCGCCGCGCCCCTGCCGGTTGTCCTGGGCCTGCACCGCCAGGTCCTCGGGCCGGGGCAGGTAGAACTCGGTGTCCATCACCGAGTAGCGGGCGCTGTACTCGTTGACGTTGGCCGTGCGGTGCCGGATCCACTGCCGCGCCACGAAGATGGGCAGCTTGACGTGCAGCTTCAGCTCGCACATCTCGAAGGGGGTCGTGTGGCGGTGGCGCATCAGGTAGCGGATGAGCCCGCGGTCGCCGTGCACCGTCTTGGTGCCGCGCCCATAGGAGACGCGCGCCGCCTGCACGATGGCGGCGTCGTCCCCCATGTAGTCGATCACCCGCACGAAGCCGTGGTCCAGGCAGGGCACCGGCAGGTACAGCCGGTCCTCCAGCGCCGCGACCGTGGGCCGCCGGGTGGCGTGGGTCTGGGCGCGTGCGCCGTCGAGCGCGGCCTGGTCCTCGGCGCTGAGCTTCATGGGAGCCTCGGTTCGGGGTCGCACGGCTTATCCGCTCGACAGCCGCGCCGCGGCGCTTAGTCCCCCGCCATGGCCCTGCCCGAGAACGTGCTCCGCATCCACGACGCCGCCTGCCGCCGCAAGGAGGTCGGCTACATCGACCCCTCCACGGGCCTGTTCGTGCTCACCGCCTCCTACCTCCAGGCGCGTGGCTACTGCTGCGGCACCGGCTGCCGGCACTGCCCCTACCCCCCCGAGGAGCAGGCCCGCGCCGGGCGGCCCACGATCAAGCGCGATTGAGCGTCCGTGGCCGGGGCGGCCGGCGGTAGACTGCCGGTCCGACCCCTGGAGAGCCCATGAACGACGAGATCGCCGAGAAGGCCATGCGCGCCCTGCGCGGAGACGATCCCCGCGCCGCCCGCAGCGCCCTGGCCCGCATCCTGGAGCAGGCCCCCGACCGCCTGGACGTGCAGCACGCCATGGCCGTGACCGAGCTGCGGCTGGGCGAGGCCGAGTCGGCGCTGGAGCGCCTGGACAAGGCCGAGTTCCAGGCCCGCGCCCAGGCGGACGAGACCGCCGCCGCGCTCATGGGCAACCTGCTGCTGACCAAGGCCGCCGCCTGCGAGGATCTGTACGACCCCGCCGGCGCCGAGGCCTGCTACCGCGAGGTCATGACCCACGAGGAGGGAAACCCGCGCGCCGCCCAGGGTCTGGCCTACCTGCTGATGTCCTGGGGCCGTGGCGACGAGGGCGCCGCCGTGCTCGATCGCTACGTCCAGGCCGGCCTGGACGACCCCGAGGCCATCAAGGGCAACGGCCTGTACCTGCAGAGCTACCGCAAGCTGCTGGTCGACGACGTCCACCCCCGCATGTTCCTGGAGGCCCACCGCGGCGGCTACGTCGAGTTCTTCGACCACCACGCCCGCCAGATGGAGGCGAAGGGCTGGATCGCCGAGCCCGCCCGGATGCGCCGCGGCGACGACGGCGCGCTGGTCCCCGTCATCCCCGAGGACGCCCGCCCCTACGCCGCCGTGCGCATCGACCTGGTCGACCCCGCCACCGGCCAGCAGGGCCAGGTGGGCGACCAGCCGATGATCGTCGCCCTTGCCGGCTACGAGCCCCTGGCCCGCGCCCCCACCCTGCTGCGCTGGCCCGAGGGCGACCCGCCCTTCCCCACCTGGGTCAGCACCCAGTGCCCCTGGGACCAGCTCCCCGTCCAGGTCGCCCTGGCCGAGCCCTCCGCCGCCGCCGCCGAGGCGCTCGACGCCGTCGTCGGCGACTGGTACGGCGCCGGCTTCCACGGCGCCTTCGGCACCCCCGACCGGGGCCGCTTCCACTACATCGGCGACCCTGAGTCCCCCCGCGGCGCCATCATCACCTGGAACGTGGACTGCGGCCGCGCCGAGCCGCGTGCGATCGACGATCTGTTCAGGAGACTGACCACCCTGCACGACCGTGTGCCGCTGCGCGCGGTGTTGCTGGGGCGGGGGTATGTGCCGGAGTGACGGGCGGGGGGCTGTGGTGGTTGTCACCGAATGTCACCACACGTCACTAAATGTCTTGATTTCCGCCAGAGGTTGACCCCCCCCCCCCCACCTGTGATCCTGCACCCAGGTCCGTACACGGGCGCCAGCTTCTCGGCCCGCCCCTACGACCAGGGCAGGCGAGTGAAGCTCTCCTACGTCGACGGGTCGGGCACCACGCTCACGAACCAGGACAAGGCTGTCTACTCCGACGTCGGCGTGATGCGCGCCTGGACCGAGGGTGCGCTGCGGTCCGACGTCGAGGTGATCGTGCGCCTCAAGCGCACCGGGGGCGCCGCGACCGCCCGCCGCGGTGAGCTCGACCTGGTTGGCAGCTTCCGCTCCTCGTGACAGGATCGCACCATGGGCCCGCAAGACCGACTCCACCACCTCGAGCGCCGGTCCTGGCGCGCGCCGCCGCGCACCGGCAGCCTGGCCGGCCTGCGGCGCAGCATGCGGCGCCACACCGTGCAGGCGCTGGCGGCCTCCGTCGAGCGGGACCAGCGCGGGCTGCTGCGGTCGCTGGGCCAGGAGCCGGTACCCGCCGACCGGCCCGGCGGGCGCACCGCGCTGGTCCTGCCCGGTGACGGGCTGCCGGACGACGGGCTGGACATCGTGTTCCCCGACATCGAGCTGCCCGACCTCGAACCGCTGACGACGGGGAAGGAGACCCCACCCTTTCGCTTCGCCGTCCACACCGTCTCTTTCATCGAGGACCCGGAGCGCTACGGCAGCCTGGGAGCCATCGTCTCCGACATGGTGGAACTGGGCGCCGACGTGGTCCGCCACCCCGGGGCCGTGCAGATGTTCGTCGAACGCCTGCTGGGGCACGATGCCCCCTTGGGCTACGAGGGGAACGAGCGCCCGTACATGCGGCCCGTGCAGACAGACTGGATGCGCCGCGAGGATCTGCTTCCGGTGGTGCTTCGTTCTTCCTGTTTCCGGGCCCTGGAGTCGGTCGTGCGGGCCATGGTGGCCGATGGCACGAAGCAGCGACTGATGATCACCCTCTTCGACCTGGGTGGGGGCTCCCAGGGTCCCTGGGCGGCGACCGACGGAGTGTTCTTCGAAGACAATCGAGGCATCGAGCCCCGCAGCGACCTGTTCCTCAAGCCGATCGGCGTCGCGTGGGACCCTGCCCACTTCGGCCGGACCGTGTACGACCCGATCCAGGGCATCGACGTCCCCTTCGCCGGAGGCGTGTCCGACGTGGACCCGGGCGCGGAGCGGGGACAGGTCCAGAAGTGGGCCCTGTACACCCTGGACCCCAGCGACGCCTACAAGCGGGTCTTCTTCCGGGAGCTGGCCGCCGCGGTGGCCCGCGCGCTGGCCGACCTCAACGACCGCCTGCTGGCCGAGGGGCTCTTCGGTCCCACCCCCTTCGAAGACCTGTCGGACTACATCGAGGGCGTCGAGCTGGGCAACGAGATGGAGGCATTCCACGCGCGCCAGGGCAAGACCGATGCCTTCGCGGACGCCCAGGTGGACGCCGTGTCTTGGGGCGACTTCTACTACCACTGCGCCACCGCCATCCGCGAGGAGTGTGACTGGTTGCCGGTCTGGATCTCCGGCATCACCGCCTATGTCGAGTCAATGGGCGGACCCGCGACATGGCAGCAGAAGAGGGACTTCTTGGGCCTGCTGCTTGCTCGCGTCGACGAACACCTCGTTGACGAGGAGATCGAGGACCTGGTGGACGGAGTGGACTACCACTTCTACCACATGGGCGAGGACCTGGCGGACGGCAGCCGGGAGCAGGCCCTGCCGCTGGTCCTGCTCTACCTGGAGACCCGCGAGCTGCGGCAGATCCTGGACGACTACGTCCCTTCCGCCACCCTGTCGGTCGTCGAGACCTCGGTCAACGTGGCCACCAGGTCCTGCGACGAGAGCAAGTCCTCCGGCGACGGCTGCGAGGAGGGCTCCGACAGCCCCTACCTGTCGGTGGCCTTCCGGCCCGAGCGGATCACTTGTACCTGCACGGACGAGGACTGCACCGCCGTGGCTGCAGCCAACCGGCCCGACGACTTCCAGGCCGGAAGCGTCTGGATGCGGGCCGCGGCAGCGCTCGCTGGCGGCGCCGCGCTGGCTGGGTGGCACGACCACATGTCCAGCCCCGGCGGCAGCTTCGCGGGCTGCGGCCTGCGGATGGACTTCACCCCGGTGTCCTCCTCGACCCAGGCCTATCCCCGCAAGTCGTGGTTCGCTTTCCAGCGCTTGACGGCGATGCTCGGCTCCGCCACCGGGGTGTCGGTGCTGTCGCCGAGCTTCGGGGGATGGGAAGACACACCGTCGGCCCAGAGGCTCCGTGACGAATACACAGGGGTCGTCGCTCTGGAGAGCCTCCAGGCGAAGGACTTCCTCTGGGTCCTGGAGTTCAGCGACGTGACCTGGGCCGGGCGCCGGGTGGGCCCCGGCCTGGTGGGGGACGGCCCGTGGTGGGCCTACCTCTGCTACGTGGATCCCGGCTCAGAGAGCGCAACGGTCGCCCCGCCCGCCTGTGCCGGCGTCATCCTGGTGGGGCGGAGGACCGGCAGGGTGGCCCCCCTGGTCTACCGGATCGCCCCCGGTCCCATGGAGGGGGACATGGTGGACATCGAAGCCTCCAGCGCCCACGGCTACCCTTCCCGGCGCTGGACCGGCGACGACGCCGAGCCGGTGATCGCCCGGGAGCTGGGGATCTTCTCCTACCTGTCGTGGCGGGTCTCCATCGCACGCGGAGGCTGGCCGGTGCTCCTGCTCAGCTCCGAGCGGCTGGCCCTGGGCGGCGTCGGGGTGACGGTTGCCTCCCCGTGATGCGACCGTCGCGGTCCTCCTGCTGACTGGCTGCACGCCCGCCCTGCCCAGGGCGGCGCAACCCTTGGGCGACCACGCATCCAACCACTGGCTACCGGCCCTGGACGAACACGACAGCGTCGAGTGCAGCCCACCGCCCGATGACGCGGTGATCATGCGAATGTTCTCTGGGTCCATCAATCGGGCATTCTACGGTGTCCCCTACAACCGCTTCTCCCAGACGCTCTACCTGGGCACTTGGGACGCCATTCCCGAGGCTGTTCTCTCCTTCACCATACCCTACGAGGTCCTGTGGACCTCCAGCCTTGGCTACCCCACCCTGGACCCGCTCTCCCTGCAAGGGGAGTGGCGCTACTTCTCGGGCGACACCTGGCTGGGGTGGACGGTGTGGTTTCAACACGTCAAGCACACCTTTGATCTGAACGATGGCAGGAACGTCATCGCCACCAACTACCTGGCCTGTTCTTCCACCGACCCGGACGACGCGGACTGCTTCGTCCCGACCCAGTATTGCTACTCCCACCTGCGCCCCGACCGCCTGGCGGGCACCTACCTGGCCCGCTTCGGCGATGCGCCCGACTGGGCGGAAGCGGAAGGCGACAACTGGGACATCGGGGCCTATGGACCCACCGACGAGAACTTCTTCCTGGTGTATGACATCCCCAATCTAGCACGACGCACCCCTGAGTACGCAAACGTGTACAACAAGGATGTCTACGGCCGCAAGGACCGTTCACGGGGACCTTCTCAGTTCTACGTCTCCAACTCCTACTACCAGGAGCTCGAACCCATCGACATCTGGCCCGACTTCTACACCGTTGAGGACACCGGCGCGGAAGGTGCACGGTGACACTCACCAGCCTCTTCCTGCTGGCTTGCACCGGCAAGGACCCCTCGCCTGGAGACGGATCGACCTCCGCCCCCACGGACGGAGGTTCCTCGGGCACGACACCCACCGAGCCGACGGAGCCCACCGAACCCACCGAACCCACCAAGCCGACCACGCCCACCGGACCTACCCACGCCTACTCCTGTCCCGCCCCTCCCGCCGACGCCATCACCTTCTCCGCCGGTACCGTACACGCCGACCAGGAGTTCTCCCAGTCGTCCACCCAGTCCATGCCGGCCGGCTGGACCCTGCTCGTCACCGGCGCCAGCTACACCCACGCGGACGCCTGCGAGACCCTGGTCGAAGACCAGGCCCTGTGGCGGCCCATCAAGGACGGCGACCGGGTGGGGGACTACCTCTTCGAGGTCATTCTGACCGTACCGGGCACCGACAAGACCGCTTACCTCGGGGAGCACGCCGACAACGGCGGCCACATCGCCAACCCCTCCTTCTCCGCCCACCAGCTCCGCGTCGGCTGGCATGACGGCGACCAGTACCACTGGGTCGACAGCCTGCCCCATGGCTGGACGAATTCCACCGTCTGTGTCGGCGACGTCGGTGTCGACTACATGTACATGACCGTCCTCTTCGACCCCCGCGGTGGACCCTACGAGACCAACCTGCGCAACCCGCTCAGCCAGCCCATCTGGTTCGACGTGGAGATCACCGCCACCGGCGTCGACCCCCGCTCCTGCTTCGTCACCGCCTGGCAGAAGGGCATGGACCTCGACGCCCTCCTGGGAAAGAAGGGTGGGTGACGTGACCCTGACCCTCCCGCTGCGGGCCGCCCGCACCCCCTCGGACCCTGGCGACACCACCGGACCGGGCGGCGCCATCGCGGGCGACTCCCTCTGCCGCGTCGAGCAGACGCCCCATGACGGCGGGGACACCGCGCTGCTGGCCGAGCTGGCTGCGCTGATCCCCCCGCTGGGTGAGTCGTCGATCGTGCATGGGTCCACCTCCCTATGTACGCAGACGCGCTCCATGGCTGGGATGGGGCCGACGACATCGCCGGACATGAAGGAGATGACTACGTCGATGCAGGGGCCGGTGCGGATCAGGTGTGTTCGGGGCCAGGGGAGGACGTGGTGAACTCTGGGTCGGGCGCCGATGACGTGGTCGATGACGATGGGCCCAACACCATCAACGGGGGGACCGGCGATGATCGGCTGGACGGCGAAAGCGGTGACACCATCGACGGCGGTCCCGACAGCGACATCTGCAATCCAAGCGGGACGAGCTGCACTTCGTCCTACTGGGCGGTTCACGAATGCCCCACCTGACGCTCCTGTTCCTCGCCTGCACCCAGGGCCCTGCGCCCGGCGGCACGGATACGGGGGTCGACTGCCCCGTGACATCCTGGTTCGCGGACGCGGACGGGGACCGCTACGGCGCGGGCACCGCGGTGATGGCCTGCGTCGCCCCCGCGGACCACGTCGCGACCGCGGGAGACTGCGACGACGCCGACCCCACCGTGTACCCGGGAGCCGAGGAGCTGTGCAATGGAGAGGACGACGACTGTGACGGAGTGGCGGACCCGCCCGAGCTGCTCCCACCGATCACCTGCTATCGCGACGCCGACGTGGACGGCTGGGGCACCGACGACATGACATTCACGTCCTGCGCCTGCCCCGAGGGCTATGCGGTCCAGTCCAGCGACTGCGACGACGCCGACCCGGACGCTCACCCCGGCGCCGCCGAGGTCTGGTACGACGGGCTGGACCAGGACTGCACCGGCGGGGACGACTTCGATGCGGACGGAGACGGATCGCGGCTGGAGGAGGACTGCGACGACGGGGACCCCTCGGTCCACCCGGAGGCGGAGGAGGTGTGCGGCAATGGGTTCGACGACGACTGCGATGGGCTGCCCGGCGCCTGCGGCATCGACCGCACATGGGATGTCGTCGACGCGCGACTGCAGATCCTGTCGCCGCACCTGGACGCCTTTGCCTTGCCACTGGGCACGGTGGCGGATGGCGACGGCGACGGCCAGTCCGAGCTTGCCCTGGGATGGTGGACCCGGCTCAGCCAGGGCTGTGGGGCCGGCGAGAGCTTCTTCGACGTCTACGTCACGCCGATGGCGGCCACGGGGACGGAGGCCGCGGGAGCCCGAAGCCTGGCGCGCCTGGCGGCGCCCGTGGACTGCAGGCCCGAGCGCTTCGAAGTCTCCGCCGATCCGGGGGCGACCGCCGACCATGACCTGGACGGCGATGGGTATGCCGACATGCTGGTCTCGGTTCCCAACTGGGTGGAGCCATTCCTGACCACGACACCGTCTCGCCTGTACTTCGCTCCGGGTCCTCTTGAGGGTGCCATCGACCTCGGTGAGGTGCCCTACCTGGAGGACCCGGAGAGCTGGCTGTTCGTGCCTGATGGTGTGGGGGTCACCAGCCCAGGCGAAGACGGCGAGCGCACCATCCTCGTCAAGAGCGTCGACGAGGGGGCCGGGCACCACGTGCGTTTCATGACCGCGGCGAGCTTCTCGGGCGAGCCCAGCCTCGACGACGCCCCGTCGCTCACCTGGACCGAGGACTGGGGTGGGTCGATTGACAGTGTAGTCGACATCGACGGAGATGGCCTGTCGGACATGCTGGCGCTCAACTACAACCATGCGGGATCGGAGCGGTATGCGGCCGTCTACCTCGGTCCCTTCGACGCGGATCTCGGCATGGAGGACACGGACGGCGAGGTGTGGTCCTCCGACGACCCGAGCGCTGAGTTCGAAGTGCATTCAAGGGCATGTCCAACCTCCAGCGGTCTCACCCGCTTGTTCGTCTGGACCCTCTGGTGGGACATGGAAGGGTCCGGATCCTGGACCGGTGGATCTGTGGCCTGGGATTGGACCAACGGAGTCCAGGACATGGGCGACTCGGTCCTCCAGCTCCTCGGTGGAGATGGGGTCTACCCCGTCGTCAACGCCTGCACGGGCGACATGGACGCCGATGGAGAGCCGGAGCTGGTCCTGGGCGTAGAGACCCTCGACTACCCGAAGACAGAGTACAGCTCCATCCTGGCGTTGGCCCTGATGCCAGACCCCGGCGCCTGGCTTCTCGACGACATCGCGCGCGGACAGTTCCTGGCCCCCACCGACCGGGCCTGGGGGGACTACGAATCCACTCCACGGCTCATCGCGGACCACGACTTTACCGGCGACGGCGCCGACGACCTGATCCTGGGTCTGCACATCCAGCCAGCCTGGGACGAGCCCGAAGAGACGGGGTCCCGTCGCACGCTGATGTTCACCGGCAGCCGCGCGGGCTTGTAGTCCGCCTCCCTCGCCCCGGGGTCCGGAAGCCGCTCTCGGGATCTCCGTCCCTCCGTGACCCGGCCGTGGTGGTCGGGTACGGCCGAGGAGCCGGCCGACCTCAGCCCTTGCGCTGCGCCCGCACCCGCCGCGCGTCGGCCACCACCGCCGGCAGCACGGCCTGCACCTCGCCGGTGTCCTGCCAGGCGCTGATCTTGGCGACGATGGTCTCGTACTCGTCGTGGGCGTAGTGGTCGCGGTAGTGCGCGAAGCGCGAGAGCGTGAGGGCGGTGGTCAGCTCGGGGTGGAACTGGGCGGCGCGGAAGTGGCTGCCCGACACGCGCAGCGCCTCGAAGCGGCCCTCGGGGTCGACGCTGAGCAGCTCCACACCCGAGGGCAGGGCGACCACGTGGTCGTGGTGGCCGTACTGGGCGTGGAAGGAGGGGGGCAGCACCGAGAAGACCGGGTCCTGCCGGCCCTGGGGCGTGACCTGCACCTCGTAGGCGCCCAGGCGCGCGCGGGCGTCGTCGCGCACGACCTTGCCACCCAGCGCCAGCGCCAGGCCCTGGTAGCCGAAGCAGCTCCCCCAGGCGGGCACCCCCTCGTCGACCGCGGCGACCAGGAAGTCCAGGAAGCGCCGCACCCAGGGGTGCGGGTCGAGCACGCTGTAGGCGCCGCTGCCGCCGAACAGCAGCAGGTCGGCGTCCAGCTCGCGGCGGCCGGCGGGGGTGGCGCTGGCGTGCAGCACGCGGATGTCCTGCACGCCGGTGAACTGCTGGAAGCAGCCCAGCTCGTGGGCGGCCATCGGATCGTCGGGGTCGCGCAGCGAGATCAACACCACGTCGAGGGCTTCGTTCACGGCTGCTCCTCCTGTTCGGGCCGGGGCTCCAGCAGGGCCGCCTCGTCCGCCGAGGCCGAGAGATCCGTCCACATGCGCAGCACCAGGGGGTCCTCACCGTCGCTGCGCAGGAAGGGCGCCAGCTTGCTGCCCAGCCAGGCGACGCGCGCGGGATCGCTGCGCGACAGGTCGCGCTGGTGCAGGGGATCGGCCACGACGTCGTACAGGCCGACCCGCGTGCCGCGGTTCATCGCGTGCCACACCAGCCGCCAGCGACCGACCTGCACGGCGCGGTCCTTGCCGGCGACCAGGTGGGGCAGGAACTCGGCCCGGGTCGAGACGCGGCCGGTGGTGCGGTCCACCTCGTAGCGGTCCTGGATGCGCCGGAAGGGGTACTCGCGGTGGCCCGCGACCCAGTAGCGGCGCTCGCTCACGCCGGTCTCCATGTAGACCAGCCGGGGCGAGGGGTCCGCCTGCCCGCCCAGCAGGGGCACCAGGCTCTGCGCATCGGTCTGCACGGGCCAGGGCTGCCCCACCAGCTCGGCCATGCTCGGCCCCAGGTCGATCAGGCGCACCGGGTCGGTCACCACGCGGCCGCCGCCCTGGGCGCCGGGCAGCCGCACGGCCAGCACCACCTGGTTCTGCGCGGTACCCAGCAGGTGGAAGCCGTGGTTGGGCCCGTTGAAGCGGTAGGGCAGGTCGGGGGCCCACAGCTCCTCGCCGTGGTCGCTGAACAGCACGACGATCGTTCGCTCCAAAAGGCCCCGCGCGCGCAGCTCGGCCATGACCCGGCCGACCAGCTCGTCGGCCATCACGACCCCGGTGTCGTAGATGCGCCCGTCCTGCTCGGCGTGCGCCTGGACCCCCTCGTCGTCGGGCCCCTCGCTGAGCTGGAAGGCCGTCGGCGACGCGGCGTAGTGGAAGCGGTTGGGCCCGTCGTAGCCCTCCTGGCCGAACATCCGGGTGTAGGGCCAGATCCGGTCGCCAGGGTGGTGCAGCACGCAGGAGTGCATCGCCAGCAGGAAGCGGTCGTGACCCGCGGCCTGCCCCAGCAGGTCGACCACGGCGTCGTTGAACAGCCAGGGCCGGTAGCTCTTTCCATAGGCCTGGTTGTGGCGCAGCGAGGGCACCAGCCAGAAGCCCAGGGGGTTGTGCATGAAGGCGTGGAAGGTCCGGTACCGGGGCTCGTTCCCGCTGACGACGAAGTTCGTCAGGCTGACCTCGGGCTGGTGGATGTGTTGCCAGCCCAGCTCGGGCACCATGTAGGAGAAGCGGCTGTCGTCGGTGGCGAAGGCGGTGAACCAGCCGGCGTCGCCCAGCACCTGCGGCAGGCCCGGCAGCCCGGGCACCAGGGCGTCGGGCGGCGGCAGGTTGTCCCGCACGCCGTGCCGGGTCGGCCAGGCGCCGGTCAGCAGGCTGGTCCAGGCCGGGTAGGTCCGCGCCAGCGGCGTCCAGGCCGAGGTGAAGACCACCGACTCGGCCAGCAGCGCGTCGATGTGGGGCGAGGTGGGCAGCGGATGCCCGTTGGCCGAGAGGCGGTCGGGGCGCAGGCTGTCGACGCCGATCAGCACGATGTTGAGCCCCGGGTCCCCCACCTGCGCGGGCGCCGCGGCCGGGGGCGAGGTGGCCACCGGCGGGCCGGGCGCGGGGACCGCCGTCGGCGCGCCGCCCAGCGTCATCCACAGGCCGGCCAGCCCCACCGCCGCCGCCAGGGGCGCCAGGCGCTGGAGGAAGCGCCGCGGAGCGCCGCGCCCCCAGGCCTGGTAGCGCCAGGCCAGCAGCGCCAGCGCCACGGCGCCCTGCAGGGCCGCCACCTGCCCGGGGCTGACCAGGTCGACCCACCACGGCAGCCAGGGGAACCACCCGTGCAGCGGCGGGAAGCTCACCATCTGCCGCGCGTAGCCCAGCGCCGTCGACAGCCCGCCCAGCAGCACCGCCGCCGCCCACCACCGGCGCGCGGGCGTGGGTCCCCCGAACCACAGCCGCAGCGCCAGGTGCAGCAACAGCCCCGCCGGCAGGGCCAGCAGGGCGTGCCCCAGCCCGACCTGGGCCACGTAGACCAGCACCGCGTCGCGCAGCATCGCCGCGACCTGGCCGTCGGCCTCGACGTGGTGCATGCCCCGGGACAGCAGGAACACGCTGTCCAGCGTGTCGCCCAGGAAGATGAGCGACAGCCAGATCCCCCCGGCGGCCAGCCCCCGCGCCAGGCCGGCCTCCCGCGCGGCCCTGTCCGACCGGTCCCCCACCGTCAGAGCGCCCGCAGGGCCGTCAGCAGGCCCGACAGCCCGCAGCACAGGGCCACCAGGGCCAGCAGGCCCCCCACCACCGCCAGCATCAGCTTGGGGTCGGGCCCCGAGGGCCGCGAGGCGTCCTCGATGGCGCGCTGCTGCACGACGCCCGCGCCCTCGACCGGCCCGGCCCAGGCCGCCAGGAAGGGCTCCAGGTAGGGGAAGACCGCCGGGTCGTCGATGTCGCGCACCACGACGGGCTCGGGCAGCCCCGCGATCTCCAGGCGCGCGGGGGACGAGGGCGTGCGCGGGTAGCGCGCCAGCCGCAGCCCGGCCGTGAAGCCGGCGTGCCGGACCACCGGCTGCCAGGGCCCACCGTGCGGCGCCTGGACCAGCACGACCACCAGCAGGCGCTGGGCGCCGCCTGCGGCCTGCGCCAGGGCGAGCTGCACCCACACCCGCGCGCCGTTGGCCTTGGGCGGCCCCGCCCCGGCCATGGTCGCCCGCACCTCCTCGCCGGGGGCGAGCAGGTCGACGAAGGGGGTGCTGGCCTCGGTGTGCATGGCGCCGCCTCCGCGGGCCGGGCGCCCGCGACCCGCGCCCGCTAACCCGAGGCCCGCCGGGTGCGGGTCGCTACTGCCGCGACACCAGCTCCAGCTCGGTCTTCATCCCCAGGCTGGACAGCTCGTAGGCCGTGTAGACCAGGGCCCCGTCCTGCAGGCTGTAGACCCAGGTCAGGGCGTGGGCGCTGCCCACCTCGCGCACCACCGCCACCGGGCCGGCCGGGCTGGTCGTGCGCTCCAGCGTGACCGTGGTGCCCAACGTCGGATCCCGATCCACCACGCCGGTGGGCGCCGCCGCCATCGCCGCCGGATCCACCCACCACGAGCCCAGCCCCCCCGGCCCCGTGCCCGTTGCCACCTGCGTGGACGGCTGCCCCTGCAGCTCCACGCGGACCGTGCCCACCGCCCAGCCGGCGCCGCGCTCCGTGATGTCGATGGTGTGCGTCAGGGCCGCGCCCACCGCCGGCCCGTAGCCCCCCACCAGCCCCTGCTGGCCCCGGTACACCAGCCGCTGCACCGTGGCCGTCCAGGCCGGCGCGGCACCGCCGGCCCAGGGCAGCGCCACCTGCCGGTGCCCCTGCCAGGCCATGCTGCTGGTGTTCTGCTTCATGAAGGGGTCGCTCATGCCCGGCCGCTGCTGGCCGGTGGCGAGCTGCTGCGCCAGCAACAGGCCGGTCGCCTGGTCGAAGACCAGCCGCGACGCCTGGTCCCCGCTCACCCGCGTCAGGCTGCGCGCCTGCCAGTCCTGGCCGCCGGCCTGCCAGCCGCCGTCCTGCACGTCCGTCTGGGCGTCGTCGGCGAAGCCCGCCAGCACGCGCGGGTCGATCCACAAGGTGCTGCCCGTCTTGATCGCCATCGCGTCGACCACCACGAAGGACGAGCCCCCGAACTGGTAGCCCCCGCGCCCGTCGGAGAGGAAGCTGCCCGCGCGCAACAGCACCTTCTGCCCGGTGTCCGCCAGCACCTCGTAGCGGGTCAGGCCCACCCCCGCCGAGCCCGGCCGCTGGAAGTCCGGCTGGGTCGCCGAGCCGGTCTCGTACAGGAGCCGCGCACCGGGCACGACGATGCCCGGGACGTGGGGTGCCGCCGCCCACGCCGCTGGCCGCGCGGTGGCGAGCGCCAGCAGCAGGAGGACGAGCCGCAGGAGAAGCGAGCGCCGGCGGCCGCCCGCCAGGGGCAGCCCGCGCGCCGAGGGACCGGTCGGTGGCGGGGACATGCGGAGCCCTACCCCGACGCCACCCCAGGCGGCCCCCTCGCGCGGCGCCGCCTCCGGGCTACGATCCGCCGGCCCCTCCCTCCGGGACGCCCATGCGGATCCTCCTCGTCAACCCGCCCATCGACTCGGTCCTGGCCCACGGCCACGTCAGCCCCGTCACGGCCTACCTCTTCTACAACTCCGCTCCGCTCGGCATCCTCTACATCGCCGCCATGCTGGAGCAGCACGGCCACGAGGTCGGCGTCATCGACGCCGCAGCGCAGGGCCTGGACGTGGCCGGCACCGTGCGCGAGGTCGAGGCCTTCCGCCCCGACATCGTCGGTGTCGGCAGCTTCACGGTGACCTTCGAGACCACCCGGGTCCTGGGCCGGGCGCTCAAGGAGGCGCTGCCCGGCGTGCCGCTCATCCTGGGCAGCTACCACGTGACCCTGGTGCCCCACGAGGCGATGGCCCAGTCCGACTTCGACGTCGGCGTGCTGGGCGAGGGCGAGCACACCATGCTCGACCTGGTCGACTGGCACGCCGGCCGCCGCACCCTGGCCCAGGTCGACGGCATCGTCTTCCGCGACCCCTCCGCCCAGGGCGGCCTGGTCTTCACCCCGCCCCGCAAGAAGCTGCGCGAGCTGGACGAGCTGCCCTACCCGGCGCGCCACCTGCTGCCGCGCAACATCTACAAGCCCATCCCCGTCGACGATCACGCCTTCCCCAAGTTCGCGATGATCACCAGCCGCGGCTGCCCGCACGCCTGCGCCTTCTGCCAGAAGTCGCGCAGCGGCTACCGCAGCCACTCGCCCCGCTACGTCGTCGACGAGGTCGAGCACCTCGTCCGCGACTTCGGCGCCCGCGACATCGCCTTCGTCGACAGCCTGTTCTGCGCCAACAAGAAGCGCGTGCACGGCATCTGCGACGAGCTGATCCGCCGCGGCCTGCACGAGCAGGTGAGCTGGACCTGCTCCAGCCGGGTCGAGGTCGTCGACCGCGAGCTGCTGGCCCACATGAAGGAGGCCGGCTGCTGGCGCACGCGCTTCGGCATCGAGTCGGGCAACGACCAGGTGCTCGACTTCATCTCCAAGGGCATCACCAAGGAGAAGATCCGCGACGCCATCACCTGGGCGGACGAGGTGGGGCTGCGCCCCAAGGCCTTCTTCATGGTCGGCCACATGCCGGACACCCGCGAGAGCATCGAGGAGACGATCGCCTTCGCCAAGTCGCTGCCCCTGCACGACGTCACCGTGCAGATCAACACGCTGCTGCCCGAGACGCCCCAGATGGAGATCTGGCGGCGCGAGGGGCACCGCTGGGGGCGCGTGGTCAACGAGAGCGACGACGAGAAGAGCTTCTGGGAGCCGACCTTCGTGCCCTGGGGCCTGGAGCCGCAGGAGGTGGTCGAGCTGCACCGCCGCTTCTACCGCGAGTTCTACTTCCGCCCGGTCACCCTGGCCCGCCACGCCGAGGCCATCGAGTCCTGGCGCGACGTGGCCAAGTACGTCCAGGCCAGCAACCTGTTCAGCTTCCTGTTCTTCAACGCCCAGCGCCCCAGCCTGCGCATGCTGCGCAACGCCTTCGGCACCGGCGGGCAGGGCAACGAGGCCACCGGCTGAGGGCCACGGACGGCGGGGAGGGGACCCCGCCTCGGTCCCCGGCCTGCGACCGGCTGCCTCGCTTCGTTGACCGGCCGTCGCGGGCGGTTAGTTGCGCGCCTCGTCCGTCGAGCGTGCCCCATGTCGTCCCCGCCGCTCCCCATCCGACCCACGGTCCAAGCCGGCGCCACCGCCCTGCTGGACGCGGCGCGCGCGGCGCGGGCGATCCTGCTGACCGGGCCCACCGCCCCCGATGGCGACAGCATCGGGGCCTGCCTGGCCCTGGCGCACGGGCTGCGCCGGGTCTGCAGCGCCCACGTCGCGGTCGCCGGGGAGCTGTCCTACCGCTACGAGTGGATGCCCGGCGCCGGCGCCATGGTGCACGACGACGCCGTCACCGCCGACTATGACGTGGTGGTCGTGCTGGACGGGGACGCCGGGCGGCTGTCCCCCCCGGTCGAGGCCGCCTTCCAGGCCGCCCGGGTCAAGGGCATCATCGACCACCACCGCTCCACGCGGGTCGAAGGCTACGACCTGGCCATCGTCGACGCCGACGCCGCCAGCACCTGCGACCTGGTCTACGAGCTGCTGCTGGCCTTCGGGCTGCGCCTGGACCGCGAGGTCGCCCAGCTCCTCTACGCCGGCATCGTCTACGACACCGGCGGCTTCCGGCACAGCAACACGACCCCCCACACCCACCGCATCGCCGCCCGCCTGGTGGCGATGGACATCGACCACCCCGCCATCGGCACCCGCATCCTGGTCGAGCGCTCGCCCGCCGGCCTGCGCCTGCTGGCCGAGGTCCTGCAGGACGCGCGCTTCCACGCCGAGGGCCGCCTGGTCGTCGGCGTCGCCAGCTACCAGCTCGGCACCCGCCTGGGCGCCGGCCCCGGCGACATCGAGGGCATCGTCGACCACCTGGTCTACGTCTCGGGGGTCGAGCTGGCCTGCTTCTTCATCGAGCAGGCGCCGGGCCAGGTCAAGCTCTCCCTGCGCAGCCGCAGCCGCGTCGACGTCGCCGCCCTGGCCCGCGCCCTGTCCGTCGGCGGAGGGGGCCACGCCCGCGCGGCCGGCGCCCAGCTCCACGACAGCCTCGACCACGCGCTGGAGGTCGTCGTGCCCCGGCTGGAGCAGGCGGTGCGGGCCGCCGAGGCCTGATCCCCTCCGGGCCCTGTTCCCCCAGGGCTCCGAACGGCGCCCCGACCGGGCCGCGATAGACCCCCGCCACCCCCGGGAGGTCCCATGGCCGGCGACGGCGACACCATCGAGCTGACGTTCACCCTCAACGGCGCGCCGGTCACCGTCGCGGTCCCCGCCAAGGGCACGGCGCTGCCGGTCCTGCGCGACCAGCTCGGCTGCGCCACGGTGAAGGCCGGCTGCTCGCCCCAGGGCGTGTGCGGCTCCTGCGCCGCCATCGTCGGCGGCAAGGAGCGGCTGACCTGCACCCTGCCGGCGAAGGCGCTGGCCGGCAAGGAGGTGCTGACCCACGACGGCCTGCCGCCCGTCCAGGCCGAGCTGGTCGCCCGCGCCTTCGCCGCCGCGGGCCTGGCCCAGGCCGGCTACGAGGTGCCCGGCATGGTGATGGCCTTCTTCGCGCTGCGCGCCGAGGCCCAGGGCCAGCCGCTCGACGCCGACGCCGTGCGCAAGGGCCTGCAGCTCCACGTCTGCCGGACGCTCGGCTACGAGGCGGTGATCGCCGCCTTCCTGCTGGCCGACCGCGTGCTCTCGGGCCAGGACGACCTGCCGGCCGTGCCCGCCCACCTGGTCGCGGCCGCCCTGGGCCGCCGCCCCTCGCTCGACGACCTGCACCGCCCGGGGCTGCTGCACGCCGCCCTGGTCCTGGCGCCGCAGGCCCGCTGCCGGATCGACGCCGTCGACCCCGCAGCCGCCCTGGCCCTGCCCGGGGTGGCCGCCGTCCTGACCGCCGCCGACCTGCCGGCCGCGCTGACCTTCGGCTGCTGCATCGCCGACAGCCCCGTCCTGGTCGGCTCCGGCCAGTCGACCACCGGCTGCGCCGACCCCGTCGCCGTCGTGGTCGCCGCCTCGGCCGAGCTGGCCCGGCAGGCCGCCGGGGCCGTCACCCTCGCCACCACCGCCGAGGCCCCCGAGCTGTCGCTGAACCACGCCGCCGGCCAGGCCGACCGCGTCCTGCACCGCGTGCGGGTGCAGCGGGGCGAGGCCCGCGCCGTGCTGGCCCAGGCCGCCCACAAGGCGCGGCTCCACACCGAGACCCGCGGCGCCGACCCGCTCTTCGTCGAGCCCGAGGCCGCCCTGGCCGTGCCGCTGTCCGGCGGCCGCTTCCGGGTCTACAGCGCCGGCCAGGACCTCTTCCGCGATCTCGAGCAGCTCTGCGCCCTCTCGGGCCTGGACCCCGACCAGCTCGAGGTCGAGCACCTGCCCGCCGGCGGCGCCTTCGGGGCCCGCCTGGACCTGCTGGTCGCCGGCCACGCCCTGCTCGCCGCCCAGCGCACCGGCCGCCCCGTCAAGCTCGCCCTCACCATGGAAGAAGGCAGCCGCCTGCACGCCGGCCGCCACCCGACCTGGATCCAGCTCGAGCTGGGCTGCGACGCCGAGGGCCGCCTGCTGGCCCTGCACGGCACCGTCCTGCTCGACACCGGCGGCCACACCGGCGCCGGCCCCATCGTCGCCGACGCCATCGCCCGCAACGCCGCCCTGGCCTATGACGTCGAGCACGTCGACCTGGACGTGCTGCTGGTGCGCACCGACAACCCGCCGGCCGGCGCCAGCCCCGGCCTGGGCGTGCCCGAGTACGCCTTCGCGGTCGAGGGCGCCCTGGAGCAGCTCGCGGCCGCCACCGGCCTGGACCCGCTCGACCTGCGCGCGCGCAACCTGCTGCGCCCCGGCCAGGTGACCGCCGCCGGCTGGACCGTGCCCGACTCGTGGAACCCGGGCCCCGTGGTCGAGGCCCTGCGCCCCGAGGTCGACCGCCTGCGCGCCGCCGGCATGCCCGTCGGCGTCGCCTTCGGGGCCCTGCACGTCGGCGTGCCCGGCGACATGGCCATGGCCGAGGCCGTGGTCCAGGGCCCCGGCCACGTCGTGCTCTACACCGGCATGAGCGAGGCCGGGCAGGGCTTCGACACCCGCGCCATCCTGGCCGCCGCCCACGCCACCGGCCTGCCCATGGACCACTTCGAGGTGCGGGCCAGCACCGCCCGCGACGTGCCCGGCGGGCCCACCCTGGCGGGCCGCGACCTGCGCCTGGGCCTGCCCGCCGTGCGCGCGGCGGCGGCCGCCCTGGCCCGCGCCCTGGACGAGGCCGGCGGCGACCTGTCGGCCCTGGTCGGCCGGTCCTTCCCCGGCGAGGCCAGCGCCGACCCGGTCGTCGGCTTCACCGCCCAGGCGGCCGCCATCGGCCAGGACGGGGGCCTGTCCGAGCTGGTGGTCGCCATCGCCACGGGCGAGCTGGACGAGGGCGCCCACAGCGTCGGCCTGCTGGCCGGCGCCGCCGAGCTGGGCCTGGAGGCCGCCATCACGGCCGAGCGCGAGGTGGACGGGGGCGGGATGCCCGAGACCCGCTGGACCAAGCTCGGCCTGCTCAAGGCCCGCCACGTGCCGCCGCTGACGCTGCGCGCCTTGCGCGGCGGGCCCGCCCTGCCCGTGCTGGACACGCTGGCGGTCGCCACCCCCGCCGCGGTGGCCAACGCCCTGGCCGCCGCCACCGGCCAGCGCCCCGACGTGCTGCCGGCCAAGGACAACGGCGTCGCCCGCAAGATGGGGGTCCGCCCGCCCAAGAAGTGACGCGGCGGGCCGCGCCGGCCGCTACACTGCGCCCGTGCTCCCCCTCCTGCTCCTGGCGGCTGCCCTGGCCGCCTCGCCCGCCCTGCGCCCCGCCGTCGACCCCGCCACCCAGGCGCGACTCGACGCGGGCGAGATCGTCATGCTCGCCCCCACCGCCACGGCCACCGCCCGCGCCCTGGTCGAGATCGACGCGGCCCCCTCGCGGGTCTGGCAGGTCATCAGCGACCCGGCCCACCTGCGCGCCAGCACCCGCACCGTCCAGACGCTCACCGTGCACAGTGACCAGACCGGCCCCGACGGCGTCCGCGAGCAGCGCCTGGGCTACGTGATCAAGGTCGGCCTGGGCCACGTCCGCTACAACGTCATCCGCCGCTACGACCTGGCGCAGGGCCGCATGACCTTCACGCTGGACCCCACGCGCGACAACGACATCGCCGCGACCGAGGGGCTGTGGACCCTGCACCCGACCGACGACGGCGGCACCCTCTTCGTGTACGAAGCGCGCCTGGACAGTGGTCGCCCCATCCCCGGCTTCATCCAGGACGAGCTGACCGAGCAGTCGCTCAAGCGCTTCCTCTCCTACGTGCAGCAGGTGGCGCCCCAGTAGGCCCCCGGCGGGCTACAGCGTGCCGGTGCGCCGCCTCCTCGCCATCAGCGACCTGCACCTCACCCACCGCCACAACCGGCAGGCCCTGCTCAGCCTGCCCTCCTACGGCGCCGACTGGCTCATCTGCGCCGGCGACGTGGGCGACAGCCTGGCCGACCTGGCCTTCGCCTGGGACCTGCTGATCCCCCGCTTCGACCGGGTGATCTGGGTCCCCGGCAACCACGAGCTGTGGTGCCGCGAGGACCTGGCCCAGGCCGACCACGGCCGCGGCGCCGACCGCTACGCGCGCCTGGTCGAGCTGTGCCAGGCCTACGGCGTGCTCACCCCCGAGGACCCCTACCCCCTGTTCGTCGGCCGGGGCGGGCCGGCGCGCATCCTGCCGACCTTCACCCTGTACGACTACAGCTTCCGCCCGCCCGAGGTCGCCGCCGACCAGGTCACCGCCTGGGCCTGGGAGCACGGCATCCGCGCCCGGGACGAGGACCTGCTGCACCCCCACCCCTACGCCACCCGTGAACAGTGGTGCCACGCCCGGGTCGCCCAGACCGAGGCCCGGCTGTCCACCCTGCCCGACGAGCCCGGCGTGAAGCGCATCCTGGTCAACCACTGGCCCCTGCGCGACGACCTGGTCCGCATCCCCAAGGTCCCCCGCTACCGGCCCTGGTGCGGCACCACCCGCACCGAGGACTGGCACACCCGCTTCCGCCTGGACGTCGTCGTCACCGGCCACCTGCACGTCCGGGCCACCGACTGGCGCGACGGCACCCGCTTCGAGGAGGTCAGCCTGGGCTACCCGCGGCAGTGGGGCGAGGGGCGGGAGATCGCCCACTACCTGCGCGAGGTGCTGCGCGACGAGCCGGCGCCGCCGGGGGGCCGGGGCGGGCCGGACTGGCAGCGCTGGAGGTAGGGGCCCAACGGTCAGGTCGAGGGGGCCCAGGCCCGCACGAAGTCCTCCTGCCCGCGGGTCTCGACCGCCCGCGGGTCGCGGGCCGCGCGCACCGCCCGGATCGCCTCGTCGCCCCCCCGGCCTCTGTCCACCAGGGCGCAGGCGGCGACCAGGCCGCTGCGGCCGAGCCCCCCCATGCAGTGCACGACCACGCGCTGTCCGGCCGAGAGCTGACCGTCCACCCAGGACAGCGCCCGGCGCAGGGCCTGGTCCTCCGGCACGCCCTGGTCGCGGATCGGCAGGTGGTACACCGCCAGGCCCCGAGCCCGGGCGCGCGGCAGCAGGTCGGGCACGCCCGCCCAGTGCAGCTCGGCCTCGGTCAGCAGGCAGAGCAGGGCCTGGGCCTGCTCGGTGATGGTGGACAGATCCTGGTCCAGGTCGCGCTCCCGGTCGCGGCGCCCGGGGCACAGGGTCAGGCCCAGGCCCAGGTCCGGCAGCCAGTCGACCCGCAGGCGGCGGTTGCGGGCCGCGGCGGCCAGCACGTCCTGGGTGTGGCCCCCCGCCGCGTACAGGGCCCAGCGGCGCTGCAGGGGGCTGGCCTCGTCGAAGCTCATGGTGTGGGCGGCGTAGCGCAGCAGGGCGACCGAGAGCTGGGCCGGGTCGCGATCCTCGCGCACCCGCTCGGCGACCCGGGCCCGCAGGCGTTGGAGCACGGCCCAGGCGCGGCGCAGGGCGGGGGCCCGGACCGCGGCGGGGGGGTCGGGCAGGGGGGCAGCGAGGTCCCGCACCGCGCGCAGGGCCTGGGTGAGCGCCACGGCCTGGGCCAGCTCGCCCTCGTCCGACAGCGGCGTGAACAGGTACAGGAGATCGTTCTCCAGCTTCACCAGGTCTCGGATCACGTGCCCGCGGTGGGCGTGGGCGAAGTCGATCAGCCAGACGTTGCCCTGGCCGTCGCGCAGGATGTTGGCACCGTTCAGGTCCCCGTGGACGTAGGAGACGTAGCGCTGGGTGCCCAGCGCCCGGTCCAGGGCGTCGAGGTCGTGATCGTAGATCGTCACCGGCGAGGGCACGCTGCCCCCGCCCGGCAGCGCAATGGGCCCGGACGGGTCCACCCCCAGCTCCGCCACCTTGCGGGCGACGCTGTCCCGCCAGCGGGCCTCGAAGGTGTAGTACGACAGCAGCGGCAGGCGCTCGTAGCGGGCGGCGGCCGAGAAGCGGCCCAGCACACCGTCGAAGACCCGGTCCAGCAGCCGGCCCAGCTCGGCCTCGGGCAGCCCGTCTTCGTACAGCGCCTTGAGCGTGCGCACGGGCCCGCTGCCCATGGCGGCGAAGCTGTACTTCAGGCCGGCCCGCTCCCCCAGGTCGACGAAGCCGCGGACCGCGGGCGCGTCGTTGCCCAGGATGCCCTCGACCTGCTCGAAGGCGGCGCGCTCCTGGGCCACCAGCCTGCGCGGCCCCAGCTTGAGCACCGTGGGCGCAAGCTCGTGGCCCAGCGGGTCCCAGGCGCGCACGCGGAAGACCCGCGCGCCGGAGAAGCCGCCGCCCAGGCTGGACAGGGACAGGCGGGTCGCCTCCCGGTACAGGGCGCCCACCAGCGGCCGGTCCACCTCGTCGGGCAGCTCGCCCTCCAGGTCGGGCACGGGGCCGCGGGGCAGGGGCGGCAGGGGCATGGGGCTGCCGCCGGGCAGCAGCCAGGACGACAGCTCGCCCACGCTGTCGAAGACGTGCACGCCCAGGATGCGGCGGAGCTGCTGCAGGGCGGCCAGGTGCGTGCTGCGCGAGGCGCTGGCCGTGAGCGCCGAGCAGGTGGCCAGCTCGGCCAGGCCCAGGCGGGTGGCCAGCTCGTAGAGCAGGAAGGTGACCTTGGCCTCGGTCCAGACGCCGACGACGGCCACGCGCAGCGGGCGCGGCAGGGCCGCGATCCGGGCGGCCAGGTCGGTGCCGTCGAGGTCATTGAGCGTCAGGCTGTCCACGGTGGCCTCGCCCGCGCGCATCCCCTGGTCCAGGTCCAGCACCAGCCGGGCGCCGTCGGTGCCGCGCAGGCAGTGCTCGCCGAAGCGGGACAGGTGGTCCTGCTGGCGGGGGTCGGCGGCGTCGTGCCAGTCCCGCACGTGCAGGATGGACAGGGCGGCCGGGTCCTGGGCGCGCGCCCAGTGCAGGAGCTGGGCGACCGGGCCGGTGGCCGGGTCGGCGCCGAGCAGGCGGGCGGCCTCCTGGGCGCCGACGTGCAGCGCGTTGGGCAGGGGGTCGTGGGGACCCAGCGGACCGACGAAGTCGCGCTGGAGGCACTGGGTCAGGAGGAGGGCGTGGGCCATGGGGGGGAGGGTAGCCCGAACAGGCGCCGCGCCGTCGCGGTCGAGGTCGTCGCCAGCGCCGGCAGCGGGTGCCCCGACCACCGAGAGACGGCGGCGGCCACGTGGGGCAGGACGGCGGGCTCGTTGCGGGACTTGAGCAGCGCGACGGTCAGGCCCGGCGGGGCCGACGTCAGGTCCCGGGGCGGCAGGTAGGGCGCGTCGGTCTCGACCAGCAGGCGGTCCAGGGGGATCCCGGGCAGGGCCGCGCGCAGCGGGTCGGCGCGGCGGTCGTCGCAGACCCAGCCGGTGATGCCCAGGTGCAGGCCCAGGTCCAGGGCGGCGCGCGCCACCTCGGGCCCGTCGGTGAAGCAGTGCAGGACGGCGCCGGGCACCCGGTCCATCCACGGCGAGAGGATGGCCGCGAAGCGCTCCCAGGCGCCGCGCTGGTGCAGGAACAGGGGCAGGCCCCGCCGCGCGGCCAGCTCGCACTGGGCCTCGAAGGCGCGCTCCTGGGCCGGGCGAGGCGAGAAGTCCCGCTCGAAGTCCAGCCCGCACTCGCCGATGGCGGCGCAGCGGGGGTCCCGCGACAGCGCCTCCAGGCGGGCCAGGGCATCGTCGTCCAGCGTCTCGGCGTGGTGGGGGTGCACGCCCGCCGTCGCCCGCGACCAGGCGCCGTCGGCCAGGCCCAGCACGGCGGCGCTGTCCTCGACGGTGGTCCCCGTCAGCACGGCGTGCACCACGCCGGCGGCCCGGGCCCGCTCCACCACGGCGGCGCGGTCCTTGTCGAAGCGGTGGTGGGCCAGGTTCAGCCCGATGTCGACCAGCGGCGGCGGAGCGGTCATACGGAGCGGGGTCCGGGGGGATGGGTGTCAGGCAATACGTTATGCTACCTGTTCCAGGTAGCATAACGTATTGCCTGACACCCTCTCCTCCCCCCTCCTCCAAGCCCGCGGGCTCACCCTCGCGCTCGCGGGCCGGACCTTGTTCCAGGGCCGGGACCTGGACCTGGCGGCCGGCCAGCGCCTGCTGCTGCGGGGCGCCTCGGGGACGGGCAAGAGCACCCTGCTGCGCTGCCTGGCCGGGCTGCAGCGGCCCGACGCCGGGCAGGTGCTGCTGGAGGGCCGCGACCTGCGCGCGGTCGGTCCCTCGACCTGGCGGCGCCGGGTGGCGCTGGTGGCCCAGGGGGCGCCGATCCTGCCGGGCAGCCCGGCGGCGCTGGAGGCCGAGCTGCGCGGCTACCGCGCCCACCGCGGCGGCGCCTGGGACCCGCCCGAGCCCCTCGCCGCAGCCCTGGGCCTGGACGCCGCGGCCTGGCGCCGGGACTGGAGCAAGCTGTCCGGCGGCGAGCGCCAGCGCGCCCACCTGGCCCTGGCCCTGGCCGGTCGCCCCGAGGTGCTGCTGCTGGACGAGCCCACCAGCGCCCTGGACCCCGAGGCGGCCCTGCAGGTCGAGGCCCTGCTCGCCGGCCGGACCGCGGTCTGGGTGAGCCACGATCCCGCCGTGGCCGCGCGCCTGGGTCCCGACGCCGTCCTGGAGCACCCATGACCGGCCCGGTGGAGATCGGCTGGGTCGACCTGCTGCTGGCCGCCAGCCTGCTCCTGGCGCACGGCCTGGTCAGCCTGTGGCTGGACCTGGGCCTGGGGCGGCGGGTCCTGGTGGCCGCGCTGCGCACGACCGTGCAGCTCGGCCTGCTCGGCCTGGTGCTGGTCCCGGTCTTCTCGACCTCGCACCCGGCCCTGGTCCTGGGCATCGCCGCCCTGATGCTGGCGCTGGCCGCGCGCGAGGCCACCGCCCGGGGCGAGCGCCGCACCCGCGGCATGCTGCTGCACAGCCTGCTGGCCATCACGCTGGGCGCGGTGGCGTCGCTGGCCCTGGGGCAGCTCGGCGTGCTGCGGGTGCAGCCCTGGTGGAGCCCGCAGTACCTGGTGCCGCTGCTCGGCATGATCCTGGGCAACTCGCTCAATGGCATCGGCCTGGGCTTCGAGCGGGCCCTGCAGGGCCTGGACCAGGGCCGCGAGCAGGTGGAGCTGCGGCTGGCCCGGGGTGCGACCTGGTGGGAGGCCTGTCGGCCCATCGCCCGCGAGGCGATCAAGACCGGCCTGGTGCCCATCCTCAACAGCATGAGCGTCGCCGGCCTGGTCAGCATCCCCGGCATGATGACCGGCCAGATCCTGGGCGGCACACCGCCGGGCCTGGCCGCCCGCTACCAGGTCCTGATCATGTTCCTCATCGCCGGCGCCGTGGCGATCGGCACCACGACCGGCGTGCTTCTGACCCTGCGCAGCACCTTCGACGGCGCCTGGCGCCTGCGCAGCGAGCGCATCCTGCGGCGGTAGGGGCATCGGGCACCGCGTCGCATGCCTTCCCGCGGCCAGTCAGCACCTCTTCCACGCCTCGCCACCGGGTCAGGTCCCTCGCGTGGGGTCATGGGCTCTGCGGAGCCGTTCGGGCGACCCGGAGGCCCATGGCCGCCATGGCTGCCAGCGAAGCGTCCTCGCAGAAACCAACCTCCCCGCCCAGCCAGCCACGATGCCGAGCGGCGGAGCGGGTGCCTTCCTCCGGCTGCATAGCCGGCCCGCCTCGGAGCACGGGCTCGTGGCCACTTCTCTCTACCCAGTCGTGTGGATCGACCTCCGGAGTCGCGTCGTAGTCCTCGAATGCGTCGTGAACGAGCTCTGCCGCATTCCCATGCATACCCTGCAGGCCCCACCCATTGGCAGCCAGGCTCCTGGCAGGCAGCAATCCGTAGTCCGTGGTCTCGTCGAAGTGCTCGATCTCAGCAAAGCCGGGCGCCCCGCAGTACCAAGCAAGCTCGCTGAGCATCGTTCCGTCGGTGAGAACCACATCCTCGCTGCAACTTCCACCGGCAAGCGCCGCGATGTCGGCACCGTTGGACAATGCGGAGGTGGTCCCCGCGCGGGCCGCGTATTCCCACTCCGCCTCGGTCGGGAGGCGGTAGCCATTGCACGCATAGGGGTCTCCGGCCGGCCGGCACTTCACATAGGTGTCGACCACTGCTCCGGCGGACTCGGTCACCAGGCACTCGTAGCAGGGCTCCAGACCTTCGGCCAAGGACATCGCGACGGTGAAGAGCACCAGGGCATCTCCCCCGTAGCAGTGTTCATTGGTCACGATGGCTGGATGGTCCTCGCTGTAGTCCAGTGTGGTCGGGAACACCCAGTCCAGCGCCGCCCGGAACTGGGCAACGGTGACCTCCGACTGACCGATCCAGAAGTCGTGGGTCAGGGTGACTTCGTGTTGGGTCTCGATGTCCGAGTAGTCGTTGCGCCCGAGCTCATCCTCCGGTGAGCCCATCAGGAAGGTGCCGGCCGGGGCCGCCACGAACTCCATCCCGATGGGCGCGGGTGGAACATCGGGCAGGTAGCAGCCCCACTCGTCACACAGGTCGGGAGAGTAGAAGGTCGCAGGCGTGGTGCCGCTGTCGGTTCCGCCGTCCGCGCCACCGTCGCCGCCGTCCGGCCCGGGGTCCTTGCCGGTGCAGGAGAGGAGGAGGA
>JAKLKF010000149.1 GCA_023150805.1 Myxococcota bacterium | reverse complement strand
GAAGGTGCCGTCGGCCTGCAAGATCGACCTCGACGCCAGCGGCAAGGTCACCGGGCTGTTCTGACCCGGCGCTCCTCGCGCGCGCGGCGAGCGGCGCCGGCACGCCCCGCCCGACGCCGGCCCCCGCGGCGCCCCGCATGCCGGCCCCCACCGTGACGCCCGCCCCGGTGGCCGCCGCGGTCTCGCCCGCCGCCAGCGCGCTCCCGCCGGCCGCCAGCTACCCGGCGGCGCCTCCGGCGCCGACCGCCCGTCCCGCCGCCCCCGCCGCCGCGGCCTTCGATCCCAGCGGTGACCTGGGCGTCGTCGGCTTCGGCGTGGTCGTCGCCGCGGTCGGCGGCCTCATCCTGGCGGTCAACGTCGGCGGCGGGGCCGCCCTGCGCTTCGTGGGCCTGTTCATGGCCCTGTGGGGCACCCTCACCTCGCTCTTCATCGTGGTGACCGGCAGCCGCGGCCGTCGCAAGGCGGGCACCGTGCTCTCCACCGTGCTCGGCACCCTCTTCGCCGTGGTCGGCTCCGGCGCCATCGTCGGCGTGACCAGCGGCGCGGCCGCGCTCGACAGCCTGAGCCAGGGCCTGGCCAGCCGCGCTCCCGAGACCGCCGCTCCCGCCGAGCCCGCCCCGGTCGACCAGCGCATCGACGCCCTCTTCGCCGAGGAGCCCGCCGCGCCCCCCGCCGCCACCGAGCCCGGCGCCGCCACCGAGCCCGGCGCCGCCGCCGAGCCCGTCGCCGCGGCCGAGCCCGTCGCCGCGCCCGTCACCCCGCCGCCCGCCGCGGCCCCCGCCGCCGACAGCCGGGGCGCCGCCTACGTGCCGCCTCCGGCCGAGCCCGCCCGCGGCAGCACCGCCGCCAGCAGCTCCTCGCAGGCCAGCACGGCGCGCACCAGCGGCTCCACCGGCTCGACCTCCGGCAGCTCCAGCTCCAGCACCTCCAGTCGCACCAGCGCCGCCTCCGCCCCCCCCGCCGAGGAACCGGCCAGCAGCGGCGGCGGCAGCGGCCTGTCGACCCTGCCTCCGACCGTGGTCGACACCATGGTCAAGTCGAACAAGAACGTGAAGAAGTGCATGTACCTGGAGTACAAGCGCGCCGAGGGCGACCTGGGCACCGTCACGATCCGCTTCAAGGTGCTCAGCACGGGCAAGGTCAGCAGCGCCTACGTCACCAGCAGCCGCTACAAGGGCACCGAGCTGGACTCCTGCCTGTCGGCCGCCATGTACACCGTGGTCTTCCCCGCCTTCGAAGGCGACGCGCTGACCCTGGACGTCACGCTCGGCGCCTGAAGGACGCGGCCCGCAGGGCGCCGGAAGGGCGCGGGCGACGGTGACGGCGTGGTGACGGCCCCCCCGCGGGGACCGGGGACCCGTTATGCGCGGCGGCCTCTCTCTCCGCCCCACGGCAGGAACCCACCATGGCCGCCCTCGAGCTGCGCAACATCGCGATCATCGCCCACGTCGACCACGGCAAGACCACCCTGGTCGACCACATGCTCCGGCAGTCCGGCCTGTTCCGCGACAACGAGGCCGTGACCGACCGGGTCATGGACTCGATGGACCTGGAGCGGGAGCGAGGCATCACCATCCTCGCCAAGAACACCGCCGTCCACTACGTCGCCAGCGACGGCAAGGAGTTCAAGATCAACATCGTCGACACCCCCGGACACGCCGACTTCGGCGGCGAGGTCGAGCGGGTGATGAAGATGGTCGACGGCGCGCTGCTGCTGGTCGACGCCAGCGAGGGGCCCCTGCCCCAGACCCGCTTCGTGCTGGGCAAGGCGCTCGAGGCCGGCCACGAGATCCTGGTCTGCATCAACAAGATCGACCGGCCCGACGCCCGCGCCGCCGAGGTGGTGAACGAGGTCTACGATCTGTTCATCGACCTGGGCGCCGACGACGAGCAGATCAACTTCCCCATCCTCTACGCCGTCGCCAAGGAGGGCTACGCGCACACCGAGTGCAAGCTCGAGCCCGGCGACCTGCGCCCCCTCTTCGACGCCATCATCAAGAAGGTGCCGGTCCCCAAGGGTGATCCCGAGGCCGTGCCGCAGGTGCTCGTCACCCAGCTCGACTACGACAACTACGTCGGGCGACTGGCCATCGGCCGCGTCTTCGAGGGCACCGTGCGCAAGGGCAGCCAGTACGCCCTGGTCGGCCACGACGAGACGCACACCATCAAGGTCAGCCAGCTCTTCACCTACGACGGGCTGAAGCGGATCCCCGCCGACGCCGTGCCCGCCGGCGAGATCGTGGCCATCGCCGGCATCGACGAGATCAACATCGGCGACACCGTCACCAGCCTGGACAAGCCCAAGGCCCTGCCGCGGGTGCACGTCGAGGAGCCGACCATCGGCGTGACCTTCCTGGCCAATGACGGCCCCTTCGCCGGCCGCGAGGGCAAGCACGTCACCATGCGCAAGATCCGCGAGCGCCTGGAGAAGGAGACCCTGCACAACGTCGCCATCCGCGTCGATCTCGAGCAGATGGACCGGGCCCGGATCTTCGGCCGCGGCGAGCTGCAGCTCGCGATCCTGATCGAGCAGATGCGGCGCGAGGGCTACGAGCTGTGTGTGTCCAAGCCCGAGGTGCTCACCCGGACCAGTGACAATGGAGAGGTGCTGGAGCCCTTCGAGATGGCCCAGCTCGACTTCCCCAGCGACTTCATGGGCGTGGTCAGCGAGAAGATGAACCTGCGCAAGGGCCGCATGGTCGAGATGAAGATGGCCGGCAGCGACCGGCTGCGCGTCACCTTCCGCGTGCCCAGCCGCGGCCTCATCGGCTTCCGCGGGGAGTACCTCAACGACACGCGCGGCCAGGGCATCATGAACACCCTCTTCGAGGGCTGGGAGCCCTACGCCGGCTACATCCCCTACCGGCTCAACGGCTCGCTGGTGTGTGATCGCGTCGGCAAGACCACCGCCTACGCCCTGTTCAGCCTCCAGGAGCGCGGCAAGCTCTTCGTGGGCATCCAGGAGGAGGTCTACGAGGGCATGATCGTGGGCGAGAACGCCCGCGAGAACGACATGAACGTCAACCCGACCAAGCCCAAGCAGCTCACGAACATCCGCTCCGCCGGCGCCGACGAGAAGCTCATCCTCACCCCGCCGATCCAGCTCACCCTGGAGAAGGCGCTGGAGTACATCGCCGAGGACGAGCTGGTCGAGGTCACCCCCGGCAGCATCCGCCTGCGCAAGAAGGTCCTGGCCGGCAACCTCCGCTCGGTGGTCAGGGGCGAGAAGACCGAGAAGAAGAAGTAGTCTCGCGCTCCATCCGGTCGACCTCGGTCACCACCGCCTCGACCCGCTGCAGCAGGGGTCCCAGGTCGGCCGCAAGGCGCAGGGCCCCCGGCACCCCGTCGGGGGGCTCGGCCTGCTCGACCGCATCGCGCAGGGGCGCGTCGGCCCGCCGCAGCTCGCCTTGCAGTGCGCGGGCGTTCTTCCGCAAGTGCTTCGACCGCTTGCGGCGCTTGGACAGTGTGGACTGCGCGGCCCCCGCCCGCGTGGAGGGCCCCTCCTCGTCGTCCTCGGTCTCCGCCCCCAGCTCGCCCAGCTCGCCCAGGAGCTGCTCCCCTGCGCGCAGCTCCGCCTCCAGCGCCCGCAAGCGGCCCTCGACCGCGCCCAGGCGCTCCCCCGCCCGGGCCAGGACCGCGCGAGGCAGCTCCAGGTTCAGGCTGCGGGCCGGCGGCGACCATAGCAGCCATGGCTGGGCCGCCATCGCACGCAGCAACGGATCGGCCGGCTCTGGGACCAGCCCCTCCAGCGCCGCCCTGGGCGCCATGCTGCCCAGCTCCTCGGGAAGCCGCGTGCGCGCCCCCGGCACGACCCTCTGGAGGAGCGGGTGAAGCAACAGCACCGGCACCAGCGCCATCGTGACCCACCCGATGCTGGGCACCGGGTCGAAGGCCAGCGCCTCGCCCAGCAGCGCCAGCAGCACCCAGAAGGCCAGGTGGGCCACCGCCAGGACCTGCCCCAGCCTGGTGAGGCGGGCAGGCCCGCGCTCGAGCGCGATGGCCGCCTGCAGCGCCCGCGGCATCCCCTCGAATGCCCCCTTTGCCTCAAGGCGGAGCCGGCCTGGCGGCGTGCCCTGCAGCCGCCCCTCGGCCACGGCCCGGGCCGCAGCAGGAGTACGGGCCGCGGGACGAGGGGCGAGCGCCTGGCTCAGAGGGCACCAGCTACAGTGTGCTCATGTCCAGGATCGCAGGGGGGCAGCCCGAAGGCGACCGCGAACTCGATGAGACATGAGCGCATCCCGCCACCAGGCACCCGGAGCATACTCAATCCGTGAGATCGTCCAGATCGATCCTGGCCGTGTTGAGGAGCAGGGCCTCGTCCAGGGTCGACACGGTGTCCACCGCGGCAGTGACATCCGCCCCACCCTGGGCGAGGACCGCACCCTCCACAGGCGCGTAGCCATTGTCACTCAGCAGGTTTCCACTGAGGGCCGAGGCGGTGACACCATCCAGCACGATTCCGGCGCGCGCCGAACCGGTCACGGAGCTGTCCACGACCGAAGCCCGGAAGCTCGACACGGCCTCACCGAGGTCACCCTGGCTGACCACGATGCCGTCCCCGGCCTCGGCATCCACGCCGGGGACCTCGGCATGGGCGGTGTCCTGGACATCGAGCGCCTCCAACTCGACCCAGTAGGAGGCGAGCACGAAGACCGCGGCGTCGGCGTTGTCGCGCAAGGTCAGCCCCGAGAGGCGGGCTTCGGCCTGGCCCTGGACCTGCACGCCCCGTCCCAGGGAGCCGTCCTCACCCTGTGCGGTGTTGCTCACCTCGACGTCGACCAGGTCGACCAAGGCGTCCTCGTCATCGATCAGGATCCCCACCCGGGTGGCGGCGCTCACCCTCCCACCGACCAGGCTGACCTGGGCCGCCTGGATGAGGATGCCGAAGCCCAACCCATCGGCGTCCGCACTCACGTCGTCGACCACAAGGTCGGTGGCCGTGAGCCCCGTGTTCGAACCATCGATCACCACGCCGGCCCGAGAAGCTCCGAACACCTCGACCGCGTCCAGCGTGACCTCCGCCTCGCGCCAGAACCACAGGCTGCGCTGCCCGCCCTCGATCGCGAATCCCTCCAGCACGACCCCCGTGGCCTCGGTCACGCGCAGCACCGCCTCGTCCGCGGCGGCGGCCAGCAGGCGGACCTCCGTGGGTCCACAGCCCTCGATCACCAACCCTTCGTCGCCCAGCTCGAAGCTCAGATCGAGCTGCGCCTCGAACTCCCCTGGCCCGATGGCCAGCCGGCGGGCGCCCCCCTCGGCGCGACTGAGCGCCAACGCGGCGGCCAGGCTCTGCACCGGCGCAGAGAGGCTGCCATCGCCGTCGTCCGAGCCATCCGTTCGCACGTGGATCGCCTGGTCCACCCGGTCGGCGTCGATGAACCCCCAGGTCTCCCCTGCGCAGGGCGGCGCGGCCGAGGAGGTGCCCCCTCCGTCGCCGCCTCCTCCGTCCGTGGTGCCCCCGTCGAGCCCGCCACCGTCCGCCCCGCCCCCGTCTCCTGGTGGTGCCGTGTCATCGCCCTCCTTGTCACCACAGGCGGGCCCCAGGATGGAGAGCATCCAGGTGGACACGATGAGCGCTGCGAGGTGGGGCCGGTCGTTCATCTCTCCATGCTTCCTCACCGCCGCGCCGCCTGTCAATCCTGCCTCGCCCCTTCCAGCCGCTGCTCCTGATCCACCGCCAGCGCCCGCAGAGCCGCCGCCAGGGTAGCATCACCGTCCCCGCGCGCCAGCTCGGCTGCCTCCCGCGCGCACCTGGCCAGGTCCGCATCCACCAGGCCCGTCTCCTCCAGCAGGCCGCGGGCCTCATCCAGGTGTGCCTGGACCTGTTCCCAGTCGCCCATGCCGGCGAGGCAGGGCAGCAGAAAGCCGTGGCAGTAGGCGGCCATCACCTGTCGACGCTCGGCCCGAGCCAGCTTCAGGGCCTGCTCCAGCGTGTCGCGCGCTCCGACATGCTCCCCGCGCGCGATCCGGACCAGCCCCAGGTTGAGCAGAGGCACGATCCGGGCATGCACACCGCTCTTCTCCATCGCCTGCAGGGCCTCCGTGTAGGCGCGCTCCGCCCCGTCCAGATCGGCCCGGCGGCGCAGGACCTCGCCCAGGTTGTTCAGGCAGTAGGCGCGCCCCGTCTCGTGACCCAACGCGACGTAGAGCGCCTCGGCGGCACGTAGGGGCGCGACCGCCTCCTGCGGCGCGGAGAGGGCCGCGTGAGTTCCCCCAAGCTCCTTGAGGCAATCGGCCAGGCCGAGCTGGAAGCCCAGCGCCTCGTACAGGCTCCGCGCACGGTCCAGCGCGCGGAGCGAGCCCTCCCGGTCGCCCCGCTGCCGCAACAAGGTGCCCTGGTGTTCCAGGCAGGCCGCCAGGGCGCGCTCGTGTCCTCCCGCCTCGGCCACCTCCCGCCCGCGGTCGAACATCGTCTCGGCCGTCAGCAGGTCGCCCCGCTTCTCGGCTACCATGCCTCGCCAGCGGAAGGCGTCGGCCTCGGACTCGGTCCAGCCCTGCCGGCGCGCCACCTGCGCGCAGCGGGCGGCGTGCTGATCAGCCGCCGGGAATTGCCCCAGGCTGAGCATCGCGACGAAGCGCGGGCGCCAGCTCTTGGCCAGTCGCGGGTCGTTGCCGGGCAGTGCCAGGCGCTCGACCGCCTCGTCCACGTGCTGCAGAACGGCGAGCGCCTCGCGCGGGGCGCAGGTCGCCGACAGGCGCTCGGCCGCCAGGACCAGCAGCGCCAGCGCCTCATCGGTCCGGCCGGCCTGCAGGTTGTGCAGACCTACCCGCTCGGGCTCCCGCTCCGCGTCCAGCGCCGCGGCGCAGGCAGCGTGCACCCGGGCCCACGCTCCCTGCTCCTCCGCGTCCCGCCGCAGGCTCTCCCGCGCCATCCCGTGTTGGAACGACCAGCCACCTGCCGAGGGGACCGCCACGCCCGCCTTGATCAGCGCCTCCACAAGGCCATCCGGCAGGCTCACGGGCATGGTCGCGCATGCCCGCGACCACTCCTCCTCGTCGACCTGAATCCCCAGCGCCGCGGCGACCCACAGGGCCGGAGCGGTACCGGGAGGCTGGTCCGACAGGACGAGCTGGAGGCTCCAGCGCCACATCTCGTGCAGGTCATCGGGCAGGGCCGCTTCGGCGCCGCTTCCGATGCGGAAGCCCTCGGGAGTGGAGCGGAGCAGGCCGCGCCGGACCCAGTCGCCGACCAGGCGCTCGGCGAAGAGGGGATTGCCCGCAGTGCGTTCGGCCACCCGGCGCGTCAGATCCGGCTGCATTGGCAGGAAGCCGCCGACCAGCGCCTGGTGGTCGGACGGTGCCAGCGGTCCGACGCCCACAGTGCGGGCGGTGCCGAGCGCGGCCAGGTCCTCGACCAACGCCGCCGCCTCGGGGCGGGTCCGCAGCTCATCGTCGCGGATGCCCAGCACCACCAGGACCGGCAGGTGCTCCTTCGGCGGACGCGCCAACAGCCAGCCAGCGAGCTCCAGCGCGTCCGCGCCCCACTGCGCATCGTCGAGGATCAGCACCATGGGCCTCCGGGAGCCCAGGTGCCCCAGCAGGCGGACGATGGCGTCGTACCGCTCCTGCACGCTGCGGTAGGGCACGGGTCCGCCCCGCTCGCCTCCCAGCAGCAGGCGAGCCGTGGCTGCCGCCATCGTCGGGTCGGCCAGCTCCCCACTCCGGACCAGGTCGTCGAGATGGCGGTGGAGACCCGGGCCGTCCAGCCCCTCGCATCGCAGGTACCGGGCCAGCATCGGGACCACGCCCTGGGTCGCGAAGGGCACGGGTCCGTGGTCGGCCCGCATGTGCTCGGCCAGGCCCAGGGCGTGTGCACGCTCGGCCAGGCCCATCGCCAGCCGGGACTTCCCGACGCCCGCCATCCCTCGCAGCAGCACCGCGCGTGGACGGCCGCTGGTCGCCACCTCCTCCAGCGCCTCCCACAGCGCGGCACGCTGCTCCGCGCGGTCCACCAGGGGCGGCTCCCGCAGGCCGAACAGGCCCAGGCCCGCGCCCACCAGGACCGGCGGTCCCGAGGGCAGAGGCTCCACCGGGAGCGGTACCGGCCGCGGCGGCGAATGCACGGTCGGTGTTGCGAGCCCGTCGAGATCGGCCCAGGTGTCCGATGGTGACCCCGGAAGGAGAGGACCGGTACCTTCCGCAACCAGCGACGCCAGGCTGTTCCAGGTGCGGTCCGGTCCCGTCGGGCGGGCCGCGATGCTGCGTTCGCCCAGGTCGCGCAGATCCGACGCCGCGTCCGCGGCCATGCGGTAGCGATCCCCCGGCGCTCGCTCCAGGAGGCGCGCCAGCCAGTCCGAAATGGCCGGAGGCCAGCCCGGTGGCACCGGGAGCGATGGCGCCGGGCGTTCCATCACCGCGCGCAGCAGTTCCTGTGCGCTCCCCCCGGAGAAGGGCGGGCCCCCCGTGGCCAGCCACCAGCACAGGCAGCCCAGCGCATACAGATCCGTCCACGGCCCCTGCTCCCGCCAGTCACCGCGGATCTGCTCGGGAGGCATGTAGCCGGGGGTCCCGCCGGCCAGTGGGCTCCCATCGAGGTCCGACCCCCACCAGACGTGGGCCAGGCCGAAGTCCGCCAGCTTCAGCCGCATTCCACCGTCCAATTCGGGGAAGCGCAGGATGTTGGCAGGCTTCAGGTCACGGTGCAGCACGCCGCGCGCGTGCGCCCAGGCCAGGGCGTCCAGGACTCCGGACAACAGCGCCTGGACCGTGACCCAGTCCCGGCCCGGCGGCGCGGCGTCCAGCGAGCCGCCGTGCGCCATCTCCATCACCAGGTAGGGGCTGCCCTCGGTCAGCGCCCCTCCCGACGCCGCGGCCGCGTCCGGTGGGACGGCACCGTGGTCCAGCACCGTCACGATCCCCGGATGGTCCAGGCGGGCCGTCTGCCGCACCTCCACCCGGAAGGCGCGCTGAAGCCGCGATCCGCCCCCACCGGGCCGCGCGGGGAGCACCTTGATCGCCACGGGCAGGCCCGAGGCGGCGTGGACGCCTCGCCAGACCTGGGCCATCCCCCCCTGGCCGAGGGGGGACTGCACCGAGAAGGGCCCGAGGGGGAACGCAGCCATGCCGCCCCGGCTAACCAGGACCGCAGCTCGTCCCCACCCCAGCTCCCTCCCTGGAACACCTTGCGGCCTCCGTGGCAGGATGTGGCCATGACCCGGTCCTCGCTCCTGTCCCTCCCGGCCCTCCTGGCCAGCCTGTCCCTCGGTGCCGCCTGCGGCGACGACCCCGCGCCGTCCGGCCCCCCCCCCACCACCACAGACCCGACCTGCGCCGAAGGTCAGGTCCTCGACGGAGGCACCTGCGTGCCTGCGGCCTGCGGCGTCGGCACCTGGGGAGACCTGCCCATGGACGCCGACGCGGTCTACGTGGACGCGGGGGCGGCCGACGGCGGAGACGGCAGCCAACAGGCGCCAGTGCGCGGCCTGCAAGTGGGCGCGGATGTCGCGGCGACTTCGGGGCTGTCCAGCGTCCGCGTCGCCGCGGGCACCTATTTCGAGAACCTCCAGCTTGGCGAGCACCACGCCGGCCTCGAAGTCGTGGGCCGCTGCGCCGAGCTGGTCGTGGTGGACGGCGGCAACGCCGACGAGATCCCCATGGTCGTCGAAGTGGACGCCCCCGGCGAGGTCATCTCCTTGCGGGGGCTCACCCTGACCGCTGGACCCGAAGGCGGCCTCGTCGTCTGGGGAGGGGAGGTCCACCTTGACGGGGTCGGTTTCGACGCAAACCAGATGGTCGGCCTGGTCGCCGTCGGAGGCGGCGCGTCCATCGAGGGAGTGGGACTGACCATCCAGGGGACCCAGCCGGCGGCCGATGGCTCCTGGGGCCGCGGCATGCACGTCGAAGGAGGGGCGGAGGTGACCCTGCGGGAGAGTGTCCTGTCCGCCAACAGCGAGTTCGGGCTGCATGCTGGGGGAAGCCAGGTCACACTCGAAGCGGTCGAGATCCTCGGCACGCTGCCGGACTCCAGTGACGAGCTGGGCATCGGAATGTTCGTCGTCGCAGGCGCGTCCCTGGCCGCCACCGACCTCACCCTCTCCGGCAACCACGAGCTCGGACTGTACCTCGATAGCGCCACGATGGATCTCACGGACTGTGTGATCTCCGACACCCAGGCCCGCGCCGACGGGGCCCGCGGCCTGGGCGCCTGGGTGGAGGGGGAGGCTCTCCTTCGCGCCGAGCGATGTGAGTTCGCCAACAACCGTGCGATCGGGGTCTACGGCTTCGAGAGCGGGACCGAGATCACGCTGGTGGACAGCGTCATCTCCGACACCCAGGAGGCTTCTGGCGACGCCGAGGGCCTGGGCATCCGGATCGAGGGAGGCGCCCACCTGGCCGTCGAGGGCGGGGAGCTGCGAGACAACACCGCGGCGGGCATCTATGCGAAAGACGAGGGCACAACGGTCGAGGTCTCCGGGCTGTCCATCCGGGGCACGGCGGCCACCGAGGCAGGCCTGGATGGCGTCGGACTGCAGATCGACTACGGCGCTTCGCTCACGGCCGAGGACCTGGTCCTGGACGGCAATCACCGCGGGGGGCTGGATGTCAGAGGAACAGGCGCCACTGCCACGGTTCGCGGGTGCACCATCACGGGCACCGCACCCGACATCGACGTATATGGCGCGGGGATCTCGGTGAGCGAAGGTGGCGCCCTGGTGGCCAGCGACTGCTGGATCTCCGGTACCCGGGGCGCCGGGCTGCTGGCCTATGGCGGGGACACATCGGTGGACCTGAGCGGTCTTGTCGTGTCCGACACGGTAGAAGTGCCCAGCCTGACCACAGCGCGCGGCGTCGAGATCGCCGACGGCGCGACCCTCACGATGACAGGAAGCGAGCTGACCGGGAACCAGGGGATCGGGCTCCTGGTGGTCGGAGCTGGCGCCAGCGCCTGGCTGGAGGAAACCACCATCCAGACCACGGTGCAGTACTCCGATGGCCAGGGCGGACGCGGCCTGGGCGTGGAGAGCGGCGCCTCGGTGGTCGGTTCGGCCTTGACCATCGCGGACACCCAGTCCATCGGGGCCTTCGCATCCGGCGAGGGTGCCTCCCTCGACCTCACGGACAGCGTCATCCGTGGCACGGAGCCCTCCGACCAGTCCGTCCTGGCCTTCGGCCTGTTCGCACAGAACGGAGCCATCGTGGCGGCGACGGACGTGGAGCTGCGGGAGAATGAGGGCCCAGGCCTCTATTCCACAAGCGAAGGGACGCTCCTCTCCTGCGAGGGCTGTGTGATCACCGGCAACCAGTTCGCGGGAGCCGCCGTAACGGGGGATGGACGCTTGGAGCTTGTCGGGGTCGACATCAACGACACGCTCCCCCATGGCAGCGAGGGTGGAGGTGTCGGGGTCTTCTCACTGGACCACTATTCGTTCACGCCCTCCCTCCTGCTCCAGGACAGCGCCGTGGGGGTCCACACCTACGCCGCCGTCTGGCTCACCGTGCCCGGCGACTACCAGATCGTCGGGAACGACCTGACCGGCGGCCCGGGCCAGGATCCCTACGACTGGGTCCACCTGCACGGGGACGCCGTCTATGTCACCGGTGGCATCGCGCCGTGGGACGAGAGCACGCAGACGGGCCTGTTGCTGGCAGACAACACGCTGCGGGAGTCGAGCGGCGCGGCGATCTTCCTGGACGGCGCCTCCGCCACCCTGCGCGACAACGTCGTTGTCGACAACGACACCGACCTGGTCCAGCAGCGCTGCGACGACATCAGCCTGGTCCCCGAGGCCCAGCGCGCCGGGCTCTCGGTGGTCGAGATCTGCCCCGACCAGAACCGATCCACGGTGGCGCTGGACTTCGCGCTGGTCCTCATGGAGACCGAAGCGGAGGACTGATGCCGCGTGCCGGCCCCTCCGAGCGGAGGCGCCTGTTATCGTCAATCCGTGCTGCCCCTCCTGCTCGCCTGCGCCCCCGGTCCCCGTGGCCACGACACCGCCCAGGCGGATGACGCCCTCGTCGTGGTCACCTTCAACACCGGCACCACCGAGGGCATCGCCCAGCAGGAGGACGGCGACGGCTACGGCCCAGAGCAGGCCGCCCTCTCCGACCAGTACTACGGCGACGGCCTGGCCTGGAGCGCAGCGGTGCAGTCCACCCGGGACTTCCTGGCCGGGGTCCAGCCTGACCTCATCGCCTTCCAGGAGATCTTCTGGTCCGGCGAGTGCTCCTTTATCCCGACCGAGGCCTGGCCCGGCTTCGTGTGCGAGACCTGGCGCGAGGGGGACCCGACCGTGGCCCAGGTCCTCCTCGGCGAGGGCTACCAGGTGGCCTGCCACCCCGACAAGCCCGACAAGTGCCTGGCCGTGCGCACCGCGCGGGGCCGCTTCGCCGGCTGCGAGGAGGATCTCTGCCTGGACGGCCTGGACGGCTTCCCGGTCGAGGGCTGCGGCAGCGGGGCCCGGGTTGCCCGCGGCCGGATCGAGGAACTGGACCTGACCGTGGTCGGCTTCCACGGCAGCTCGGGCATGGAGCCCGAGGAGCAGGCCTGCCGCGTGGCCCAGGTGGACCAGGTCTTCCTGGACCTGGGAGACGGCCGCCCTGGCGCCGACGGCGCGCGCAACCTGGCGCTCGGCGACCTGAACACGGACCCCTCGCGCTTCGCCGGCTTCGACCAGAGCGCGGCAAGGTGGAATGACTTCGTCGGCGAGAGCCTGCCCTGGCAGTGGATCACACAGGTCGGCCCCGACGCGCCTGGCAGCTACGGCGGGCTGGCCGACATCGATCACGTGGCCAGTGACAGCCTGTCGGGCGCATGCTGGCACGGGGGGCTGGACGGTCAGCCCGATCCCTACACCTACGCCCTGTTCGATCACCGGCCCGTCGTGTGTACGGTGACCCCCCGCTGAACCGAGGGCTCACCCACGAACTACGCCCCCTCCAATGCCGCGATGTCGAGCTTGCGCATGCCCATCATCGCGGCCACCGCCCGCGGGTTGGACAAGAACCGCGGCAGCTCGGCCGGCACCACCTGCCAGGCCACGCCGAAGCGGTCACGCAGCCAGCCGCACATGCTCTCCTGCCCGCCGTCCGCCAGCAGCGCATCCCACACCCGGTCGATCTCGGCCTGGCTGTCACATGGCACCTGCACGGAGAAGGCGTCGGTGAACGACGGCCCCCGGTTCCCGTTGAGGGCGACCAGGCGCAGGCCCAGGATCTCGAAGGTGCAGGCGATCACGGCGTCGCCGGCCCGCATCGTGTCCACCACCCGGCCGCCGAAGATCTCGACGTAGCGCTGGGCGGCATGCTCGGCGTCGGTGGAGAACCACAGGAAGGGAAGGGCCCGCTGGCGCCGCACCTGGTCTGCCGCGAACAGATCGTCCAGGCGGGCGTAGCCGTCGGCCATGCCCTCCTCCATCCCGCCATTCAGGTGCCCATCGCGCGCCTCCATGGATCCGTGCACGGTGAAGGTGGTCGCCAGGGTGCCGCCGTCCTTGGGCTCCAGCGTCAGCGTGTCCAGCGCGCCGTAGTCCGGCATGAGCTCGAAGACGAAGGTGCTCACCAGCCGGTGTGGACGCTGGACCTCTCGGTACTCCCCGTGGAGGCCGAACTCCTGCCCGTCGGGCGCACGGTGCACGAAGCGGTAGCCCCCACCCGCGCGCAGGTCCACCTCGCAGGAGACACAGGTCAGCGTGCGTGGCCCCATCCACTGCCGGAGCAGCTCGGCGCGGGTCCAGGCCTCCCACACCAGCTCCACCGGCGCGGCGAACCAGCGACGGGTGAGGATCGTGGGGGCGGCGGGGTCGGCGATGACTTCCAAGGGACGGTTCATCCCTCCCCCCATCGGAGGGAGTCGGCCGCGAAGCGGACGGAGGGGGGACGATTCATACAGGCTCCGTTGGGGTGTTGGGGGGGGTCTGCAAGGACAGCAGCAGGTCGTCCAGGCGGGCGAAGCTGGCCACCCAGTACTGCTGGCAGGTGGCCAGCCACGCGGCCGCGACGCGCAGATACCTCATCGCACCCCGTCCCCGCGCATCGCCCGCCAGCGCAGCAGGTGGTCGCACAGCACCAGGGCCGCCATCGCCTCCACCATCGGCACGGCCCGCGGCAGCACGCAGGGATCGTGGCGCCCCCGCGGTTGCACCGTCACCGGCCGGCCCTGGTCGTCGACCGTGTCCTGCGGCTGGAACAGGGTCGCCACCGGCTTGAAGGCCACCGACAGCAGGACGGGCATCCCGTTGCTGATGCCGCCCTGGATCCCGCCGCTGTGGTTGGTGCGGGTGCGCACCCGCGCACCGCTGGCCAGCAGGGCGGCGTGGGGGTCGTCCTCGGGCGCGGGCTCGAAGGCGTCGTTGTGCGCGCTGCCCCGCATGGCCGCGCCGGAGTAGCCGCTGCCCGACTCGAAGCCCTTGGCCGCCGGCAGGGACAGCATCGCCGCCGCCAGGTCCGCCTCCAGCTTGTGGAAGACCGGCTCGCCCAGGCCCCCGGGGACGTGCCGCGCCACCAGCCGCACCACCCCGCCCACCGTGTCCTTCTCGGCGCGCACCTGCCGGATCAGCGCCTCCATCGCCGCGCTGGCCGCCGGGTCCGGGCAGCGCACGGGGCTCTGCTCCACCGCCGCCCGCGTCACCGCCGCCGGGTCACAGCCGGCCACGACCTCGCCCACCTGGTCCACCCAGGCGACCAGCTCCACCGCCGGCGAGGTCCACGCCGCCAGCACCTGCCGGGCCACCGCGCCCGCCGCCACGCGCCCCACCGTCTCCCGCGCGCTGGACCGCCCGCCGCCCGCCCAGGCGCGCAGCCCGTAGCGCAGCTCGGTCGACAGGTCGGCGTGCGAGGGGCGGTAGCGGTCCGCCAGCTCCCGGTAGGCCGCGGGGTCGGCGTCCACGTTGGGCACCAGCAGCGCCAGCGGGCTGCCCAGCGTGCGCCCCTCCCACAGCCCGCTGAGCACCTGCACCCGGTCGGGCTCCTTGCGCGGCGAGGTCAGGGCCGACTGCCCCGGCCGCCGCCGGTCCAGCTCCGCCTGCACCAGCTCCAGGTCGAGCCGCAGCCCCGGCGGGCAGCCGTCGGATCTTCCTGACGGAAGTGCGGGATCCGCAGGGCCAGACGC
>JAKLKF010000148.1 GCA_023150805.1 Myxococcota bacterium | reverse complement strand
CGGTCGGCGTGGCCGGGACGGGCTCGGCCAGGGGCTCGGGCAGGCGGGCCTCGGCCTCGGGCACCGCTGCCTCGTCGGCCAGGCGGACCACCCGACCGACCAGGCCCAGCTCGTCGGGCGCCAGCGGCCGGCCGTCGAGCACGGCGGGCACGGCCTGGGTGGCCCAGGGGCGCAGGCCGGGGCCGCGGCTGCCACCGACCACCTCCCACAGCAGCGCCTCGAGCGCCGCGCCGTCGGGCCGCTGGCGCGGGTCCCAGGTCAACATCCGCTCCACCACCGGCGCCAGCGCCGGCATGGTCGCGGCGAGCTGGTCGATGCGCTCCCGCAGGCGCTTGTCGTGGCTGTCGGCGCGGACCTTGGGCTGGCCGTAGACCTGGCCCGTCGCCGCCTCGAAGAGCGACAGGCCCAGGCCGTAGATGTCGGCGGCCGGCGACAGCTCGTTGGTGACGATGTACTCGGGGGCCATGTAGTTGAGCGTGCCCAGCACGAGCTGGCCGGTGTAGCTCTCCCGCGCCTCGAAGCGCGCCCGGGCGACTCCGAAGTCCAGCAGGCGCACCCCGCCGCTGCGGGTCACCATGATGTTGGCCGGCTTCACGTCGCGGTGGACCACGCCCAGCGGGCTGCCGTCGGCGGGGTGCACGGCCGTGTGGGCGCGGTGCAGGGCGCCGGCCACCAGGGCGCCCAGCTCGGCCAGGGCCTGGGGGCTCGGCGCGCCCGCCGCGCGCACCAGGCTGTCGAGGTCGGCGCCCTCGATGTACTCCATGACGACCGCGTCCAGGCCGTCCACCTGGACCATGTCGAGCACCTTGAGGATCGCGTCGTCCTGGAGCAGGCCGAGCAGCCGCGCCTCGTCCCGGATCCGCGACAGGAACATGTCGCCGTCCGGCCCGCGCGCCTGGATCACCTTGACGGCGACCTGGCGGCGGAAGCCGCGGCCCGTCTGCAGCTCCGCCTGGTAGACGGTGCCGAAGGCCCCGGCCCCGACGGTACGCTGGAAGGTGAGCTGGCGCATCGGCGCCGTGTAACACGCGAGGCCACGGCCCCCGGTGCCCGAGGGCTGTTCGCTGCCCGAGGGCTATTCGCTGCCCGAGGGCTACTCGCTGATCGGGTCCATCACGACCGTGTGCGCGGTCAGGCCCAGCGTGGCCAGGGCCTGGTCGTAGCGCTGCTCCATCGGCGTGTCGAAGACCACCGCCGGGTCCACCTCGGCCAGCAACCAGGACCCGCGCTCGATCTCCTCGTCGAGCTGGCCCGGCCCCCAGCCGGCGTAGCCCAGCGCGAGCTGGAAGCGGTGGCCCTCGACCACCAGGCGGGTCAGCCGCTCGGCCGAGGGCGAGACCGCCACCTCCCGGCCCAGGGTCCAGCCCTCCTCCACCTCGGCCTGGCCTCGCCACAGGACGAAGCCGGCGCCCTTGCCGACCGGACCACCCCACCAGGTGGGGCGATCCGGCCCGCCGCCCGACAGGTCCATCCGCTCCAGGACGTCGCCCACGGTGACCGGCCCGTCGCGGTTGATCACCAGGCCCAGGGCGCCGTCCTCGTCGTGCTGGCAGAGCAGCACCACGGTGCGCTCGAACCAGCGGTCCTTCATCTGGGGAGAGGCGATCAGCAGTCCCGTCCTCATGCGGCACCCCCAGGGCGGCCCGTTGGCGGCCGGGTGGCCATCAGCCGGGCAGGCCGTAGTCCCGCACCGGCTCGGTCAGCGGGTCGGCGCCCTCCAGGACCACCTCCTCGGTGATCACCACCTCGCGCAGGTTGTCCTGGCTCGGCACCTCGTACATCACCTCGAGCATGACCTGCTCGAGGATGGTGCGCAGGCCGCGCGCGCCGGTGTTGCGGCTGGCCGCCTTGTGGGCGATGGCCTTCAGCGCCTCTTCGGTGAAGGTCAGCTTGACCTTCTCGAACTTGAAGAGCTTCTGGTACTGCCGGACCAGCGAGTTCTTGGGCTCGGTCAGGATCCGGACCAGCGACTCCTCGTCCAGCGAGTCCATCACCGCGATCACCGGCAGGCGGCCGATGAACTCGGGGATCAGGCCGAACTTGTCGAGGTCCTCGGGCAGGGTGCGCTGCAGGATGTCCTTGGCCGTCGGGTCGATCGGGGCGCCGTCGCCCTCGCCGTCGTGCAGGAAGCCCACGGTGCGCTTGCCCGTGCGCCCCTCGATGATCTTGCGCAGTCCTTCGAAGCTGCCGCCGCAGATGAAGAGGATGTTGCTCGTGTCGACCTGCAGGTACTCCTGGTTGGGCAGGCGCTTGTTGCCCTTGACCTGGATGTTGGCCAGCGAGCCCTCGATGATCTTGAGCAGGGCCTGCTGCACGCCCTCGCCGGAGACGTCGCGGGAGACGCTGCTCGTGAAGCTCTTCTTGGCGAGCTTGTCGATCTCGTCGATGTAGACGATGCCCTTGACCGTGCGCTCCAGGCTGTTGCCGCTGGCCTGGTACAGGTTGAGGATGATGTTCTCGACGTCCTCGCCGACGTAGCCGGCCTCGGTCAGCGTGGTGGCGTCGGCGATGACGAAGGGCACGTCGAGGAAGCGCGCCAGGGTCTGGGCGATGAGCGTCTTGCCGGTGCCGGTCGGCCCGATCAGCAGCACGTTGCTCTTCTGGATCTCGACGTCGCCGTCGCCGTCGGCCTTCTTCTGGTTGGCCTCCAGCCGCTTGTAGTGGTTGTAGACCGCGACCGCGAGCTTGCGCTTGGCGATGTCCTGGCCGACGACGTACTGGTCGAGGAAGGCCTTGATCTTCGCGGGGGGCGGCACGCGCTGGTGGCCCCAGGAGATCGGCTTGGGCTGGCTGTTCTCCCGGATGATGTCCAGGCAGAGCTTGATGCACTCCGAGCAGATGTAGACGTTCGGCCCGGCGATGATCTTGTCCACCTCCCGCTGGGTCTTGTGGCAGAAGGAGCAGGCGAGGCCCGTGGGGTTGGTGTACTTGGGCATGAAGGACCGGCCTGGGAGAAGGGCGGGAGGGCGCCAGGCAGGAGAATATCGGCGCCACTGCGAGGGCGTCAACGCGCGGCGCGGATCGCGCAGGGCGGGCGCGGTGACCGCGCGTCGACCTGCTCGCGCTATCCTCTCCGGACCCGGAGGGGAACCCGCCCGGGGCAGGAGGAGACATGTCGGAGAGCGACGCCGGGGGCCCGGACCACTACGAGACGCTCGGGGTGGCCCGCGACGCCAGCACCGACGAGATCAAGACCGCCTTCCGCAAGCTCGCGCGCGAGTGCCACCCCGACGTCGCCGGCCCCGACCCCGCGGCCGCCGCGCGCTTCACCCGGGTGCGCGAGGCCTACGAGACCCTGGCCGATCCGGTGCGTCGCGCCACCTACGATCGGCGCGGCTACTCCACCTGGTTCGCCGGCCCGGGGCGGCACGGCGGCAAGTGGCGGCCCCCGGGGGGCTTCGACTTCGAGCAGGTGGGCGACCCCACGCCCGGGCAGCGGGCGGGCGCGGGCGGGCGGCGCGGGCGCCGGCGCGACCCGGCCAACGACATCGGCCTGGAGGACATCTTCGGCGACTTCGGCGGCGGCGACTTCGGCTTCGGCGGGGGACCGAAGGCCAGCGAGGCCAACCGCGGCACCTGGGCCGGCGGCCGGCCGGCCAGCAGCGGGCCGGTCGGCGGCGGGGGCGAGGACCCGGCCGCGGGCGCGCGCCCCGGCCGCGACATCCACATGAAGGTCGACCTGCCCCAGGGCATCGCCGACCGCGGGGGCACGGTCACGCTGCGCTACCCCCGCCTGCGCCGGGGCGACGACGGCCAGTCGCTGCACCGCTACGACGAGATCCACGACCTGCGCGTGCCCCCCGGGGTGCGCCGCGGCGACACCCTGCGCGTGCCGGGCATGGGCGACGCCGGCGGCGCGGGCGGGCCCTATGGCGACCTGGTCTGCGACCTGACCATCGTGCCGGGCGAGGTGGCCGACGAGCCGCAGCACCGGCGTGGGCAGCGCCGCCGCCCGGAGCCCGGGGCCGCCGGTCCCCGCGTGGCCGACCCCGCGGGTCCCGAGGCCGGCGCCGCGCCCCCGGCCGACGCCCACACCGTCGACATCACGGTGGTCGAGGCGCTGCTGGGCGGGCGGGTGAAGGTCCAGACGCCCGCCGGCGCCGTGCACGTGACCATCCCGCCCTGCACCAGCTCGGGCGCGCGCCTGCGCCTGCGCGGGCGGGGCGCGGGGGGCGCCGATCACGTGGTCGAGCTGCGGATCGTCACCCCCGACCGCCTGGACGGCGAGAGCCGCGCGTTGATCGAGCGCTTCGCCGAGCTCAACCCCGTCGTGCCCCGGCAGGAGTAGGCCGGCCGGCGCGCCGCGCCCCTACTCCAGGCCCAGCTTCAGCACCTGGTCGACGTTGTCCACCAGGTGGAAGGTCAGCTCGCGCCGCACCGCGGCCGGCACGTCGACCAGGTCGTTGTCGTTCTGGCGGGGCAGCAGGACCTCGTGCACGCCCGCCCGCCGTGCCGCCAGGACCTTCTCCTTGACGCCGCCGACGGGCAGGACCTTGCCGCGCAGCGTGATCTCGCCCGTCATCGCGAGCTGTGGCCGCACCCGGCGCCCCGTCAGCAGGCTGGTCAGCGCCGTGACCATGGTCACGCCGGCGCTGGGCCCGTCCTTGGGGATGGCGCCGGCCGGCACGTGCACGTGGAAGTCCCAGCCCTTGAAGTCCTCGGGCTTCAGGCCCAGGGCGTCGGCGCGGCTGCGGATGAGCGAGAGCGCGGCCTCGGCCGACTCCTTCATCACCTCGCCCAGGCGGCCGGACAGCCGCAGGCTGACCCCCTCGCCCGCGCCCCGGTAGCGGGTGGCCTCGATGAACAGGATGTCGCCGCCCGACTCCGTCCAGGCCAGGCCGATGGCGATGCCCGGCGCGTCGGCGCGCTCGGCCAGCTCGGCGAAGTGCCGCGGCGGCCCCAGGAACTGCTTGAGGCGGTCGAGGTTGTGGACCCGCAGGCCGGCGGTGCGCCCCTCGACCACCTGCCGCGCGGCCTTGCGGTGCAGGGCGGCCAGCTCGCGGTCCAGGTTCCGCACGCCCGCCTCGCGGGTGTAGGAGGCGATGACCTCCTCCAGCGCGGCGTCGGTGATGGTGAGCTGCTCCTCCTTCAGCCCGTGCGCCTGCCGCTGGCGCGGGATCAGGTGCCGGCGGGCGATCTGGAGCTTCTCCTCCTGGATGTAGCCCGGGATCTCGATGATCTCGAGCCGGTCGTGCAGCGCGGCCGGGATCGGGTCGGCGACGTTGGCGGTGCAGATGAACAGCACCTTGCTCAGGTCGAAGGGCACGTCCAGGTAGTGGTCGCTGAAGGCGTGGTTCTGCTCGGGGTCGAGCACCTCCAGCAGGGCCGAGGAGGGGTCGCCGCGGTAGTCCCGTCCGATCTTGTCGATCTCGTCGAGGACCATCACCGGGTTGTTGCTGCCGGCGCGCTTGAGCGCGTGGATGATGCGGCCGGGCAGGGCGCCGACGTAGGTGCGCCGGTGGCCGCGGATCTCGGCCTCGTCCTTCATGCCGCCCAGGGCGACCCGCTGGAAGTCGCGGCCCAGCGCCCGGGCGATGGAGCGGCCCAGGCTGGTCTTGCCCACGCCGGGGGGCCCCAGGAAGCACAGCACGGGGGCCTGGCCCTCGGGGTTGAGCTGGCGCACGGCCAGGTGCTCCAGGATGCGGTCCTTGACCTTCTCCAGGCCGAAGTGGTCCTCGTCCAGCACCTGCCGGGCGTGCTTGATGTCGGCGTTCTCGGGCTTGCTGGTCCGCCAGGGCATCGCCAGCAGCCAGTCGATCCAGGTGCGGGAGACGGTGTACTCGCTGGCGTCGGGGTGCATCCGGCCCAGCCGGCCGACCTCGCGCAGCACCTCCTCGAGGTGCTCCTCGGGCAGGCCGGCCTCGCGCACGCGCTGCTCCAGGGCCGTCGTGTCGTCCCAGCTCGCCTTCCCGCCCCCCTCCTCGCCCTCGTCCAGCTCCTTCTGCAGGCCGCGGATCTTCTCGCGCAGGAAGTAGTCCCGCTGCTGCTTGTCCATGGTCCGCACGATGCGCTGGTGCACGTCGCGCTCGAGCCCCCGGAGCTGCCGCTCCCGGCCGACCGCCAGCAGCGCGGCGTCCAGCCGCTCCTGGACCGCCGCCGTGTCCAGCAGCTTCACCTTGTCGGTCCAGGGCAGCGTCAGGTTGGCGATCACGTGGTCGGCCAGCCGGCCGGGCGGCTCCTCCACCTCGGTCAGGCGCACCAGGGCCGGCGGCCAGGTCTTGTCGTCGGTCACCAGGGCCCGCAGCTCGTCGCGCAGGCGCGTCGCCAGCAGCTCGACCTGGGCCGGGTCGCCGGGCAGGTCGGGCAGGGGGCGCGCCATCGCCACCAGGCCGGCGTCGGGGTCGGGCTTCACCCCGCCCACGCGGGCGCGCTGCAGGCCCTCGACCAGCACCCGCACGGTGCCGTCGCCCAGGCGCACCACCCGCACGGCGCGCAGGACGCAGCCCACCTCGAACAGGTCGGCCGCCTCGGGCTGGTCCAGCGCCGCGCGCAGGGGCACCCCGACCATCGGCTGGCCGGACTGCAGGTGGAGCTCGACCGCCGCGACGGCCTCGGCGGGGACGACGCTGATCCGCGCGATCATCCCGGGGAAGACGACGGTGTCGCGGAGGGGCAGGACGGGGAGGAGGCGGGCCATGGCGACCGTTGGGGCGAGGGGCCGCCCCGATAACCGCGCCGGCCCCGGCCGGCCGCGACGGGCGCCCCGGGTTGGGCTATCGTCCGGGGTGGCGCGGCGAGCCGTCCTCCCCGCCGGCACCTGCCGGGCCGGGGGGCGCCGCCGCTCCCTCTCCAGGAAGCCATGACAGGCCCGAGCCCCACGCTGCCGGTCCGCATCGGTCGCTACGAGCTGGTCGAGCACCTCGCCACCGGGGGCATGGCCGAGGTCTTCCTGGCGCGCTCCCACGGCGCCGCCGGCTTCCGCAAGCACGTGGTGGTCAAGCGCCTGCGCCCCGGGCTGGCCCACGCGCCCCGCGTCGTGCAGCTCTTCGTGCAGGAGGCCCGGATCAGCGCCGGGCTCTGCCACCCCAACATCGTGCAGATCCACGAGCTGGGGCTGGTGGGCAGCGGCCCGGCCGAGACCCACTTCATCGCCATGGAGTACATCCACGGGGCGGACCTGACCCGGGTCCGACGGGCGCTGGCGGCCCAGGGCCGGACCCTGCCGGTGGCGCTGGCGGTGCACGCCCTCGTGCGGGTGCTGCGGGCCCTGGCGCACGCCCACGGGCGGGTGGACGCCGCCGGGCGCCCGCTGGGGCTGGTCCACCGCGACGTGAGCCCGCACAACGTCCTGGTGAGCTTCCAGGGCGAGGTGAAGCTGGTGGACTTCGGCATCGCGCGGGTCGAAGGCGACGTGGCCGGCGACCCGGCGGGCCTGCCGGGCGGCGGCAAGTACGCCTACATGTCGCCCGAGCAGGCCGTGGGCGCGCCCCTGACCGACCGCAGCGACGTGTTCAGCGCCGGCATCGTGCTGTGGGAGCTGCTGGCCGGGCGGCGCCTGTACCAGCACGCCGACCCGCAGGAGAAGCTGCGGATGGTGCGGCAGGCCCGGGTCCCCGACGTGCGGGCCGAGAACCCGGCCGTGTCGGCCGGCCTCTGGAGCCTGCTGCAGGCGATGCTCGACCCGGAGGTCGCGCGCCGGCCCTCGGCGGCGCAGGCCGAGGATGCGCTGCAGGCCCAGCTCTTCGACGAGGGGCACCGCGCCGACTCGGCCGCCCTGGGCAGCCTGGTGCGCGAGCTGTTCCCGGACCGCGCCGCGCGGGACCCCGGGGCCCTGGACCTGACCGGCCTGGCCGAGGATCTCGCCCGCCTGGAGCCGGTGGCGCCCACCGCGGCCGGCGACGACGCCACCGGCAGCCTCACCGGCGGGACCGTCAGCGGCGAGCACGCGCTGTCGACCCTGCCCGCCCTTCGCGGCCTGCGCCCCGGCGAGCGCAAGCCCGTCGTCGTGCTGGTGGCGGAGATCAGCGGCCTGACGGAGCCCTCGACGCGCCACGACGCCGAGGTCATCGTGCGCGCGCACTACCGCCTGCTGCGGCGGATCCGCGGCGTGGTGGACCGCCACGGCGGCTGGCTCGACCGCTTCCACGACGATCGCTTCACGGTCTTCTTCGGACTGCCCCGCACCGCCGAGCACGACGTGGACCACGCCCTGGCCTGCGCGGCCCAGCTCGTGCGCGGCGCCCGGCGGGTGCGGCGCCGGGGGCTGGGGGTCTCGCTGAGCGTCGGCGTCCACCAGGGGGAGCTGGCGATCGGCCGGCTGCCCGGGAAGGGCGCCCGCGGCCTGCGCTACCTGCCGCAGGGTGACACCACCAAGCTGGCGACCCGCCTGTGCCAGGCGGCGGACCTGGACGAGGTGGTCGTCAGCGAGCGGGTGCGCGCCCTGGCCCGCGACCGCTTCTGCTTCCGACCCGGGCCGGACGTGCAGCGCCGGGGCGAGGGCGACCCGCTGCCGAGCTGGCGGCTGGTCGGCCGGGACACCGACGTGCGGGCCAGCGCCGGCCGGTGGCTGGCGCGCGGGGACGAGCTGGACGTGCTCGGGCGGGCGATGCGCCGGGTGGCCCAGGGCGAGCGGGTGGTCGTCGCCATCCGCGGACCGGCGGGCACCGGCAAGTCCCGGCTGCTCCAGGAGCTGCGGGACGTGGCGCGGCTGCGGGGGGTGCCCGTGCACGCCGCGCGCGCCGTGCCCTACGCGGCGGACCGCCCGCTGGCGACGCTGCGCGACCTGGTCGCCCGGGTGCTCGACATCCCCGCCGAGGCCGACGCCCAGGCCCTGGCGCGTGGGCTCGGGCTGCTGGCGGAGCTGGGCCTGGACGCCGACGACCTGCAGGCCTTCGCGCTGCTCTTCGGCGCCGGCTCCCCGGCGGAGGGGGACCGCGTCCTGCCCGACCTGGTGCTGGCCGCGGGCCGCTTCGTGCGACGCCTCGCCCTGGGCCGCCCGACCATCCTGGCCATCGAGGACGGCCAGCACCTCTCCCAGGTCGAGCGAGGGGTGCTGGAGCACGTGCTCTCGGTCACCGCCGACGTGCCCGTGCTCATGCTGCTCACCGTCCGGGACGAGGTCCCCGCCGGCCTGGGCCCCGCCGACGAGGAGGTGGTCCTGGGGCCCTTGCCGCCGGTCCTCCAGCGGGGCCTGGCCGCCCACCTGCTGGGCGCCAACCGGCTGCAGGCGGGCCTGGCCGAGCTGGTCGAGCGCAGCAGCGAGGGCAACCCCCGCTTCATCGCCGCCCTGGTCGACGCCCTGCGCGACGGCCGCATGGTCGGGGTGCTGGACGGGGAGGCCCGGCTGCTGGACGCCGACCGAGCGCCGCCCCTGCCCGAGGACCTGGAGGGCCTGGTCGCCGCGCGGATCGACGCCCTCTCGCCGGCCGCCCGCCAGGCGCTCCAGCTCGCCGTCGTCATCGGGCGCAACCTCTCCGCCGCCCTGCTGGAGCAGGCCGGGGGCGGGCCCGACATGGCGCCGGTGCTCGGCGAGCTGGTGGACCGGGGCCTGCTGGTCCGCGAGGGGGGCATCCTCTCCTTCTCCAACGAGCTGGCCTTCGAGGTCGCCAACCGCGGCCTGCTCGCCGCGCGGCGCCGCGAGCTGCACGGGGTGGTGGCCACCGCGCTGGAGGCGCTGACCGGCGGCGACGGCCCCCACGCCGGCCAGCTCGCCTACCACTGCGCCAGCGCCGGCCGCCTGCTGGACGCGGCCCGCCACGGCCACGCCGCCGGCGACCACCTGCGCCGCCAGCAGCTCGTGCGCCCCGCCACCCGCTACTGGCTGCAGGCCCTCGACCACCTCACCACCGCCGAGGGCGAAGGCGCGGACCCGGCCGCCTGCCTCCAGGGGGAGGCGCTGCTGCACTGGAAGCTCGGCGAGGCGCGGGCGCTGCTGGGCGAGAGCGACGAGGCGCGCCGGCACCTGGAGGCGGCCCTGGACGCCGCCAACGAGCGCGAGGACCCGGAGCTGGAGGCGCTGGCGCTGCTGGAGCTGGGCCGCCTGCACGCCGCCCAGGGCCGCAGCGCCCGGGCCCGCCTGCACTGGGAGGCGGCGCGCGACGCCACCGAGCGCCCCGGGCCGGAGGGACCCTGGCGCCGGCAGGTCGCCGTCGGGGCGCTGGAGGCGCTTGGGCTGCTGGCCCACGAGCACGGGGATCACGACCAGGCGCAGGCCTGCTTCGACGCGGCGCTCGCGCGGGCAGGCGACGACGACGGCCTCGCCGCGCGCGCCCTGCTGGGGCTGGCCAACCGCTTCATCCGGCAGGGGGAGGAGGAGCGCGCGCTGGCGTTGCTGTCCCAGGCCGAGGAGAAGGCGATCCTTGCCGGCGACCGGATCCTGCGCGGGCGCGTCGTGAACAACCGCGGACTGGTGCACCACGGCGCCGGCCGCGGCGACCCGGCCCGCTACGGCCTGGCCCTGGCCTGCTTCGAGGAGGCCCAGCGCCTGCGGCGCGACACCGGCTACCGGCGGGGCGAGGCGGTCAACCTGCACAACACCGGGGACACGCTGGTCCGGATGGGGCAGCTCGCCCGGGCCTGGGGGGCCTTCGAGCGCAGCCGGGACCTGGCCCAGGCCATCGGCTGGACGCGCGGCGTCGTGATGAACGACCTGTGGATGGCCTGGCTGGAGGCCTCGCGCACCGGCCTGGACCCCGACGCCGTGGCCGCGGCGGCGGCGCAGGCCCAGGCCCTGGGCGACCTGGAGACGGCGGCGACCGGCCGCTGGCTGCTCGGCCGCCTGCTGCGGGAGCGGGGGCAGGAGGAGCGCGGCCTGCGGGAGCTGGTGGGCGCGCTGGAGCAGGCCCGCGCGCTGGGGGCGGCCCCCCTGCGGCGCGACATCGAGGAGACCCTGGAGGCGACGGTCGGCGCCTGAGGCCACGATCCCGGGGGTGGGAGGCGGGTGCCCGCGTTAGCCCAGCCCGCGCAGGAGGCGCCGTGCAGGCCGTGCGAGTACCCCGGGGGCGGCCGCTGGCGCCCTTCGACGAGGCGCCCGAGGCGCTGCGCGTGCTCGACCAGCCCCTGGCCCAGGTGCAGGACCGGGCGCTGGCCGAGGCGGGCTTCGAGCGGGTGGCCGAGCCGCCCGCGGACCAGCCCTTCCTGGTCCTGTCCGACCGCACCTGGATCACCGCCGAAGCCCTGCGGCGGCTCCGGGCGGCATGTGGCGGCCGCCCCGGCCGGCTGCGGGTCGCCGACCCGGTGTTCCTGGCCGCGACCGGCAGCCTGCAGGCGCTGGACGCCCCCGGCCTGTACGAGGTGGCCATCCTGCCGCCGGGGCCGCCCGACCTGTCGCGCGCGCCGCCCGTCGACGTCGACCTGGGCCTGGAGGACGCCGACCTGCCGGCCCTGCACCCCCGGATGCAGCACGCCGCGCGGCCGCTGCGCCTGGGCGCCGCGATGGTCTTCCAGCTCGACCACTGGATGCACCTGGTCCGGGTCAACCAGCTCGCGCTGGCGGCGCGCGCGGCGGCCGAGAAGCTGGCCTTCGAGCGGCGGGGCTGGCTGGGCAAGGCCTGGATCGTGCTCAAGATCCTCGCGCGGGCCCGCTCGATCAACGGCTACCGCATCGCCCGCGCCCTCTCCCAGGTGGGCAAGGGCTGCGACATCCACCCGACCGCGGTGGTGGAGGTCAGCCAGCTCGGCGAGGGGGTCAAGGTCGGGCCCCACGCCGTCGTGCGCGGCAGCGTGCTCGGCGACGGTGCGGTGGTGGACGAGCACGCCACCGTCAACTTCAGCGTGGTCGGGCAGGGCGCGCACGTCGGCCGCTTCGCGATGCTCAACCTGAGCACGCTGTGGCCGGGCGCCTGGGTGAGCTGGTGCAACGGCACCCAGGCCTGCGTGATCGGCCGCGACGCCTTCGTCGCCTGGGGCGCCACCCTGCTCGACATGTCCTTCGGGCGCACCATCGCCGTGGAGCACCAGGGCGCCCGCGTCGACTCCGGCGAGCACTTCCTGGGCGTGGCGGTCGGCCACCGCGCGGTGGTGGGCCACGGCGTCAAGGTCAACTACGGCGTGGCCGTGCCCGGCGACGCGGTGCTGGTCGGCGGGCCCGAGGGGCTGCTGCGCGGCTGGCAGGACGCGCCGGTGGGCGAGCCCTGCCGGGTCGAGCAGGGCCGCCCCGTGCCGGTGCGGCGCGGCTGAGGGCCGCGGTCGGGCGGGGGCGGCTCAGCGCCGCCAGACGCGGGCCATGCCCTCGGGGCTGGCGGGCACCACGCCCTTCTCGGTGATGATGCCGGCGATCAGCCCCGCGGGCGTCACGTCGAAGGCCGGGTTGCGGCAGGCGCTGCGGGCCGGCGCGGTGGCGACCTTCTCGTAGCGGCCGTCCTCGGTCCAGCCCCAGGTCCAGCGCACCTCGTCGTCGCCGCGCTCCTCGATGGGGATGTCGGCGCCGGTCGGGCAGTCGGGGTCGATGGTGGTGGTCGGCGCCGCCACGTAGAAGGGGATGCCGTTGGCCTTGGCGACCACGGCGCTGCTGTAGGTGCCGATCTTGTTGGCCACGTCGCCGTTGGCCGCGATGCGGTCGCTGCCGACGATCACCATGTCGACCTGGCCGCGCGCCATGTAGTGGCCCGAGGCGTTGTCGGCGATGACCGCGTGCGGCACCCCCTCGCCGACCAGCTCCCAGGCCGTCAGCTTGCTGCCCTGGCCGCGGGGCCGGGTCTCGTCCACCCACACGAAGACGCGCTTGCCGTTGCGGTGGGCCGCGAAGATGGGAGACAGCGCGCTGCCCCAGTCGACGAAGGCCAGCCAGCCGGCGTTGCAGTGGGTGGAGATGCGCCAGCCGTCCTGGATGATCGGCTCGCCGTGGCGGCCGATGGCCTCGCAGCTCGCGGCGTCGTCGTCGGCCACCCCCTGCGCGGCGGCGACCGCGGCGGCGCGGGCCTGGCCGACGTGGTCGCCCTCGGCCTCGATGGCCTTGAGCACCGCCTTGATGCCGTAGAACAGGTTCTGCGCGGTCGGGCGGGTCTCGGCCAGGGTCCGGGCAGCCTGGGCCACGTACTCGTGGAAGCCGCGCTCGGGCGCCTCCAGCGCGGCCTGCGCCATGCCGAAGGCGCCGGTGGCGCCGATGGCGCCCGCGCCGCGGACGATCATCGTCGAGATGGCCCGCGCCGTGTCGTGGTGCGTGGGCATGTCGATGATGGCGAAGCGGTGGGGGAGCTGGGGCTGGTCGATGAGCTTGAGGGTGGAGCCTTCGAGCCAGACCGTGCGGTAGGGGGTGCCGTCGACGAGCATGGGGGCCTCGGGGAGGGGGAGGGGGCCCGCCCCCCCTAACGGGCACCCTCGCCGGGCGGCGCCGGCCGGTCCCGGCCCACCTGGGCCGGCGGGCGGGCCTGCAGCGAAGGCTGCCAGCTCTCCTCGGCGCAGCGGAAGCGGAACCAGCCCAGGTACTGCTCGCGCCACCAGTCCAGGTAGTGCATGTGGCGGAAGTCGCCCTCGACCAGGCGCCGGTAGGCCCGGTCGCCGAACTCGCGCCCGGTGAGCCAGTCGCGGACGACGAAGTCGTTGCCGTCCCAGACCGCGTAGGTCGACGAGTTGAAGGTCCACGAGCCCGTGTTCACGTAGGTGCGGTCCGGGCCCAGCGCGACGCGCCCCGGCAGGTGGCTGTGGCCCGTGACCAGGAAACGGTGGGGCCCGGTGGTGAGCGCCGTGCGGATGTTCTCGAACATTCCCGCGGCGTCGCCCATCTGGTTGTGCGCCCAGTAGGCCAGCACCCGCTCGCTCTGCTGGGCGAGCTCGTGCATGCCCAGCCGGCGGCCCAGCTCGGCCTTGACCTTCAGCCACAGCGCCGCCTTGTGGGTCATCCAGAAGGCCAGGCGGTTGGCGCGGGTGTAGAAGTTCTCCAGCGGCAGCCGGATCCAGGTCTGCAGCAGGCGCTCGACCAGGTGGTGGACCTGGGTCGCCAGGTGGCTGGCCTCCAGGTGCGGTCCGATCCAGGGGTCGTACTCGTAGCCGTGCTGGACGAGCACCTGGTCGCCGATCTCCAGGCTGCTGCACACGTCGAAGCGCAGCAGGTCGCGGAACAGGCTGATGTCGTGGTCGTGGTTGCCCCAGATGTAGGTCACGCCCAGGTCCGTGGCGTAGCGGGACAGCTCGCCGATGACCTTGCCGTGCGCCCGCAGCACCCGGCTCATCGACCAGGCCTGGTGCAGGTCGATGATGTCGCCGGCCACCACCAGGTGGGCGCCGTGCGCGCGGGCCCGGGCCAGCAAGGCGATGAGCTCCCGGTCCTTGCCCATGAAGGTGTCCGAGGTGCTGCCGTCGCCCAGGTGGATGTCGCTGACCAGGTACACCACCCCCCGCACGGGGATCCGGCGCTCGATCTGCAGGGGCTTGGGCATCGCCCAGGGCAACATGCCGCCCATCTGATGGCTCCTGCGGTCACCGGGGTGGGTGGGCTAAGCGTAGCCGGCGAGGAGAGCTCATGGCCGGCAAGAACGAACCCACCTTCCCCGTCCGCCCCCGGCGCGTCGAGTTCCTCGGCAGCTTCACCACCGGGCTCCCGGCGGCGCGGCACCCCGAGGTGGCCTTCGCCGGGCGGAGCAACGTCGGCAAGTCCAGCGCGCTCAACGCCCTGGTCGGCAGCCACAAGGTCGCTCGGGTCAGCAAGACCCCGGGGCGCACCCAGGCGCTCAACCTGTTCGTCGTCGACGAGAAGGTGACCTTCGTCGACCTGCCCGGCTACGGCTACGCAAAGGTGCCCGTCGAGGTCCAGGCCCAGTGGAAGGCGGCCATCGAGCGCTACCTGGGGCAGCGGGAGGCGCTGGCCCTGGTCGTCTGCCTGGTCGACGCGCGCCACGACGCCCAGGCCAAGGACCGGGAGCTGATCGGCGGCCTGCGGGCGGCGGGGCTGCCGCTGCTCGTCGTCGCCACCAAGATGGACAAGGTGCCACGGGGCCAGCGCGCCCGGCAGCGCAAGCTGCTGGCCGAGGGCCTGGGCGTGCCCGTCGAGGTGGTCCAGCCCTTCAGCAGCGAGACGCGCCTGGGGGTGGCCGAGGTCTGGGCGGTGATCGAGGAGGCCACCGCCTCCCCGACCGCCTGAGCCCGGCGCCGCTCAGTACGAGGTGCCGGGCACCACGATGATGATGTCCAGCGTGTCGAGCAGGATGGTCTCGTCGCCGATGACGTTGAGGGTCAGGCTGAAGAGCTGGTCCTCGGTGGTGGCCGCCACGACGCCGCGGAAGTTCAGCGTGAAGGACAGGGTGGTGGTGCCGGTGCCCAGCTCGTCGACGTTGTCGTAGTACTCGGGGTCGATGCTGGTGACGAAGCCCCACTCGTCGCCCAGGACCTGCAGCTCGACCCGCTCGAACTGGATCGAGTTGATCAGGTCCTCGACCGCCTCGACGATGGTGTCGCGGAAGTCCTCGTCGCCGCCGGACCACTCGAAGACCAGCATGTCGTCGACCGCGCCGTCGCCGTCGGTGTCGGCGTAGGAGCCCGTCGTGGCCGCGAGGTCCTCCATCTGCGGCGTGCACAGCGTGCTGGTGCAGATGCCGATCAGGTAGCCGCCCAGGTCCTGCACCGAGCCCACCACGTCGCTGAAGCCGGCGTCCTGGGGGCAGCCGTTGGGGACGCCGTAGCCGTTCTCGGGGTCGCGCAGGTAGTTGTCCGTGGCGTAGACGATGATCGGCAGGGCGAAGTCGCGGAAGCCCATGCCGCCCAGCTC
>JAKLKF010000147.1 GCA_023150805.1 Myxococcota bacterium | reverse complement strand
TCAGCCCTCCGGGCTGCGCCCTTCGGGACCGACCTCTCCTCGCTGGACCTCCCCCCTCCGGGGTCTGGAGGGGTCCCATCCCAATCGGAGCCCCTTCTCCCTCGAGGAGCTGCTCGCCCGCCTGACCCTGGCCGGCTTCATCCCGCCGGAGGAGCGCCCCCTCGCCCTGCGCCAGCCCGCCATGCGCCAGCTCTTCCGCCTCTTCCTGCTGCACGCCCGCCTGACCCTGTCCTACGAGCCCCGCGCCCTGGCCCACCGCCTCACCCTGCTCAAGGCCACCGACCTGCGCGGCCGCGCCGCCCGCGACCCCACCCAGGGCTGGCGCATGCTCGCCGCCCACGGCGTCGAGGTCCACCGCCTGCCCGGCGAGCACCTGACCCTGCTGCGCGAGCCGCACGTGGGCGAGGTGGCGCGGGTGCTGGGCGAGTGCCTGCGGCGGGCGGAGGAGGAGGGGGCGGGGTGATGGGGGGACACGGGACACGGGGTCAGGACTTGACACTTGCCACTTGGGTCTTGCCGCGTCAACTTCCGGCTCGCGCCGCCTTCTCTCTGCGCCGCGGCTCCTCCCTCACGAGGGACAGGTGGGGGCGCCACCGAGGATGCCCACGGCGACACCAGGGGCCGGGGCCCGCACGGCCGGGCGGCGCTGGTGGGCACCTCGGCGGTCCCCACCGTTCTGCTCGATGTTCCGGGCGCGGCGGTGACCGTACCCGGCTCTCGCGTGGCCCCCGAGGTGGTGCGCGCCACGGACGGTCTGCCCGCGCGCTCTTCCGGTGGCGGTCCCACGCTGCACACGTTGTCGCTCGGGCGCCGACGGCCCCGCCTCCCCATGAACCCGCCCCTTCCGTACCGGTGGCGAGCTGAAAGCCCTTCTTCCGTACCGTCCGGGCCGGCGAGGGGCGCCCCGGGGGGCAGAGCGGACGCGTAAGTGCCTGCAACCACGTTGTCCCCACCTCCATTCATCCGCTCCGAGGACCCCTGGCGGTACGCAAGAGGCGGGTTTGGCGGGGCATCGGTACGGAAGGGCGGGGATCACCGGCTGAGCGGACCCGTGGCGCCCCCGACCTGCCGGCTGCAGCGCCTGCACTTCTTGCCGGAGCCACGGGCCAGACCTCGGAACCACACCTGGGGTTCAGGGACCCACCTGTAGGCGATCCGGACGTCCGCCATGCCCATGCGGTCTCGCCGCGTCCAAGCCTGCCCCACGGCATGGGGGCCGGGCGCGTTCCCTCGACCCCAGGGTCACGCGAGCCCGCTGATCCGTCATGCGAGATCCCCCACGAGACCGCCTGGAACGGCCTTCCCCCGCGTGCGACCCGCACCTCGCCCATTGCGACCGGGTGGCTGCTGCGCGCCTGGAAGTACGACGACCGGGGCAACGTGGCCTTCGAGAGCGAAGGCCACGGGGTGGCCTCTCCCCGGCCCCCCGCAGATCCGGACGTGCAGGTTTCCCGCATCCGGCTCCTCGGGGCATGGTTCCGCTGCAACGGTGGGCATGGCGGGGGATGCTGTCTGACTCATGTGGACACGGAGGGCCCGGTCCTGTGGCCAGCTCGACGCGACGCGGTGTCGACCGCGTTCCCGTGCCAGGGGCTCGAGCTGTACCTGGCCTTCGTGTGCGGGTCCGTCTCCTGGGGGCAGGGTCATCGCGCTCCCCCCCCCTCACCCGCCCTCCAGCACCTCCTCCACCCCCAGCCGCAGCGTCCTGCGCCCCTCGGGCAGGCTGTCCGACCAGCCCGCCCGCAGCATCATCACCGGCAGCTCCGCGGGGCCCAGGCCCAGCTCCCGGCGCCACAGGGCGAGCCCCTCGGCGTAGAGGGCGGAGAAGCGCGGGTCCAGGTCGGGGGGCAGGTTGCCGACGGCGGCCTCGTGCACGAAGAAGGAGGGCTGGCTGTGCGGCTGCACGCCGTGGTCGGCCTCGGTCAGGCAGAGCCAGGCCCGCATCATCAAGCGGCCGGCGTCGACGAGGGCGGCGCGGCCGGGCTGCTTCACGGTGAGCAGCACCAGGCCGGCGGAGGAGCGGACCTGGCGCAGCAGCCAGGCGCTGGCGGCCATCCCGCCGCCCAGGCGGGCCAGGGGGGCGCGGGCCCCGGGCTGGCGCAGGCGGCCGAGCAGGGGCAGCTCGGGCAGGTCGACGCCCATGGTCCGCCAGGACGCGCCGTCGCGGCTGCGCTCGACCTCGGCCTGGGTCACGCGCAGCCAGCGCATGACGTCCTGCCAGGTCGGCTCGTGGCTCCAGACCAGGCGCTCGGCCCGCCACAGGAAGCGCAGCAGCGCGGGCGAGGGCGCGGCGAGGGTGGAGATGCCGGCGGCGCCACCCGGCGCAGCGAGGGCCCGCAGCGCGGCCTCGGGCAGGCGCCCGCCGCGGAACAGGCGCCGGTCGGTGCAGCGCCGGGCCAGGACCGGGGCCAGGTCGGCCAGCGCGGGCGAGGGGTCCGGGTGGAAGCGCAAGCTGCCCCAGCAGGGCGCGGCGGGGTCGTCCAGCGCCAGGGCCGGCTGGACCGCCAGGCCCTCGACGGCGGCGGCGATCTCGAAGCCGACGAGCAGGGCGCCCAGGGCCAGCAGCGAGTCGTGGTGCCGCCGGTCCTGTCCCTTGCGCGCCCGGTCGGCGTCGTGCAGCAGGTGCAGGGCCCCGTCCTGCCAGCGGAAGCGGAAGGGCTGGCAGTTCTCGGCGGTGGGCGCCCGGCTGGCGGCCTGCACGACGCGGCGCAGGGTGGCCCGGCTGAGGTCACCGTTCATCGCGTCGCGGCCGCGGCCTCGGGCGCCAGGTAGTGGTCGCGGATCCAGCGGTTGTTGGCCTCGAACCACCGCGGGTCGCCGACCAGCCCCGCGGCCTGCTGGTCGAAGCTGCGGATCAGCCTGTCGGGGCAGCCCAGGAGCAGGCGCCAGCCGTCCTGGATCTCCGACATCGGCGGGTGGATGCGCCGGTAGCGCGCCTCGGGCAGGATCGAGAGCAGCTCCTGGTGGGCCAGGCTGATGGTGCCCTGCAGCGACATGTCGAGCAGCAGCCAGGGGCGCAGCACGATCCACTGCATCCAGCCCCAGGAGTTGCGGGAGAACAGGTAGCCCATGCCGAAGGGTGGCCGGTTGAGCACGCTCTTGCGCTCGGCCAGGCTGTCCCGCGCGCCCAGCGAGAGCACCCGCAGGCTTGCCAGCACGGCGGTCGGGTCGACGGCGCGCAGGCGGGCCTGGGCGCGGCACAGCTCGGAGACGCCCAGCATCGTGGGGTTGGTCGCGACCCAGCCGCCGTCGATGACCCGCGCCGCGCCCTTGCCGTACATGGGCAGGGCCAGCGGCAGGGCGCTGGTCGCCAGCGCCAGGTCGACCAGCGAGGTGTCGGGCGTGCCCCGGTGGCGCGGCCCCGGCGCCACGTCGGGCTCCAGGTTCGAGTAGATCACGGGCGACCAGGAGATGGCTCCAAACGAGCAGACCACCAGCTTGCGCCGCACCTGGCCCAGGTTGCCGTCGCCCAGGTAGCGCTGGAAGACCTGCCGGAACTGGTCGACGCACAACAGCGGGTACCAGCCGGTCGCGAACTTGACGCCCTTGCGCAGGCTCAGGTGGAAGAGCGGCACCAGCGCGTTGTTGAAGGCGATGGCCTCGTCCAGCATCGCCAGGTTGGCCGCGTCGTCGTCGGTCACCCGACTGGCCAGGAACAGCGCCATGTAGCCGCCGTCCGAGGCCCCCACGAAGCAGTCCACCGACCGGATGAAGCCGGGGTTTGCCTGCTCGAAGGCGCGGATCAGGCGGATCTGCAGGGCCGCGGCGGACATCCCGTCCAGGCTCAGGACGCGCATCTCGCTCTCCCAGGGGTGCGGGGATCTACAGCTCGCTCCAGCTCACGGACGGGACGCCGGAGCCGGCGGGCGGCGGGTTGGCGCCGACCATGTACAACACGCGGCGGTTGCGCGGCTCGTCGGTGTTGTCGCCGGTCGGCGTGGCCAGCAGCCCCTCGCCGAAGCCGTGGGTGTAGATGGGCTTGTCGTAGCCGTGCGCGCGCAGCCAGCTCGCGATGGCGCGGGCGCGGCGCTGGGACAGGTCGCGGTTGTGGGCGGCGTCGCCCACCGTGTCGGTACAGCCGGCGATGTAGAGCTTGACCGGCACGACGCTGCCGTACTTGTCGAGCACCTCCTGCAGCTCGGCCAGGGTGTGCTGGAGCTTGTACTCCTCGCTGGGTGGGATGGTGGCCTGGTCGGTGTCGAAGAGCACGTCCTCGTGGGGGATGTCCAGGAACCACGGGCTGTAGGTGAAGCCCGACCAGGCGCTGTCGCCGTGCACGGTGACGTCGAGCAGGACGACGTCCTCGGGGTCGCCGACCCAGGGGATGGTCACGGCACCCGGGCCCTGGTTCACGTCGACGGTGCGCTTGTCGAGCACGGCCTTGTGGGCGCCGTAGGCCGTGATCTCGGCGCTGTTCACCCGGGCGGTCGCCTGGACGGTGAGGGTGCGGGCCTTGACGTCGGCGCTGGCCCCGTCGAGCGACACCGACAGCGGCGCCCCGTAGCTGTACTCGATGGGCACGGTCAGCTCGGAGACGTAGCCGTCGTCGAAGACCGCCAGGATGTAGGCGCTGGCCTCGGTGACCGAGGTGTCGCGCGCCCAGGGGAAGCGCTGCTGCACGCCGCCGGCCAGGCCCTCCTGGTGGAACTCGTAGCTGCGACCGCCGGCCTCGATGACGACGTCCAGGCGCGTCACGGTGCGGCTGGGGGTCAAGAGCAGGGCGGGCTGCTCGCCGGGCTGGGGGTTGGGGATGTAGCCCAGGTCCAGGTCGGCGGCGGCGGCGGGCGCGCTGAGCAGGGCGAGCAGCGCCAGGCCGGGCCAGGTCGGGACGACGCGCACGGTTCCTCCGGGGTTCGGACCACGCAGGGTAGCCTACGGCGCGCGTCCGGTCGGCCCGGCGTGTATCCTCGCCGCAGCCCTCCTCTCGCCGAGGCCGCCGTGCCCCTCCTCGCCCTCGCCGCCCTCCTGCTCGCCTGCCAGGCCGAGCCCGCGCCCACCGCCGCCGTCGAGCCGGCCCCTCCTCCGCCGGCCACCGCCTCGACCGCGCCCGTCGACGCGCCGGCCGCGCCGGGCCCCGCCGCGCCACAGCAGGCTCCCGCCGCCGGTACGGGCGGCCTGCCCGACCTGAGCCAGGGCCTGGAGACGGGCTCCTGCGGGAAGGGCCCGGGCAACGAGGGCGCCGACAGCCACTTCCTCGGCAGCTTCCGGGTCCAGGGCAACCAGGTCACGGGCACCGAGCGCTGGCTCCTGCACGCCAACGACAAGCTGCTGGCCAGCAAGCTTTGGACCGCCGGGACCGACTGCGAGGTGCGCTGGATGATGACCGGCACCACCGTGCCCCCGCAGCACTGCGGGGACTGCGACCTGGGCCTGCAGCTGCAGGCCAGCGTGGACCTGACCGGCAGCACCTGCCCCGAGGACATGGTCAAGCGCGAGAAGAGCTTCCAGGTGCGCTATGACGTGCGCCGCGGCGCCGACGGCGTCGCCCACGTCTACTTCGCCTCCTCGGGCAAGCTGCTGGGCCAGGGCTACCACCAGGGCGACCAGCTCACCTACGTCACCCAGCACCAGTGCAAGTGGTTCTGACCGTGCCACAGGTCCTGACGATGCGCTCACCTGCCCGCCTGGCGCCGCTCCTCCTCCTCGTCGCGTGCAGCGCCCGCTTCGCCGACGAGGGCACCACCGACGGGACCGGCGGAGACGGGGGCAGCACCGGGGAAGGGGGCCTGGACGGCGGCGGGCTGGCCGACGAGCTGCCGCCGGTGGACGAGGGGTTGGACGAGGGCGGCTGCGAGGACCTGTCGGGCACAGCCCTGCCGGGCGCGACCGTGTACTTCCTGGGAACCTACGTCCAGGGCGACGACGGCTGGCAGGGCATCGAGCAGGTGCGGGTCTTCGCGAACGCGACCTGGGAGGGCAGCGGCGGCGGGGACTGCGTGGTGGCCTGGGTGCTCTCGGCCAGCGAGGGCTCCCCGGGCGCTTGCGGCAACTGCGACCTGGGCCTGTCGGTCTCGGCCCAGCTCGACCTGGCGGCCACCACCTGCCCCGAGGACCTCTACGTCGGGGACGAGAGCTGGTCGGCCAGCTACGGCGTCGACCTGACCGAGAGCGCCACGCTGTCGACCTGGTACTACGCCGACAGCGGCACGCAGTTCGGCGCCGGCTACGCCCTGGGCACGGCCGACCAGCCGACGGCGCTCAACTTCGCCAGCGAGAAGACCTGCTGGTGGTTCTGAGGCACCGGCGCCTCCGGGTGCGCCGGCCCCCCGACCCGACCCGCCCTACAGCTTGCCCGTGATGTCGATCACGTGCAGGGCGCGCCAGTCGCTGCCCTCGCTGGGCAGGGCGGTGAAGGCCAGGTACCACCGGCCGCCCGCGGCGGTGATGCTCGGCTCGCCACAGGCGACCAGGCCGGTCTCGATCTCCACCGTCCGGCTGCCGTCCACGGCCGTGAACAGGATGCGGTCGTCGCGCTCGGGATCGGACAGGCCATAGGCCACCCACAGGCCGTCGGGGGTGACGGCCGGGCCGGCCCGGTCGGGCAGGCGCACGTCCTTGGCCAGGGTCTTCTTCTGCCCGGCGCCACCGCTGACGACCAGGTCCCAGTGCTCGGTCCCGCGCTCGCTGCTCCAGAAGAGCACCTGGCTGCCCGCCCAGGCCGGTCGGGTCTGGTCGCCGTTGCCGCCGGCCAGCGGCACGCTCTTGCCGGCCGCGTACAGGTACAGGTCCTCGGTGCCCTGGTTCTTGCGGCTGTAGGAGAGCGTGTCGCCGGCGCCGTGACGGGGCGCGGACTCGGTGAAGGGCGAGGTCAACAGCTGGTTGACCTTGTTGCTGTTGCGGTCCCAGGCGTAGAGGTCGCCCAGGCCGCTGGCGTCGCTGACGAAGACCACGCTGCCACCGTCTCCGCGGACCGAGGGCCAGGTCAGGTCGCCCGTGATCTGCGTGCCGCTGAGCAGCTCGGTCGCGGAGGTGCCGCCGGGCGCCCAGTCGTAGAGGCGGCTGGTGCCCCCCTTCAGGCTGCCCTCGAAGATCAGCCGCCCCTGCGGGTGCCACACCGGGCTCACGGCGATGGCACCGGCGCTGGCGAAGGCCGAGGAGGCGCCGGGCAGCTTGACCTGCTGCGGCGCGCCCACCGCCGAGCCGTTCTGCACCTTCACGACGAACAGGTCGATCTGCCCGCTGAAGGTGTTGACCTCGAAGGCCAGGTACTGGCCGTCGCGGGACCAGGTCGGGTTCGAGGCGTGGCCCTTTGCGCTCACGCCGATCTCGGCGGCCTGGGCCGCTTGGAACCACAGGGACGCAGCCAGCATGCAACCGAGGATCATCCATCCCTCCGCGCGGGGGCGAGGGTGAGGCCGAGCTGGCCCCACGGGTAGAGGCGGGAGCCGTCGGACTGGGCGCCAGCCTGCAGGCCGACGCCGCCCTTCAGGCCCCCCAGGTCCAGGAACAGGTAGTTTCCAGCCACGGACCCTCCGGTCGTGACGATGCTTCCCGACATCGACTGGTAGTCCAGGTCCGAGGCGCCCCCCGTCTCGGTGGCGACCCCGGTGGCCTTGGCGACGCCCACACCCAGCACGGGGCCCAGGGCGAGATCCAGGTTGCCCGCCCGGAAGGTGCCGGCCAGCCAGCCGTAGCCCATCTGCAGGCCCGTCGCGTCGGTCTCGAAGGCGTCGATCGACTCGGGCTTGCCGCCGAACATGCCGTGGTAGCCGACCTGCACCAGGCCGCCGAAGCCGCCGTGCATGCCGAGCTGCACGCCGACGCCGGCCCGCACGCCGGCCCCCGAGAAGGCGCCGGGCTGCGTACCGTCGGGCTTGCCGGGCGCGCCCGCGGCCGTGAAGGCCGGGCCCAGGTCGACCCGCGGGCCGACGAAGGCCACGCCCTTCTCGCGCTGCACGCCGTCGGCGGCCGCCAGGGTGACGGTGACCGGCCCCCCCTCGCGGGTCAGGGTGAAGCTGCGGGGGCCGACCTTGTACTCGCCGTAGGGCAGCAGGCCCTGGTAGCCGCGGCTCTCGATCATGGCGCCCTGCGCCTTGGTGATCGCGTTGCGCTGGTCGGCGGCGAAGGGCATCTGCACCACGACCAGGTCGGCGCCGCCGATGTACTTGGGCTCGACGACGATGGTGACCGAGCCGAAGGCCTCCTCGATGGCGGCGATGCGCTGCGCGACGTCCTCGGTCGTGCGGTGCTTCGTGGAGCGCTTGAGCCGGTCGTAGGCGGCCGAGATGTCGCCCAGGGCGACGGCGGCGTCCGCGCCGAGCACGTGGTCGGGGTGGTCCAGCTCCACGCCTCGCGCCTCGAGCACGAGCATCTCGCGGTAGGCCTCGTCCACGCCGCGCCAGGCGTTGCGCTTGGCGAGGCGCCGCATCTCCTCGGCCAGCCGCACCTTCTCGGCCTGGTCTGCGGGGCTCTGGGCGCGCGCGACCGGCAGGGTCGCCAGCGGGAGGGCCAGGCCGAGGGCGAGGGCCAGGCGGGGCAGGAGCGGACGCATGGAGACTCCGCGGGTCAGGGCGCGGCGGGCGCGGGCGAGGAGGGGCGGTCGGCGGACAGGGCGTGGCAGGCGACGCGGTGGCGGTGGGCGGCGGGGCCGACCGTCCGCAGGGTGGGCACCTCGGCGGCGCAGCGCGCGGCCAGGTCGCCCACGGCCAGGGGGCAGTCGGGGCGGAAGGGGCAGCCGGTGGTCGCCAGGGGGCCCCGGGGCACCGGCGCAGACCAGGGGTCGAACAGGATCCGCGCGTAGGGGTGGACGGGCTCGGCGACGGACAGGTCGACCTCCTCGATGACGCGGCCGGCGAGCATGGCGAGCACGCGGTGGCACCAGCCACGCGCCTCGCTCATGTCGTGGGTCACGAGGATACACCCCGCGCCGGGGGGCAGGTTCCCGATCAGCGCCTCCAGCACGCTCTCGCGGCGATCCGGGTCCAGGCCGCTGGTGGGCTCGTCGGCGACCACCAGGCGCGGGTCCAGGGCCAGCACCCGCGCCAGCGTGACCCGGCGCTGCTCCCCGCCGGACAGCTCGCGCGGCAGGGCGTGCAGGCGGGCGCCCAGGCCCAGGCGCTCCAGCATCGCCTGGGCGCGGGGCCCCGCCTCGCCCCGCGGGCATCCGCCGAGCACGACCAGGGTCTCGACGATGTGCTCCAGCGCGGTCTGCTGCGGGTCGAGGGCGCCCATCGCGTCCTGCGGCACGTACTGGTAGTGCACCCGCCGCGGGCGGCGCGCCGCCTCGGGCAGCTCGGACCAGGGCTGGCCCTCCAGCAGGACCGCCCCCGCCGTGGGATCCTCCAGGCCGAGCACGATGCGCGACACGGTCGTCTTGCCCGAGCCCGACTGGCCGACCAGGGCGACGACCTCGCCGGGCGCGACCCGCAGGTCGACCCCCTGCACCGCGGGCACCTCCCGGTGCGGGCTCCAGGGCCACCGCCCGGCGCGGCGGAAGGTCTTGACCAGGCCCTGCACGGTCACGACCGGCGGGGCGTCGGCTTGCACGGTCCGGGCCTTCACGGCGCCTCCCCGGCGCCGGGCGGCGGCGGCAGGGTGACGACGTCGTCGGCGATGCGGTCGACCGTGGACTGGTGGTGGCTGATGAGCAGCAGGCCGGCGTGGTGAGTCCGGCAGACGGTGACCAGCAGCTCGACGACGGCCCGCCGCAGCACCGGGTCCAGGCCGGTCTCCGGCTCGTCGGCGATGACCAGCCGGGGCTGGGGGGCGATGGCGATGGCCAGCGCGGCCCGCTGGGCCATGCCGCCGGACAGCTCGCCGGGAAGGGCGTGGGCGACCTCGGGGCCCAGGCCGACCTCGGCCAACAGGGCGCGGATCTCGCCGGCGAGAGCGGAGGGTGCCTGCGCGCGCCGCCCGATCGCGAGCTGGAGCTGGCGGCCGATGGTGCGCGCCGGGTTGAGCGCCGAGGAGGCGGCCTGGGGCGAGTAGCTGACGTAGGCGCCCCGCAGGTGGCGCGTCGCGACCAGCAGGCGGCGCTGCGCCCGGGGCCCACCCCCGGCGACCCCCCGGAACCAGTCGTCGGGTCCCAGGGCCGGGTACCGCAGGCTGCCGCGCTCCAGTCCCGGCTCGACGTCGAGCACGCCCATCGCCGCCCGCGCGGTCAGCGACTTGCCGGCGCCGCTGGGGCCGACCAGGGCCGTGACGCGCCGCGCCTGCACCTCCAGGCTGACGTCCTGCACCAACAGCCGGCTCGGCGCGCGGATCGTCAGGCCCTCCAGCACGACGAGCGGCTCCATCAGCGCGCCCTCGCGGCGATGCCCAGCGACAGGGCGAAGGTGGCGACCAGGCCGACCAGGCCCAGGCCCAGGCCCAGGGCGTGCAGGGTCGGCTCGCCCAGCACGATGGCGGGGTAGCCCAGCTTGAGCAGGTCGGCCCAGCTCACCATGCTGTCGGCGTGGGTGAAGCTGGGCTGGTCCTCGGCCACCGCCAGGTAGCTCAGGGCGATCTCCAGGAAGACCACCTGCATGGTCACCTCGGCGCCCTGGCGCACCACGACCGGCCGCAGGTTGAGCGCGGCGACGTGCCAGCCGAAGATGCGCAGCCCCGAGTAGCCGTGGGCGCGCAGGGCCTCGACGAAGCGCGCGCCCCCCAGCCGCTGGGCGACGGAGGCCGCCTCGTCCATGGCTCCAGGCGCCGCCAGCACGGCCCAGGTCAGGGCCAGCGGCATGAGCCCCCGCGCGTCCCGCGGCACCACCAGGGCCACCACCAGCACGACGAGCATCCGCGGCAGGGCGCCGACCACCTCGCCCAGCGCCTGGATGACCGTGTTGGCCTTGCCCGATCCCACGCAGGAGAGCAGGCCGCCGCCCACGGCCAGGACCATCACCAGCAGGCCCGCGACGGCCGACGGCAGCGCCACCACCCGGGCCCCCTGCAGGGCGTACTCCAGCAGCGGACGCCCGCGGTCGTCCGCGCCCAGGGGGGGCAGCGCGGGGGGCGCCGCGTTCTTCAGCGCGAGCTGCGGCGGCGAGAGGTGCTCGGGCGCCGTCAGCGCCGCCACCGCGAGCACCAGCATGCAGGCCAGCCCGAAGGCCAGGGCCGCCCAGCGCAGTCGACCGCCCGGTCTCATCGGGCCTCGCCCCCGGCCACCGCGCCCAGGTCAGGCGCGCGCCGCACGTGCCAGGCGACGGCGATCTCCACCACGGCCTGGACCACCAGCAGGGTGCTCGACAGCAGGGCGAAGCCCGTCGCGGCGGCCAGCACCACGCCGAAGTCCTGCTGCAGCGTGCCGGCCCACAGCAGGTCGCCGATGCCGTCGATGCGAAGCACCGCCTCGACCACCACCGCGCCGGACAGCAGGTGCAGCACCCGCGCCCGGAGCTGCCCGGCCAGCGCGGGCGCCACGTTGGGGAAGGTGTTCGCCAGCCGCCGCTCGCCCCGCAGCACGGCCACGCCGACGTAGCGCTGCTTGTTCTCGGTCTCGAACAGGGCGCGGGTGCCCGTGATGGTCCCGGACAGGGCGCCGTCGGCCAGCCCCAGGACCAGCGCGCCCGCCAGCAGGCGCGCCAGCCCCCCCTGGGTGGAGAAGCTGTTTGCACCCCAGGTCAGCTCGACCACCGCCGCCGCCATGAGCGCCAGCACCAGCGCCGGCACCAACCCCACCACCTGCAGCAGCGGGTCGGCCTGGGACGGCAGGCGCCCCTGGGCGGTCAGCACGCTGCCCAGCGACAGGGGCACCAGCGCCAGGGCGATCAGGAGCAGGCTGTTGGGCACCGCCGAGGTCAGCAGCTCGGCCACGGCGACCCCCTGCATCAAGCGCCAGGACTTGCCGAAGTCACCCTCCAGGGCCGCCTGCATCCATCCCTGGAAGAAGGCCATCGGCCCCGCGTCCAGGTTCCACCGCGCCGCCAGCACCTCGGTGCCGCCACAGGACTCCGGCGGGCAGATGATGCTCGCCGGATCCCCCGGCAGCGCCCAGATGAGCGCCGTGATGATGGCGGGCACCAGCACCGGCAGCAGGAGCGCCGCCACCAGCCGCACCGCCGGTCGAAGCCACCAGCGACCCACGCGCCTCCTCCAAGGACGGCCCCCGGCCCCGGCCGGGCGACCGGCCTAGCGCCCGTACTTCCAGGCGTCGATCTCGGTGAAGTAGTAGTAGGGCGTGATGATGTTGCCGCGGACCTCGGTCCGCCAGGCGCTCTTGGTGTCGAGCTTCCACAGGAACAGGTAGGGCAGGTCCTCGGCGAGCTGCGTGTGCAGCTTGTGGTAGGCGTCCCGCGCCGTCGTGTCCGTGATCGCCTTGTCGTAGGCGGCCAGGGTCGCGTCGATGTCGGCGTTCTTGTAGTTGAAGATGTTCAGCTTGCCCTGCCCCGACGCGCGGCTGTGGAAGAGGTGGTTGACCTCTTCGTAGAGGCCGAAGGACCACTTGCCGATCAGCAGGTCGTAGTCGGTGGCCTGGCCGGTCAGCACCTGCCGCTTCCACTCGTCGGCGCTGATCTTGAACTCCTGCCGGTCGAAGCCGGCGGCGCCGAGCTGGTTGCCCACCTGGGAGAGCAGGTCGGGCGCCTCGTTGTTCAGCGGGGTCAGCATGCCGATGCGCAGGCTGATGGGCGCGTTCTTGTAGTGCCAGCGCCCGCCGATCTCCTTCAACCCCGCCTGCTCGAACAGGCTCTTGGCCTGGGCGACGTTCGAGCGGTCCACGGTGGGCACCGCCCGGTTGTAGTAGGGGCTGGACTGGACGAAGGGCCCGGAGATGAACTCGCAGGGGCTGTTCTCCTCGCCCGGCTTCACGCCGATGGTCAGCTCGCGCAGGGCCGTCCGGTCGATGGCGACGTTCATGCCCTTGCGGACGCGCTGGTCGGCCAGCGCGCCCTTGTTCGTGTTCACTGCGATGAACCACCAGCTCCGCAGGTCATAGGACTTGAGCGCGACCTCGTCGTTGCTGGACAGGTCCGGGCGATAGGGCGGAGGAACGGCGATGATGCCCTGCACGCCGTTGTTGATGATGGTCTTGACCTGGACCAGCGGGTCGCCAGCGTCCTGGAGCTGGAGCTGGGCGATCTGCGGGGTGTGGTGCACGTTGGCGAAGGCGTCGAAGAGCGCGCCGCGCCGCCCGCGGGAGCCCTTCATCGGCCCCGTGCCGATGGGCCGGGCGCTGAACTCCAGGTCCGGCGAGATGGCCGTGCTCTCGAAGCTGGCCTCGGGAAGCAGCGAGAAACCCAGGCGCTCGCGGGGGTTGTGGAAGACGCGGTTGAACTTGACCGTCGCCACCTGGCTGCCCGAGCTGTCGCAGCCCGTCAGGAACTGGCGGTACTCCTCGGCCACCGGGCTGGGCGTCTCCTTGTCCAGCATCGCGTTGACCGTGAAGCACAGGTCCTTGGCGGTGAGCGGCTTGCCATCGTGCCACTTGATGCCCTGCACCAGCGTGATCTTGACGGCCTTGCCGCCCTCGACCAGCTCGTACTTCTCGACCACGCGGCTCTTGAGCTCGTTGGTCACCGCGTCGTGGAACCAGAGCCGGTCGAAGACCAGCTCCTGCGCGCGGTAGTCGACCATCGCCGAGGCGTAGAGGGGGTTCATCGAGGTCGGCAGGCTCTCCTCGAAGTAGGCGAGGGTCGAGCCGGTACCGAGCGCGGCCACGCCGAGCGCGACCGCTCCGTTGAAGGCGGCAGCGAGGGAGGCGTCGCGAAGGGCCATGGAGGGTTCTCCTCGTGAGGCAGTTCCGCTCCAAGGATGCCAGAGCGGAGGACAGAGAGGGAGGCGGGCGCCTCAATGCACCGGCGCGGCCGGCGCCGCGTTGCGGCTGGTGCGGATGTGCATCGCGTCGAGCGAGGCGCGCGCGACCTCGATCGGGGGGTAGCGGCGCACCAGGCCGTGCACCAGCTCCTGCGCGCGGAGCGCGTTGCGATTCATGGCGTCCCAGGCGGCCACCGAGACCAGGAAGACCGGGTCGGCGGCCGCCTCGACCGATCGGTCCAGCGCGTTGATGCGGAGCACGCCCGCGTCGCGGAACTGCCCGTTGGCGTCCGCCACGATCATCCCGGCGCGCAGCACCCCCACGGTGCCCATGCGGGCGAAGGGCTGGTGGAAGGGCGCCTCGGTGCCGGCGCGCGCCACCATCGCGTCCACCAGCTGCTGGCCGAGCCAGGCCGACTGGTCCAGCAGCAGGTCGGGCACCACCTGCCCGTCCACGATGGCGGGCGCGACGGCGGCGGCCAGCGGGCTGCTGGCCTGGTGCTGCTGCACCGCGGCCACGCCCTCGGCCCGCGCCTGGGCGAGGAACACCAGGTCCTCGGCGGTCAGGGCGAAGCCGCCGAAGAGCCAGGCGTCGGAGACCGGGGTCGGCGGCGTGGGGCGCGCGGCGCCCGGGACCTCGACCGGGAGCAGCCAGGGCGCCAGGACCAGGTCGACCAGCGCCGCGTCCGCGGGCGCCGCCTGGCGGGCCGCCGCCTCGTGCCAGCGGGAGAGCAGGTAGAGGGCGGTCGGATCCCCCAGGCCCAGGGTGCCCCCCTCGCCCGCGCGCTCGACCAGCGCGAAGTGCGGCATGACGCCCGCCTCGGGCGCGGTTCCGGGCTGCACGGCCCCGGGAGCCCCGGGGATCGCCGTCAGGGCGGCGTCCGGTGGCCAGGCCCCGCCCCCGTCCGACCAGGCCCTCCAGCCCGCCGCGGCGGCCTGCAGGGGCGCCGGCCCCTGGGCGCCCAGGGCCGTCCACGCCGTCCGGGCGACCTCCGCCTCCCCCTCGAAGGCGGCGGCCACGCCCACCAGGTAGTCGACCTCGGCGGGGTCCTCGGCCGCGCGTGCCTCGCCCCAGGTGTTGCGGGCGCTGCGGGCGCCGACCAGGGCCGCCTGCCGGTAGAAGGCCGCCAGCTCGGCGTGCACCCGGGCCAGCCCCCGCCCGTCGCCGGGGTCGGCGGCGAAGGCGGCCAGGGCCTGCCCGTGGTCCCGCTGGAAGAGCTGGGCCCAGCCCGCGTGCGCCTCGAAGGGCGCGCGCGCCGCGTCCTCGGCCATGCGCACCGGCCAGGTGGCGGCGAGCAGCTCGGCGGGGAGCACCTGGGGCGAGGAGGAGGTCTCGGCCGGCGGGCTGTCTCCGCCGCCGGTGCAGGCGGGGCCGATCAGCGCGGTCGCCACGAGCAGGGACAGGAGGGCGCCCCCGGCGGGGCGCGGGCGGCGCGGGCGCCGCGGGGGGGGCTGCTGGCTCATCCGCCGCAGAACTCCTTGTTGCCGGCCGCCGACACGCAGAGCGCCATCGCGGCGGCGGTGTCCTGGCCGCTGGCGCGCGCGTAGTCCAGCCACTCCCGGGCGTAGTCCTTGGTCTGCCCGCGGTAGCGCTCGCTGGCGGCTTCGTTCTCGTCGCTGCGGTCGTCGACCAGCTTCGCCTCGGCGGCCTCCCACAGCTTGTTGGCCGCCTGGGCCCGGATCTTGAGCAGGCCGTTGACGTTCTTGGTGTAGGCGGCGCCCTGCCACTGCTGCTTGTTCTCCAGGGCGTAGTCCGCCCAGCGGATCACGCCCGAGGCCCGGCTGGCGCCACCGCGGGAGAGGTGCAGGGCGTACTTGAAGCAGAGGTTGGGATCGCTGCGGTCGATGTTCTCCAGGTGCCGCTTCATCAGCCGCTCCCACTCGCCCTGGTCGCGGCGGGCCTCGGCGTCGGCGATGAGCACCCGGCTCATCTTGTCCTTGCTGGTCTGGGCCGCGGTGCTGGCCAGGTTCTTCTCCAGGCAGGAGCGCACGCCCGCCCCGAGCTGGCCCATCATCGCCGGCACCTCGAGCGCGACCAGGTTGTCGCAGCTCGCCGGCGCACCGGCGGCCTCGGGCGGTGGCGCGCTGGCCATCGCGGCGGCGTCACCCCCGG
>JAKLKF010000146.1 GCA_023150805.1 Myxococcota bacterium | reverse complement strand
CGCCGCCGCCGCCGCCGCCGCCGAGGCCCAGGCGGCCGAGGCCCAGGCCCGCGCCGCCCAGGCCCAGGCCGAGGCCGCGAAGGCCGCCGCCGCCGCCGCCGAGATCCAGTCCCTGCTGCTGTCCCCGGGCATGCGCGCGCCCACGGTCGGCGCCACCCTGGGGCAGCGCAGCCTGCCGCCGGGCGCCGACCCCAGCCCGGCCGGCCTCTCGGGCGGCACCGGCGGTCTCGCCCACGCCAGCGCGAGCTTCGCCGGCCTGGACCCGGCGCTGTTCAGCCTGACCCTGGACGGCGCGCCCCTCGCCTACCAGCCCCACCTGGGCGCCTTCGTCGCGACCGACCTGTCGCCGGGCACCGCGCCGCTGGTGCTCAGCCTGGAGGGGCAGCTCGCGCTGTCCGCCGACCTCACGACCGAGGCCGGCCGGCACGTCGCGTGCACCGTGCTGGCCCGCGCCGACGGCTACGACCACGGCTGCGTCGTCGGCGGGGCCCCGCTCACGGCCGCCGACCTGCTGGAGGGGCGCCCGGTGGACCCCGCGACCACCACCATCGCCTCGCCGGCGATGGAGGAGGGGCTGTTCACCGTGCTGGTCGCCAGCGTCGAGGGCGCGCCCTACGCCCGGGACAAGGTGGGCGTGCTGCGCAGCGCCGCCGAGCGCCACCTCTTCACCTGCGCCCAGGTGGTGCGGCTGCTGGCCGTCATCCCCTACAACGACGACAAGGTCGAGGGGGTGCGGGCCTTGCGCGCCGCCATCCTCGACCCGCAGAACGCCTTCCTCATCGAGGAGGCCCTGCCCTTTGCCGCCCACAAGGAGGCGGTGCGCGCCCTCTTCGCCGGGCCCGCGCCGGCGGCCCCCGGGGACGAGGCGCCCTGATCAGCCGTCGGACAGCATCTTCGCCACGTTCCGGCGCACGATGGCCATGATCAGGCCCTGGGGGTTCACGCCCGGCGAGGAGGGCAGCAGGCTGGCGTCCTGGACCCACAGGTTGTCGAAGCCGTGCGCCTTGCCGTAGCTGTCGGTGGCGCTCTTGCTGGGGTCCTGGCCCATCGGCAGGCTGCTGAACAGGTGGATGGTCGAGACGGCGATGGCGCCGCCCGGCGGCAGGTCCGAGAGCTGGCCCAGGTCTGCCGGTCGCTCGATGGGCGGGCGCCCCTCGACCGGGCTCATGAGCTGGCGCGCCCCGGCCGCGAAGAGCAGCCGCCCCAGGTGCTGGAGGCCCGTCCCCAGCAGCTCCAGGTCCCGCGCGCCCAGGTCGTAGCGGACCAGCGGCTGGTCCAGCAGCGGCAGGGCCCGGATGGTGCCGCGGCCCTGCCCCTGCACGGCGACGTAGAAGACGCCGATGTGATCCCAGCGCTCCATCAGCGCGCGGCGGTCGGGCACCTGCCGGCCCAGCCACAGGGCGATGTGGGGCTGGCTGCTGTGGCTGCCGCCCAGGGTGATCTCGGGCTTGAACTCCTCGACCTGCTGGACGGGCACGCCGAAGGAGGGGTCGTTGACCGGCTGGTCGAAGCGCGCGGCGATGCGGATCATCGGGTGCAGCCGCAGGTTGTCGCCGACGTTGCGCCGCAGGCCGCTGCGCCGCAGCAGGAGCGGGCTCTGGACGGCCCCGGCGGCCAGCACCACGCGGTCGGCCTGGTAGCGCACCCGCCCGCCGTCCGGGCCGGCCTTGCGACCCACCGCGCCCTCCACCCGGCGCCCGCGCAGCAGCAGCCGCTGGATCCGCGTGTCGGCGTGCACCCTCGCCCCCGCCGCGCGGGCCCGCGGCACCATGGTCTCAGACATCGACTGGCGGCGGCCCCGGGGACCCTCGCCCTGGTAGCGCCAGAAGCGCTCGATCTCGGTGTGGCGCCAGGACAGCGCCTGGGCGCCCTGCACGATGCGCCGGCTGGCCGGCGACAGGCCCTCGGCCCGGCGGTGGACGTGCAGCTGCTGCTCGATGTCCTGGAAGTAGGGCAGCAGCGCCTCCATGCTCATCTGCTCGATGCCGTGGTCCCGCGCCCAGCCGGCCAGGGTCTCGGGGTGGGGGCGGTGGTACAGGGCCGCGTTGATCTCGCTGGCGCCGCCCACGCAGCGGCCCTCCAGGTAGGTGACCTGGGTCCGCCCGAAGGTCGTGTTGAGCCCGCCGTTGCGGTACTTCTGGTCCATCTCGGCCAGGGAGTAGGACGGCGCGCTGTCGATGCGCAGGTCGGGCCCCTCCTCCACCAGCGTCACGTCGCGGCCGGCCTCGGCCAGCAGGGCGGCCACCGTGGCCCCGCCGGGCCCGCTGCCGATCACCAGCACCTCGCAGCGGTGGGTGGTCATGGCCGGACCTCCCCGTGGTCGCCGTGCTGGGCCTCCTCGCAGACCGCCCACCACGCGAAGACACCCATCTTCTCGTAGAAGACGGCCCAGCTCGCCAGCGGGCCGGGCAGCGCCCGCCAGCGGTCGAGGACCCGGGCGCGCGCGTCGGCGGGCAGGCGGTGGTAGGGCCCGCCCATCGGCCGGCAGGAGGCGTCGAAGAGCAGGGTCAGCCCCACCATCCCCACGCCCAGGTGCGGGGCCATGCCCGCGATGCGCCGCAGCAGCACCTCGGTCGCGGCGGGCACGTGGACCTCGCCGTCGAGCTCGTCGGCGACCACGTCGCGCACGAGCTGGGCCAGGGTCGGACGGAGCCGGGCGGCGACGGCGGCGCGCGCGGCGGCGGACAGCGCGGGGGGCACGGGATGCACCCCCGCGTCCTATCGCGGGGCCGGGCCCGGCCCATGCGGCCAGGCGTCCCGCCTCAGCCGCTCGTCGCCAGGTCCAGCGGCTGGGGGCGCGGCACGCCGGCGGCCTCGGCCAGCGCCGTCGCGAAGTCGCGGCACGTGGGGAAGCGGTCGCCCGGCTTCTTGGCGAGCGCGCGCTGGAGCACCGGATCCACCTGGTGGCGCAGCGAGGGCTCGAAGGAGGACGCCCGCGGGGCCGGGGCCTCGGCGTGCATCCGCAGGAGGGGGATGATCTCGCGGTGGGCGAATGGAGGCCGCCCGGCGAGCAGGATGAAGGCGACGACGGCCAGCGAGTACTGGTCGGAGGCCGCGGTCACCGAGGAGAAGCTCTCGACCTGCTCGGGCGACATGTAGGTGGGCGTGCCGGCGATGATGCCGGTCTGGGTGTCGGAGTGCACCTCGGCCGCCCGCGCCAGGCCGAAGTCCATCACCTTGATCGTGCCGTCCTGGGTCACGAACAGGTTGTCGGGCTTGACGTCCCGGTGGACCACGCCGACCTCGTGGGCCGCGGTCAGGCCGTCGGCGGCCTGGCAGATCACGTCGATGGCGCGGTGCAGGGGCAGGGCCGAACGGGGCAGGCGGCGCAGCACCAGCCCGTGCAGCAGCTCCATGGACAGGAAGACCGCGCCGCGGTCCTCGCCCAGGTCGTGGACCCGCACGATGTTGGGGTGGGACAGCCGCCGCGCCAGCTTCAGCTCGCGGCGGAAGCGCTTGACCGCCTCCCGGTCGTGCGCCGGCACCTTGAGGAACTTGAGCGCGACCTGCTCGTTGAGCGCCAGGTCCGTCGCCTTGTAGACGACACCGTGCCCGCCGCGGCCCAACAGCGAGTCGATGCAGTAACGCCCCCCCACCACCATGCCGATCATGTCAGCGTCGCCCGTGTCGGGCCCCTCGCCGGCCGGCTCGCGCGGGGCGCGCGCGGCGTCGGGCGCCTGCGGCCGGGCGGCCCGGGGGCCTGCCTGCGTGCGCCGCTCCAGGGTCGCCTCGTGCGCGACGGGCGGCGGCGGCGGCTCCTCGGGCGGCAGCGGCGGCAGGTCCAGGTCCGGCTCGGGCAGGGCGTCCAGGCGGTGGCGCTCGGTGATGCCCCGCGACAGGTTGCGCAGCTCCTCGCCGGGGCCGGCCTGCCCCTGGCGCTCGAAGAGCTCGGCGAGCAGGGCCAGCGCCTCGGCCTCGGCCGGGTTCTGCGGCACCGAGGCCAGGAAGGCGCCCAGCAGGTGGTAGAGCTCGTAGTCCAGCCGCTCCAGCTTCCAGGCCAGGCGCACGGCGAAGACGCAGGCCTTGCGGTAGTCGGGGTGCTGGGGCTCGACCAGGACCAGGGCGTCCAGGGCGCGGGCGGGGTCGCCCAGCTGGTGGAAGGCCCGCGCCGCGGAGATCTTCTCGCCCGCCTCCAGCCAGGCCTGCGCGGCCAGCTCCTGCTGCCCGATCGCCGCCGCCATGCGGGCGACGTGCGCGTGCAGGCCCAGCACCTGCGCCAGGGGCAGCATCTTGTCGGCGTTGGAGACCGTGACGGTGCCCTCCAGGCCCTTGGCGGCGCGCGTGCGCACGTGCTGGACCGAGCCCACGCGCAGCGTGCCGTCCAGCCCCGCCTGGACCAGCAGCTGCGGCGGGTCCTCGTGGGCCTTCACCTTGGCGACCAGCTCCTCCAGCCCCCGCCCCTGCAGCAGGGACAGGGCGAAGGGCACCTCGCCCAGGGCCAGCCGCACCTCGACGGCGGCCAGCAGCTCGCCCCCGCTGGCCAGCAGCTCGGCGGCGTCGCGGGCCAGCGCGCGCGTCGGCGGCGCCAGCGGCTCGGTGCGGATCAGCTCGGGCGCCACCAGGGCCAGGAGCAGCCAGCCGGCGTCGGCCTCTCGACCCGCCTCCTGGAGCACGCGCGCCAGCTGGCGGGCCAGCGGCACCACCGCCGGCGCCCGCTCCCGGGGGCTGAAGACGAGCTGGGCGGGCGGGGGGGTCACGCCTCGCCCCCGACCAGCTCACCCAGCTTCTGCTGCAGGGCCTCGGGGTCCGCGGCGGTCGCCAGCGCCTCGTCCCGGTCGATCAGGCCCTCGCGCACGTAGCGGAGCAGGCACTTGTCCAGCGACTGCGAGCCCGAGCCCTCCAGCCCGGGCGACTGCAGCCAGGCGTCGAGCTGGTGCGTCTTGCCCTCGCGGATCATCGAGGAGACGGCGTGCGTCTGCAGCAGGATCTCCAGCGCGGCGATCCGCCCCTCGCCCCAGGCCCGCCGGCACAGCCGCTGGGCGATGACCCCGCGCAGCAGCACGGACAGCACGCTGCGGGCCTGCTCCCGGCTGCCCTCGGGCACCGAGTCGATGATGCGGTCGGGCGCGCCCGAGGCCGAGCGCGTGTGCAGCGTGCCCAGCACCAGCACGCCCGTCTCGGCCGCCTGCAGGGCGAGCTGGATCGTCTCCGGGTCGCGCAGCTCGCCCACCATCAGCACGTCGGGCGACTCGCGCAGCGCCGAGCGCAGCCCGGTCGCGAAGCTCTCCACGTCGCGACCGACCTCCCGCTGGGTGATCGCGGCGTGCATCCGCTTGTGGATGAACTCGACCGGGTCCTCCAGCGTGATCACGTGCCGCGGGCTGGTCCGGTTGATCTCGGCGATCATCGCCGCCAGCGTCGTGGTCTTGCCCGAGCCGGTCGGCCCCGTCACCAGCACCAGGCCGTTCTGCAGGCGCGACAGCTCCCGCACCGCCCCCGGCAGCATCAGGTCGTCCAGCGTCGGCGGGTGGTCGGGCACCACCCGGAACACCGCGCTCAGCCCCTGCCGCTGGTAGAAGGCGTTGACCCGGAAGCGCCCCACCTTGGGCACCACGTGCACGAAGTCGAGCTGCTTGCGCGCCTCCAGCGCCGCGCGGCGCGGCGGGTCCAGGATCTCGTAGAGGAAGCGCCGTGCCTCGAGGTCCGACAGGGAGCGGAAGGGCAGGGGCAGCAGGTCGCCGTCCAGCCGCACCGTGGGCGGCTTGCCCGCGTGGAGGTGCAGGTCGCTGCCGCGCTGGTCGACCGCCACCCGCAGGAAGGAGTCGATGCGCGCCAAGGCTCAGCGCCCTCCCTGGGCGGCCGCGGCCGGGGGGGAGGCCCCGCCGAGGAACTGCTCGAAGTCGGCCTTGTTGCGCGCCTTGAGGTAGGCCAGCTCCGCGGTGATGGCCCCCTCCCGGTACAGGCGCATCAGCTCGCTGTCCATCGTCTGCATGCCCGCGTCGCGGCTGGTGGAGACCACGGTGAGGAGCTGGTGGGACTTGCCGGTGCGGATCAGGTTGGCGATCGGGCTCGAGTTGAACAGGATCTCGCAGGCGAGCACCCGGCCGTTGCCGTCGGCGCGCGGCAGCAGGTTCTGGCAGATGATGGCCCGCAGGCTCCCGGCCAGCATCGTGCGCACCTGGGCCTGCTGTCCCGGCGGGAAGATGTTGATGAGCCGGTCCACCGTGGTGTCCGCCGCGACCGTGTGGACGGTGCCCAGCACCAGGTGCCCCGTCTCGGCCGCGGTGACGGCGAAGCGGATGGTGTCCAGGTCGCGCAGCTCGCCCACCAGGATGACGTCGGGGTCCTCTCGCAGCGTCGCGCGCATCGCCTCGGCGTAGGTGCCCGTGTGGGTGCCGATCTCGCGCTGGTTCACCAGCCCGCGCCGGTAGCCGTGCACCACCTCGATGGGGTCCTCCAGCGTCACGACGTGCCGCGGCGAGGTCCGGTTCACCGTGTCGATCAAGGCCGCCAGGGTGGTCGACTTGCCCGACCCGGTGGCCCCACCCACCAGGACCAGGCCGTTGGACTGGGCGTGCAGCCCCGCGAGCTGCGGGGGAAGCCCCAGCTCCTCCAGCGACGGGATGCTGGACCGCACCACCCGGAAGACCACCCCCATGCCGTGGATCTGCTGGAAGACGTTGGCCCGGAACCGGGCGCCCGTGCGCGTGACCTCGTGCGAGAGGTCCACGTCGCGGCGCGCCTGCAGGTCCTCGAGCTGCTGGCTCGACAGGATCGGCAGGATCATGGCCGCCACGGCCTCCGGCGAGATCGCCTTGTCGGCGAGCGGCACGATGGCGCCCATGCGCTTGGCGAGGGGCGGCTGGCCCGGCGCCAGCACCAGGTCGTCGGCGCCCAGCTCGCAGAGCTGGACGAGGAGCTGGTCCAGGGGCGAGCTGCCGGCCTGGGCCCACACGTTCGCGCCGATGTCCAGGCGGGCCTTCCACCGCGCCTGGAGCTGCCGCGCGAGGTCCCGCACCTCGGCGCGCGGGTCCTCCGCCACGCCCTGCAGCGAGGGCGCCACCCGGGGGTCGTCCAGCGCCTCCAGGCAGCGCAGGGCCGACAGCCGCACGTCCGACTCGGGGTCGGCCAGCAGGCGCACCACCGCGTCGGCCTGGTCCGTCGCCTTCAGCCGGGCGAGCGCGTCGAGCGCCGAGATGCGCATGCTCGGGTCGCCGCCGAGGATCCGCACCAGGTAGGGCGCGGCGCGGAGGTCCCCCAGCGAGGCGATGGCCTCCATCGAGCGCTCCCGCACCCACCAGTCCGGGTCGTCCATCGCCACCCGCACCAGGGCGCCCAGCGCCCGGACCTCGCCCAGGCGCCCGATGACGTCCACGGCGAACATCCGGATCGGGGGGTCGTCGTCGGCGAGCAGGCGGACCAGGTGCCCCAGCATCTTGGCGCCTGCCAGCGCGATCAGCGCGTCCGCCACGCGCTCCCGCACCCACCAGTCCTCGTCTCGCAGCAGCTCGAACAGCCGCGGCCACAGCGTGGCGTTGGGGTCCTTGACCTGCCGCGCCACGCCGACGGCCAACCGGCGCACCCCCGCCTCGGGGCTGCGCAGCAGCCACAGCACGGTGCGCGCGATGTCGACCTTGCCGCTGGTGCCCAGCTCGGCCAGCACCTCGCCGGCCCGCGTGCGCACCGGCAGGTCCTGGTGGGCCAGCGCCACCACCAGCAGGGGCAGCACCCGGTCGGTGCCGATGGCCTGCAGCGTGTCGAGCACCGCCATCCGCAGTGCCTTGGGGCCGGCGCGCAGGCGCCCGTGCAGGACCGTGATGACGCGCTGAGACGAGAAGTGCCGCAGGCTCTCGACCGCCGCCGTCACCACCTGCTGCGCGCTGTTCTCCAGCACCGGGCTGACGTGGTCGAACCACTCCTCCTCGGTCGCCAGGCTGCCGAAGGCCCGCACCGCCGCCGCCACCACGCTCTCGTCGCGGTCCGACAGCAGCAGCCGCAGGGTCGACAGGGCCCCGACCCGATCGGCCGCCATGTAGGCCGGGTCGCTGGCGAAGCGGATCACCTTGTGCCGCTCGGGCACCGTCGCGACCGCCAGCGCCCCCTGCAGGGCCGGCAGCGACCGGTGCCCGGCGATCCGGCACACGATCTCGATCCCCTCGGCGCGCCCGGGGAAGCCGTGCCTCCCCATCTTGTCGGTGAGGTAGTCCAGCACCGTGTGCCCGCCGATGCGCGAGAGCACCTGGGCCGCCGCCCCGCGCTGCGAGGGGTCGTTGCTGGTCAGGACGGCGCACAGCTCGACGTGGGCCTTGGGATCGTTGACCAGGGGCAGGCACCGGACGACCGCCTGGCGCGCCAGCGGGTCCCCCGTGCGCAGCGCCTTCACCAGCGGCAGGAACAGCTTGCGGTTGCGGGTCTTCTCGACCGCCTCGACCATCAGGTCGCAGAGCGCCTGCCGTTGATCGGTCGGCACCTGCTTGCCGGTCGCCAGGTCGATGAGCTGGAGGATGTCGTCGTAGGAGGCCCCGTCCAGGCTCCTGGCCAGGCTCGCCGCGTCCGGGCCGGTCGCGGATCGTGCTCCCTTCCGTCGGGGGCTATGACCGGGCTGCTCCATGGCTGCCTACTGTACGGCAAGCCGGGCAGGGGGGGTGTCCCGTTTGGTCAGACGCGCCGCGGGCGCGCGACCGCACGACCGCCGTCATGCCATGATCACCCGTGTGCGTCGGGGCGGACGCACCATGAAGTCGCCCAGCCCGCGGCAGTGGTCGTGGCTGCACTGGGGCCGCCGGTCCAGGCGGTAGTAGAGCACCGGCGCCAGGTACAGCCCGGCGCTCTCGGGCCGGTGCGTCGGCAGCCGCAGGGGCCAGTCGAGCGGGTGGCAGGCGCTCTCCCAGGGCAGGTACCAGCTCTGGCGGAACCCCCCCCGGAGCAGCACCTGCTCGTGCTCGAAGACCGCGACCTCCCGCCGGGTCAGGTCCCAGCGCTCGGTCTCGACGTCCAGCACCCGCCCGATGCCCTCGGCCGTCTCGCGGTAGGTGCAGTCCTCGTCGTAGGTGCTGAGGAACTGGACCACACGCTGGACGTGCTGCAGGCCGTGGTAGCGGAAGATGAGCCGCGTGCGCAGCCGCACCTCCTGCACGCAGAAGCAGTCGCTCGCGTCAAGCTCGATGCGCGCGGCCATCCGGACGACGAGCACGCCGGCGTCCTTGTCCACCGCCGCGTGCTGGACCTCGACGGAGGCCTGGTGCTCGCAGGCCGCGGCGCAGATGTGCCGCTCCTCCTCCGGCGCCTCCACCACCGGCACCAGCGCCAGCTCCTCCGTCAGCTCGGTGTCGGGGTCGAGTCTCACGCGCGAGAGCGCGTCCCATGGCGGGCGCACCAGCATCGGAACCTCCCATCTGCGCGCGCTGGACCCGCGCGCCTCCCGGGCACCGTAGCAGACGAGAAGCCGCGGTTCACGCGCGAACACCGACTTTGCACGCCAATGACCGTCCCCGGCGCGCGCGCGCCGTGCGTAGACTGGACCCATGGATCCCACCCCGTCCCCCGCCCTGGCCGCCCTGGGCGTCGAGCTGACCCCGGACGAGCGCCTCTGCCTGCAAGGGCACCTGCGCCGCGCCTCCTTCGCCGCCGACGAGGTCCTCTGCCGCGAGGGCGAGGCGCGCGCCGGGCTGTGCGTCGTCGAGCAGGGCGAGCTGCGGGTCGAGGTCGGCGGCGTGCCGCTCGCCCACGTCGGGCCCGGCGCCTGGGTCGGCGAGGTCGCCCTGCTCGACCCGGGCCCCGCCTCGGCCACCGTGCGCGCCGCCGTCGACTCCACCGTGCTGGAGCTCGACGCGGCGGCCCTGGAGCGCCTGGTCGCACAGGAGCCCCACATCGCCCGCGCCGTGGTGCGGGCCCTCTCCAGCACCCTGGCCCGGCGCCTGCGCCAGGCCTCGCAGCACGGCGCCGAGGAGGGCGAGGGCGAGGGCGGGGGCGGGGGCGACGAGCCTCCCCGCACCGCGCGGAGCTGGCTGTCGCGCCTGTTCGGCGGCCGGCGAGGAGCCTGAGATGCACCTGATCGACAGCCTGCGGGGATCCTCCCTCTTCGGCGACCTGCCGCCCGCCCAGCTCGACCTGCTCTCCCGGCTCTTCGTCGAGCGCCCGGTGCGCGGCGGCGAGGTCCTGGTCCGCCAGGGCGACCGGGTCCACCCCGTCGGTGACGCCCTGTTCGTCGTGATCGAGGGCGCCGTCGCCGTCCAGGTCGAGGGGCCGCTGCCCGCTGGCGGCAGCGGGGTGGAGACCCTGGCCGTCCTGGGCCCCGGCGACGCCTTCGGCGTGGCCTCGCTGGTCGACCCCGCGCCCCGCGCCGCCTCCTGCGTCGTCGTCGAGCCCGGGCGCATCGCCGTGCTGGCCCGCCGCACGCTCGACGCCCTGGTCCACTCCGACCTGGCCCTGGCCGCGCGGGTCGAGCACGCGCTGGCGCGCCAGCTCGCCCGGGACCTGCGGGTCTTCAACCGCCGCCTGCGGGCACGGCTCGGGCTCTGAGCGCCGCCACGTCCCGCCGGGCCGCCGCCGGCCTGGCGCTGCTGCTCACCCTGGCCTGCCTGCGCGTGGGGCCGCCGACCGGCGACTTCGGCAACTACCTGGCCGCCGCGGCCCTGTGGCGCGAGGGCGCCGAGCTGGCGCGGCTCTACGACTACCGCTGGTTCACCGACCAGGCCGCGCGCCTGGGCCTGGGCGATCGGCTGGTGGGCTTCGCCGTCCTGACCCCGCCCAGCGCCCTGCTGGCCGTGCCCCTGCTGCCGCTGGGTGTCGCGGGCGCCGGCCGCGCCTGGCTCCTGGCCCAGGTCGCCCTGGCGCTGTCCACCGCGCTGCTCGCCGCCCGCGCCGCGCGCCTGCCGGCCTGGGCCGGCCTGCTGGCCCTGGGCGCCCCTCTGGCCGGCCCTGCGGGGCCACCTCGAGCAGGGCCAGGGCCACCTGGTGGCGGCCGCCCTCGTCGCCCTGGGCCTGTGCGCCTGGCAGCGCGGCCGGGACCCGCTGGCCGGGGCCGCGCTGGGCCTGGCCGTCGGCCTGAAGGTCTTCGCCTGGCCCCTGCTGCCGCTGGCCGCGGCCACCCGCCGCCCCCGCCTGGTCGCGGCCGCCGGCCTGGTCCTGCTCGCGGGCGCCCTGGGCAGCGTCGCCCTGCTCGGCCTCGACCTGCACCGCGCCTGGCTGGCCGAGGTGGCCCCCGCCACCGCCAGCGGCATGTACGTCGACCCCTGGCACCCCGGGCACCAGTCGCTGGCGGCCCTGGCCCGTCGCCTGTGGCTGCCCCACCCCGCGCTGGGCGACCCCGCCCTGGCCACGGGCCACGCGCGCCTGGCCTTCGCCCTGCCGGCCGCCCTGGCCCTGCTCCTGCCGCTGCAGGCCGCCGCCGCCGGCGCCGCCTGGCCCCGCCTGCCCCCCGACGCGCGGGCCCGCCTGCTCGCCGCCGCCACGCTGGCCGCCCTGGTCGCCGCCCCCAACGTCTCCCGCTACGGCCTGGTCCTGCTCCTGCCGCCCGTGCTGCTCGCCGCCGCCGAGACCCGGCGCGCCGGCCGCGGAGCCCTGGCCCTGGCCCTCGCCCTGCTCGCCGCCCTGCCGGCGTGGGCCCCCACGCCCGCCACCTGGCCCGACCTGCCCGCCCTGGGCGTGCCCCGCGCCTGGGCCCTGCTCGCCCTGTGGCTGCTGCTGCTGCCCTGGCGCCCCTGGCCCGCGCCGCGCGTCCTGGCCTCTGCCGCCGCCGCGGGCCTGGCCCTGCTCGCCGGCCTGCGCGCCGCCCCGCCCCCGGACCCCGGCCTCGACGGCGCCACCCCGCTCGACCACCCCGCCATGCCGCTGGTCGCCGCCGACCTGCTGCGCGCCCCCGACGGCGACCTGTACTTCTCGGGGCTGAGCGCCGACCGCGGCGGCCTTCCCGGACGCGGCTGGCTGGGCTTCGCGCTCGATCCCGACGAGGGCCTGCCGCGCCGGGTCGAGGGGGTCGACGGCGCCCACGTCTTCTCGCCGCGCTGGACCGGCGAGGCGATCACCTGGGCGCACGGCCCCGACGGCGCCGCCCCTCCCGCGCCCGTCGCCTGCGGCGGCGGAGAGCTGCTGGAGCTGCGGGTCGACGGCCAACAGGACATCGCCTGGCGGGGACCCGACGGGCGGGTGCGGCGGCTGACCACCCACCCGGCCCACGACGCCGCCCCCGCCTGCGACGAGGAGCGAGGCCGCGTCTGGTTCCTCAGCGACCGGGGCGTCGGCCTGCGGGCCCTGCGCCTTTGGTGGCTGCCCTTGCCGGGGTAGGGTCGGCCGATGGCCCCCAAGACCAAGATCGTCCTGTTCTTCCCTCCCTACGAGACGGAGGAGATCTGCCCGCCCGCCGCGCTGATCGCCATCGCCGGCCCCTTGCGCGGCGCGGGCCACGAGGTCGTCGTCGTCGACGCCTCGCTGGTCGAGGACCCCACCGCCGCCGTGCTCGCCGCGCTCGAAGGCGCCACCGCGCTGGGCATCAGCATCATCACGGGCCCCATGATCCGGCAGGCCGTCGCCGTCGGCCGCGCCGCCAAGGCCCGCTTCCCCGACCTCGCGGTGGTGCTGGGCGGCTGGCACCCCAGCATCATGCCCGAGCAGACCCTGGCCGCCGACTTCGTCGACGTGGTCGTCCTGCGCCAGGGCGAGCTGGCCATGCTGGAGCTGGCCGACCGGCTCGCCCGCGGCGAGGGGCACCAGGGCGTGCCCGGCACCCTGTGGAAGCAGGACGGCGTCCCCGTGCGGGGCGCGCCGCGTGGACACACCCCGATCGCCGCGCTGCCCGACCGCATGCCCGGCTACGAGCTGGTGGACCTCGACGACTACCAGCGCCGCACCGGCCTGCGCTGGCTGATGTACACCGCCAGCCACGGCTGCCCCTTCGACTGCGCCTACTGCAGCAACGCCAGCGTGTACGGTCGCAAGCTCGACCTGCTGCCGGTCGACCGGGTCCTCGAGGATCTGTCCTGGCTGGTCCGCCACAAGGGCGTCGACCTGCTGGGCTTCACCGACGACATCTTCTTCTGTTTCCGTCCCAGGGTGCTGGAGCTGGCCGAGGGCATCCTCTCCCGCGGCCTGAAGCTGTCCTGGTACGTGCAGGACCGAGCCGACAGCTTCGCCCGCCTCTCCGCCGACCAGGCGCGGCTGCTGCGCCGGTCCGGCCTGGTGCGGGTCCACTTCGGGGCCGAGTCCGGCAGCGACGAGGTGCTCCAGAGCATCGACAAGCGCTCCAACGTCGAGCGCACCCTGGCGGCGGTCGACCGCTGCCGCGAGGCCGACATCCGCGCCAGCTTCGGCTTCATCTTCGGCCTGCCCGGCGAGCGGCCCGAAGACCTGCAGGCCACCGTGGATCTCATCGGCCGCATCTACGCCCGCTCCGACCGGGCCGACTGTCACACCAACATCTTCACGCCCTACCCGGGCTCCCCCCTGTGGCAGGAGAGCCTGGACCTGGGGGTCGTGCCTCCGGCAACGCTGGAGGAGTGGGTCGACTACTTCCCCCGCGTCACCGTCCTGCCCTGGCTGCGGGGCGCCGAGCACCGCCGCCTGCAGGACATCCGCCAGTACCTGCGCCTGGGCTACCCCAACGTGCGCGTCGGCGAGGACCGGGGCACCCTGCGCCACCGCGCCGCCCTGCGCCTGCTCGGCCCCTCGGCCCGCTGGCGCATGCGCCACCACCGCTACGACCTGCCGCTGGAGATCCGCGGCTACGAGGCGGCCCGGCGCCTGCGCCCGACCTGGAAGCTGTACGAGCGGTTCTGACCGGCCCGTCACAGGGCGCTGGCGTTGACCTCCGCGGCCTTCGCCGGGCTGAACTGCTCCTCGTAGTCGGCCTCGTTGTCCAGGCGCTGCTGCATGATCCGGCGGTCCAGGTTGCGCAGCAGGTCGCCCTGGGCGGGGCTGTCCGGGGAGGACGACCAGCCGCCGCGCGGGGACCCCACCTCGTCGGGATCGCTGAACGCCACGTCGTCTCCGTCGAAGACCAGCACCCGGGCGCCGGTGGGCACGGTGGCGACCCCGCGCAGGTCCGTCCGCGTGGCGACCACCTGGCCGGCGCCGTCCAGCGCCCGCACCTCGACCCCGGCGGCCGGCCGGTCCCCGCGGCGGACCACCAGCCGCCGGGCGTCGCCGCCGTCGTCGGTGGACAGGGTCAGGCCGCTGCGCACCACCAGGCTGGTGCGCTCCACGCCCGCCGCGTCCACCTGGACCAGCCAGGCCCCCACCCCGGTCATCGGCAGGCGCAGCTCCTCGGTGCGCGGGAAGGGGTCCGCCCGCACCGCCAGCCGTCCGGACCAGGCCGGCGAGACGCCCGAGACCTGGACGGACGAGGCGCCGGACAGGCCGCCGTCCCGCAGGAAGACGGTGCGCAGGTCCAGGCGGTAGGCCCGCAGGTGGACGGCCTCGACGTTGGCGACCTCGGTGGGCAGGGTGAGCGCCTCGCCCGCGTCCAGCACCCGCAGCGCCGCGGGCTCCAGCCGCACCGCCGTCAGCCCGCGCAGCGACCAGGCCGCCTCCACGAAGTCGGCCTGCACCTGCTCGTAGTGGCGCCGGGCCTCGTCCAGGTCGCCCCGGGCCTCGGCCAGGCGGCCCAGCGCGTAGCGGGCGTCGGCGCGCAGGCCGGCCGGCCCCCGGCTGCCGTCGGCCTGCGGCCACTGCCCGGTCGCCACCGCCTCCAGCGCCGCGCGAGCCGCCGCGTGCGCCCCCTGCTCCGAGCGGGCCAGGCCCTCGACGAAGCGCAGCCCGTCGAGCACCGGCGCCTCGGGCGCGGCGTCTGCCACCCGGTCCGCCCAGGTGGCCGCCGCCTCGAAGGCGCGCAGCCGCAACAGGCCCTGGGCCAGGTGGAAGCCCGCCTGGGGCGCCAGCGGGCTGTCGGGGTGCCAGGCCAGGAACTCCCGGTCCCAGGCCGCCGCCAGCAGCCGCACGTCGGTCGGGCCGACCCCCTCGCGCGCCAGCTCGGCGGGGATGCCCTCGTCCACCATCGCGGCAAGGCGCTCGGGCAGGTGGAACAGGGCCTCCTCCACGACCGGCACGCCGGGGTAGCGCAGCGACAGGTCCCGCATGGCCTTCATGCTGACCAGGCGGCCGCCCAGGTCCTCCAGCCGGCGCGCGGGGGCCGCCTCGGCCAGGAAGGCCGCGCCCAGGCCGGCCCGCCAGGCGTCCACCGCCCGGCCGGGGCGCCCGTCCGCCGCGTAGGCTCGCGCCACCGCCGCCACGTCCGGCAGGGCCAGGGCCGCCTGCGGGGCACCGTCGCGCAGGGCCTCGAAGGCCGGCACCACCCCCTGGCCCCGGTCGAGCGCGGCGCGGAAGCGCAGGTCCAGGGCGCGGGGGCGCAGGTCGGCCCGCCAGTCGTCGAAGGAGGGCCAGGCCGCCAGCAGGGGCAGCGGGTCCTGCCCCGCGGCGGAGGCCTGCGCGGCCAGGGCCAGGGCCGCGGCCTGGTCCAGCGGACCGTCCACGGTCGCGGTCACCTCGACCCACAGCGGCGCCGCGGGCAGCTCACCCTCCTCTGTCCAGGTGGACAGTCCGCTGACCTGGTACCGGCCCGGCTGGGTGGCGCGCAGCACCCCCTCCTGCCAGGACAGCCCGCCGCTCAGCACGTGGCCCGGCTGCTCGACGTGCGAGAGCAGCAGCGCGTCGCCGGGCGCCAGCGCGCAGGGGGCCTGCGCCGCGCCGCAGCCGGGGGCCAGGGGCAGCTCGGCCTCGACCGGCACCCCGTCCACGCCGACCGGCGCCCGCACGGCCCGCAGGGGCACCAGGCCCGGACCCGCCGTGGCCGGCCCGCCCCGGTCCGGGACCGCGGTCCCGCGCTGGACGAGCGCCTGCGGGGCGCCCTCCACCACCACGGCGGCGCCCGGCGCAACCACGGCGCGCAGCTCCCCGCCGGTCGCCAGGTCCAGGCGGCCCAGCTCGACACCGTCCACCCTCACGATCGCCGCGCCGCGGGCCCGCCCGGCCGGGCCGGCCGCCGCCCGCAGCCAGTGCGCCCGGTCGGGGTGGCCCACCGGCGGCAGCGGGGGCAGCGACCCCTCCGCCTGGCCCAGGGCCCGCCGCGCCAGCCGGGCGTGCACGCCGTCGCCGCGCACCAGGGTCGCCGCGTCCTCCGCTCGCCCCAGCAGCACCAGGGCCCGCGCCAGCCAGGAGGACGCCTCGTCGTCCAGGGTCGGCGCGTCCCGCAGCAGGCGACCCAGGCGGGTCTCGTCCACCGGCCGGCCCGCCAGCGCCAGCGCCCAGGCCTGCGCCACGCGGTCCCCGCTGTCCCCGCACAGCTCCTCCAGCCGGGCCAGGGCGGCGTCCACCTCGCCGCGGGGCACGCCCGCCGCGGGTCCGGC
>JAKLKF010000145.1 GCA_023150805.1 Myxococcota bacterium | reverse complement strand
GACCTACGGCGGCGGGGCCTTCCCCAGCACCGGCGTCTACCAGATCCGCCTGACCGAGGTCGACAGCGGTTGGGAGAACACCTGGTCCCGCGACGAGAGCGCCTACGAGATCGAGGTCCCCCCCGGGATCTTCGACGTCGCCATGGCGAGCTCCTCCTCCTACTCGGTGAACACGCCCTACACCGTGGGCGAATGCCTCCAGGTCGAGTAGGGCCCTCGGTCCCGCCTCGGCCAGGTGGCCTTCAGAGGATCAGCCGCAGCTTGTCCTGGCCGAGCCGCAGCAGTGGCAGGCAGCGGTCCAGGGGCATCCGCCGGATGATGCCGTCGCGGTCGCCGATCCCCCGCATCGCTGCGGCAGCGCCGAAGAGGAGGGCCGGGCCCGGCCCCCGGGTTCCAGGTCGGCACGGTGGGCCCGGGACAGGCCCGGGTCCTTCACCAGGCGGATCCCACCGGCCGAGGGTCGCCCAGGACCCGTCCAGCCCGTGCCTCAGCTTGCAGGCGAGGTGATGTCGGTGCCGCAGCTCGCGGTCGAGGCCCACGGGTGGGGGGGCGTCCGCCGGGCGGTGACGTGCGCGCAGGCTCGGGAGGGCTATCTCCCGCCGGTGCACCTCCCCCGCCGGCTCTGGCACCGCCTCCGCCGCGCCGCGTCCCGGCCGCCGGCGCCGCGCCCCGCTGCCCCACCGCCGCGGGCCCCGCCAGCGCCCGCCTGGCGCCTGGCCGACCCGGGCCTGGCCCGCCTGCAGCCCTCCGACCTCGATCCCCGGCTGCTCGCCGGCGACCCGCTGGCGGCGGCGACGCGGCTCTCGCCCGACCTGTGGGCCCTGCCCGTGCTGACCCCCCAGGCGACCGCCCGCCTGCTCGCCGAGCTGGACGTGATCGACGCCTGGTGCGCCCACCACCGCCTGCAGCCCGAGCGGCCCAACACCATGAACCGCTACGGCCTGGTCCTGGCCGACTTCGGGCTGGACGGCCTCGCCGGCGACCTTCGCGACCAGGTCGTGGCCCCGCTGGCCGCCCGGCTGTTCGCCGACTGCGGCGGGGACCGGCTGGACGGGCACCACGGCTTCCTGGTCGACTACGGCCCGGGCGGCGACCGCGACCTGGGCCTGCACGTCGACGACGCCGAGGTGACCCTGAACCTGTGCCTGGAGGCGGGCCGGGACGGCGGAGAGATCTTCTTCGAGGGCCGCCGCTGCATGCAGCACCTGGACACCTGGGCGCGCCCCGAGGAGCAGGTCACCGTCGCCCACCAGCCCGGCATGGCGCTGCTGCACGCCGGCAAGCACCGCCACGGCGCGCTGCCGCTCCCCCGCGGGCGCCGCCGCAACCTGGTCCTGTGGTGCCGCAGCGCCGCCTGGCGGCAGCGGGAGCAGGCCCTGCTGGACGAGGGCCGCTGCCCGCCGTGGTGCGGGGCCTGAACCGGGGACCTGTGCCGGCCGCCGCGACACCGGGTCGCGCGCCGCCCTCGGGATGGCGGGTAGCTTCCTGCTGCATCCCCTGGAGGCATCGTGCTCCTCGCCCTCGCCCTGGCGCTCCCCCTCGGCTGCTCCCCGGACCCGGGCGACAGCGGCGGCCCCGACGGCGGCACCGACGGCGGCACCGCCGACCTCCTGCCGCCGCCCGGGGAGGCGGTGGCCAGCGACCTGGCCCGCGACACCGATCCCGACGTCGACACCGCGACCCTGCTGGCCCACACCGCCAGCATGCGGGCCTTCGCCGTCGACCTGCTGCACCGGTCCGCTGCCGAAGAGAACCTGTTCCTCTCGCCCTACAGCATCTCGGTCGCCCTGGCGATGACCTGGGCCGGCACCAACGGCGCCACCGAGGCCCAGCTCACCAGCGCCCTGCACTTCGACCTGCCCGAGGACCAGCTCCACCCGGCCTTCAACGCGCTGGACCTGGCCCTGGCCGGCCGCGCCGACGAGGTGCCCGTGCCCGAGACCGGCGACCCGGGCGACGCCTTCGCGCTGTCCCTGGTCAACCAGCTCTTCGGCCAGGCCGGCTACCCCTTCCAGGCCCCCTTCCTTGACACCCTGGCCCTGCACTACGGCGCCGGCATGCGCCTGCTCGACTTCCAGGCCGACCCCGAGGACTGCCGGGGCCAGATCAACGCCTGGGTCGAGGCCGTCACCCAGGAGCGCATCGAGGACCTGCTGCCGCCGGGCTCGATCACCGACCTGACCCGGCTCGTGCTGGTCAACGCGATCTACTTCAAGGCGAGCTGGTGGGCCCCGTTCGAGGCCAGCGCCACCACCGACCAGGCCTTCACCACCCTGTCGGGCGCCGAGGTCTCCGTGCCGACCATGCACGGCGAGCTGGAGACCCGCTACGGCGCCGCCGACGGCCTGGCGGTGGTCGACCTGCCCTACGTCGGCGAGCAGCTCACCATGACCCTGGTCGTGCCCGACGCCGGCCGCTTCACGGACGTGCGGGACGGGCTGGACGCCGCCACCCTGGACGAGATCCTGGCCTCGCTCTCGGTGTACCGGGTCACCCTGGCCGTGCCGCGGTTCTCCTTCCGCACCGCGCTGGACGTGATCCCGCCGCTGCGGGAGCTGGGGGTGGTCGACGCCTTCGACCCCGAGCTGGCCGACCTCTCCGGCATGAGCACGGCGAGCGAGCTGTACGTCAGCGGCGTCTTCCACCAGGCCTTCGTCGCCGTCGACGAGGCCGGCACCGAGGCCGCCGCCGCCACCGCCGTCGTCGTCGGCGACGAGAGCGAGCCCCCGCACGCCGAGCTGATCGTCGACCGGCCCTTCCTGTTCCTCATCCGCGATCGCCCGACCGGCGCCGTGCTCTTCCTGGGCCAGGTGGTCGATCCGGGCTGAGAGGTGCCCATGAGCCACGTCTTCTACGCCCTCGTCCCCTCCGCCGCGCAGGCGCACGACGCCATCGCCGCGCTCGACCGCCTGGGCATGCCCAGGGAGGACATCAGCTTCGTGGTGCGCACCGGGCCGGTGCACGACGCCGAGGAGCTGGCCCTGGCCGAGACCGACGCGCGCCCCGGCCTGGCTGACGGCGCGCTGATCGGCGCCATCGCCGGCTTCCTGGGGATCGGCCTGGTCGGCCTGCCCATGGGCTTCGTCGGCGCCGGGCCGCTGGCCTTCGCCGCCCTGGGCGCGGTCGCGGGCGGCACCTGGGGTGCCCTGGGCGCGGGCCTGGTCGGCCTGGGCCTGCCTGAGCGCAGCCTGCAGCCGCTCATCGACGGGCTGCACGACGGCAGGGTGCTCGTCACCGTCACCGCCGCCCGGCGGGAGGAGGAGGAGCGCGTCGCCGTGGTGTTCCGGCAGCACGGCGCGGTCGAGGGCTACCAGCACCGGGCCTGACCCGGGCAGTCGCGATGCCGGCAGCTCAGCGCCGGTGGGCCGCGATCCACCGCCGGTAGGCGTGGAAGCTGTCCTTGGGCCGGCGCTGACCGGTCTCGAAGTCGACGTGCACCAGGCCGAAGCGGGCAGAGAAGCCCTCGGCCCACTCGAAGTTGTCGAGCAGGCTCCAGTGGAAGTAGCCGTGCAGCGGCACGCCCTGGGCCAGGGCCTCGGCGCAGGCCGCCAGGTGCTCGCGCAGGTAGGCCACGCGCCGGCTGTCCCGCACCCGGCCGGTCCCATCGGGCCCCTCGCCGTAGGCCGCGCCGTTCTCGGTGACCACCAGCGACCGCGGCGCGTAGTCCCGGTGCAGGCGCAGCAGCAGCCGGGTCAGGCCCGGGGGGTGGATCTCCCAGCCCAGGTCGGTGCAGCGGTCCGGTGGCGGCAGGGGCACGGTCCGCGGCAGGTTGTCGGCCTCGGGGACCCGGTCGCTGCGGGCCACGCCGCGCATGTAGTAGTTGACGCCGAGCAGGTCGGTCGGCGTCGCGATGTCGTCGAGGTCGCCGGGCCGCAGCCAGGGTGGGGCTCCCGCCGGCAGGAGCCCCCGTTCCCGCAGGTCGGCGCAGACGTCGTCGGGGTAGCCGCGGCCGTAGAGGGGATCGGCGAACCAGCGCAGCAGGTGGCCGTCGCCGAGGCGGGCGGCCGCGGCGTCGGCGGCGCTGGGGGAGGCGGGCTCGACGTCGGTGGCGTTCAACACGATGCCGACCCGGGCCCCGGGCACCTGGGCCCGGACCAGGGGCACGGCGCGCCCGTGGGCCAGGAGCAGGTGGTGGGCGGCGGCCAGGGCGGCCCGCGGGTCGGTCAGCCCGGGGGCGTGCACCCCGGCGCCGTAGCCCAGGTGGGCGACCACCCAGGGCTCGTTGACGGTGAGCCAGTGGCGCACCCGGTCCCCCAGCCGGCGGGTGGCGGCCTCGGCCAGGCGCAGGAAGGCGTCGACGGTGGACCGGGCCGGCCAGCCGCCGGCGTCCTGCAGCGGCTGCGGCAGGTCCCAGTGGTGGAGCGTGGCCCAGGGCGTGATGCCCGCCGCGAGCAGGGCGTCGACCAGCCGGTCGTAGAAGTCCAGCCCCGCCACCAGCGGGCGGGCCTCGCCGCCGGTCGGGAACAGGCGCGGCCAGGAGAGGGAGAAGCGGTAGGCGTCGACCCCGAGCGCGGCCATCAGGGCCACGTCCTCGGGGAAGCGGTGGTAGTGGTCGCAGGCGACCGTGGGCCGATCTCCCCCCTTGACGCGCCCCGGCGTCGCCGCGAAGCGGTCCCAGGTGCTCTCGCCGCGCCCGTCCTCGGCGGCGGCGCCCTCGACCTGCAGGGCCGAGGTGGCGACGCCCCAGGCAAAGCCGGGGGGGAAGGCCGACGGCGGGGTGAGGCTCACGCGCCGCGCAGCCCGCTCGGGGGCAGGTCGACCTCGATCCGCCGCACCCGCCCGGTGCGCCCGAAGACCTCGGCGCTCAGCTCGGCGGACAGCGTGTCGCCGGCCAGGTGCAGGCGCTGGCCGTCGGCCAGGTGGACCCGCAAGGCGGGCCCTCGCTCCGCCCGGTAGACGACGGGCACCTGGCAGAAGGTGAAGGCCAGGCCCCCGGCGGGCACCTCGACCGTCTCCGGCTTGCCGTCGACGTCCAGGCAGGCGAAGGCGCCGCCCTGCGGCAGCAGCTCGGCGGAGCGGAGCAGCACCGGCCGGAAGGCCAGGCGCCCGGCCTCGACCCGCACGCCCAGCTCGCCCCAGCGCCCGAGGATGTCCTCCTTGACCTGGCCGGTCATGCCCGGCTGCTGGGCTCCGGCGTGGCGTGGCGTGTGCGAGTAGGCGTCGGTGGGGAAGGCCCCGTAGCGGGAGGGCTCCCGGTGTACGCCCAGGCCCTCCCAGACGGCGCGCCATGCGTCCGCCAGGCCGGAGGCGACCTCGGCGGGGGCCGCGCCGCGCGCCGCCGCCAGGGCCTGCTCCTGCAGGGCCAGGGCCAGCTTGCTGACCATGTGCCAGTAGATGCTGCCCAGGCCCTCGTAGGCGAAGAAGGTGCCCGAGCGCCCGGTGAAGGCCCGGTGGTCGAAGATCTGCTCGAACAGGGCGACCAGGGCCTCGCCCTCGGCCTGCACCAGCGGCTGCCAGCGGGGGGGCAAGGCGGCCAGGCGCTCCCGCAGCGCCGCGCCGTTGCGCAGGCCGCCGTGGAAGCGCAGACCGCCGTCCGCGTCGACCTCGACGATGTCCTGGTGCAGCTCCGCGCCCAGGGCCAGCAGCAAGGTCGAGGCGGCGATGGCCGACCGCGGGATCCGGTTCTTGTCCAGGAAGCGGGGCAGGTCCCGGTCGGGGTACAGCAGGTAGCTGTCCTGGTCAGCGCGGTACAGCGCGCTCTGGCGCAGCGCGGTGGCCACGGAGAGCGCCTCGCCGGCGGTCAGCAGGCCCGCCGACAGCACCGCGACCTGGCCCTCCAGCATCAGCGGCAGGCGGTCGATGGCCGCCTCTCCCTCCGAGAGCCGCAGCAGGTTGTAGCCGTGGAACAGGCCGTCGGGGCGCCGGTTGGCCCGCAGGCTGCTGGCCAGGGCGGACCGCGCGGCGGAGAGCCAGGCGCGGACCTGGCCGAAGGACAGGGCGGTCCGCTCCCCCGAGAGGCCCTGCTCGTACAGGCTGCCGCGCCAGTCCGAGGCGGGGCGCCCCAGGCGCTCCAGCGCCTCGCGGCGGCCTGTCGGCGGGTCGGCGAGGACCTGCGCCTGGCCCACGAGCAGCGCGGCCACCTCGCGGCTGACCGGGATGGTGCGCTCCGCGGGCTGGTCGGCCCACCACGACAGCAGCAGCGCGGCGTAGCGGTGGGCGTGGGCCATCGTCACCACGGACAGCCCGTAGCCGGCCAGGGCGTTGTTGGCGTCGTTCCACTCCGGACGCTGGGTGTGCATCCAGATGCCGCCCTGGGGCACGAAGGCGGCCATCCGGGCCAGCAGGACCACCAGCAGCTTCTCCAGCAGGCTGACGTGCAGCACCCGCCCGTCGGGCCCCCAGAGCAGGCTGCCGTCTGCGCCCCGCTCTGCCTGCCGGGCGGCGATCTCGGCCTCGGCAGCGTGATCGTAGCGGATGCTGCTCCGCGGATCGGCCAGCAGCTCGTCGAAGGGCACGATCCGGTAGGGCACCCGGGCGTAGGTGAACAGATCCTGGTCCAGCAGCGCGTCCAGGCGGCCGGGGTGGAAGCGCAGCGAAGCCTCGAGCAGGCGCAGCAGGTAGACCACCTGGTGGTCGCCCCAGTAGCCGATGTTCGACCAGGGCTGGTCGGGCTCGGGGCGCTCCCAGTCGAAGCCCTCGCTGGTCAGCCGGTAGGGGTTGTGGCCGTCGGCCGTGCTGGCGTCCAGGAAGCGCGTGATCGCGCTCTCCAGGAACTCGGGGAAGCTGTGGAAGAGCGCCTCCCAGTTCTGGAAGATGTCCCGCCAGTTGCCCTGCCAGGCCAGGCGCGGGCGCCCCTGCTCGTCGCGCACGCGGATCTCGAAGCGGTTCCAGGGGCGGCTGGGATCGCCGTGGCGGCGGCTGAAGGTCAGCGGCAGCAGCTCGGCGGCCAGGCGACGCAGGGTCGGGTCGCCCTGGTCGGCGGCGGCGGCGATCAGCGCGGGCACCGCGATGCGGCGCGGAAGGGAGGAGAGCCAGGCGGCGTGGCGCTCCACTGCGTCGCGGTCGAAGTGCTGGAGGTGGGCAGTCCAGGCCTCGCGCGAGACGTGGTGCCCGTCGACGGGGACGCCGCCGCGCATCAGGTTGAAGAGGACGTTGGACTGGTGCCGGGCGGTCCGCCGGTCGTCGGCGGAGAGCTGCAGGCCGTCGGCGGCGGCCACCATCTGGCCCAGCTCGGCGCGGGTCCGCTCCAGCTCCGTCTCCAGCGCCGCGGCCCGGGCGTCGTCGTCGTGCCTGCGCAGCCAGTACTGCAGGAAGCTGGCGTTCGCCGTGCTCAGCCCGACGTCGCCCACCGTGTACCAGGTGTGGGCGCCGCCTCCGGGCAGGCGCAGGCGCAGGGCCGACAGGCAGGCCGGCCGCTCGCCGCGCGCCTCGTCCTCGCCTTGCGGGACGGCCCCATCCTCGAAGACTCCGTCCTCGAAGGCCGCGACCTGGCGGCTGCGCACCAGGGCCGTGGCCCCCGGCAGCCCGGCCACCCACACGACGTTGCAGCGCAGGCTCTCGCTGGGCTCGGCGCGGTCGGTGGGCAGGGAGCTGAGGTAGACCAGGCGCAGGCCCGTGTCCGGCAGGTGCTCGACCCGCTTGTAGGCGTCGGCCAGGTTGCCGAAGCGCGCCAGGAAGTCGTCGTCCAGGCCGGGGGCCTGCACGTCCTGCCAGCCGTCCAGCAGGTCGAGGTCGACGGGCGAGCCGCCCAGGTTCTCCAGCGTGCAGCGCCGCACCAGGCCGAAGCGCCGGCTGGTGCCCAGCGTCGCGCGCAGGCGCAGGCCCAGGCCGGGGTGCGTCTCCTCCCAGCACAGCTCGCTGCCGTCCCGCCGCTTGCCCAGGCGGCGGGGCAGGTCCCGGGCGTCGGGGTGCAGGGCCCGCCACAGGACCGTCCGCCCGTCCGGACCCAGGACCCGCAGCCGGCTCAGCGGCCCCGTGACATGGGCGCGGTCGAAGAGCTTGTCCTGGGTCGTGTAGGCGAAGAGCGCCCGCTCGGGGCTCTGCCGGCCGGCGGTGATGCCACCGTTGCTGGCGGCGAAGGCCCACACGTCGTCGGCGCTGGCCAGCGCGACCAGGAAGGGCGCCATGGCCTGGACGCCGTCGATCCACAGCCAGTCGGCGCCGTCGGGGGGAGCGGAGGAGGCGGTCATCGGGGGGACCTCAGGAGGAGAGCCGGCCGCGGCGCGCTTCCAACTCGGCGCGCACCCGGCCGGCGGTGGCCTCGGTGATCGGGTAGGACCAGACCGCCCAGATGGCCAGGGCCGAGGCGAGCACGGGGATGAAGGCGTCGCACAGGCGCATCAGGGTGAGGGCCGCGGGGGTCTGGGCCGCGCCCAGGGCCACGTCGAAGCCCGTGGCGTTGAGCAGCAGGCCGCCGCCGGCCAGGGCGGCCGCCATGCCCAGCTTCACCACCCACCAGAAGATGGAGCCGTACATCCCCTCCCGGCGCTGCCGGGTCTGCAGCTCGTCCAGGTCCACGACGTCGGCCACCATGGCGCCCATGAGGGGAAACAGTCCCCCCAGGCCGAAGGCCATCAGCGGGGCGGGCAGCAGCAGCAGCCAGGGCGTGGCCGGGTCGTAGCAGACCCACTTGAGCGCGTAGCCCACCATCGAGATCCCGATGGTGACGAAGAAGGCGCGGCGCTTGCCGATCCGGGTCCCCAGCCAGGTCACGAAGGCGATGACCACGAAGGTGGAGATGGCGCCCACGGTGCCCGCGTAGCCCGACCACTTCGCGCCCAGGAGCTGGTCGCCGCCGAAGACGTAGTAGATGATGACGTAGGACTGGAAGGCGCTGATCAGGATGAAGCCGTTGAACACCAGGAAGGTGGCGGCGCCCAGCTTGAGGAAGGGCCCCGAGCGCAGGGTCGTGAACAGACCCCGGAAGAAGTCGGCCAGGTTGGCGGCCAGCCCCGCGACCGCGGCGGTGGTGGCCTGCCCCTCGGCCTTCCGCTCGACCAGGACCAGGGCCGGCAGCACGCCCAGGCTGGCGACCACCACCGCGACGAGGACGGCCAGCCAGCGGGCCCCCTCGACCTGGTCGACGAACCACCGGTCGTTGGTCATGATCCACAGGAACCAGGGCGAGACGACGTAGGCGAGCTGGCTGATGAAGCTCTGGGTCCCCATCAGCCGGGTGCGCTCGTGGTAGTCGGGGGTGAGCTCGTAGCCCAGCGCCACCCAGGGCGTCGCGAAGACGGTGTACGCCAGGTAGAACAGGATCGAGCCGACCAGGAACCACGCGAAGTAGAAGCCCTCGGTCTGTCCACGCGGCAGCCACCACAGGACGGCGAAGACCAGGGCCGAGGCCAGGGCCCCGCCGAAGATGTACGGGCGGCGCCGACCCCAGCGGCTGCGGGTGTGATCGGAGATGTAGCCCATCATCGGATCGGTCAGGGCGTCGGTCAGGCGGGGCAGCGCCCCGACCAGGCCCACCAGGGCCGGATCCATGCCCAGGCCCAGGTTCAGCACGATGAGCATGCCGCCGATCGCGGCGGCCAGCGTGTTGTTGACGAAGCCGCCCAGGCCGTAGGCGATCATCCGGGTCAGGCCGACCCGGTCCTCGGGGCGGGTGACGGCGCGGGGCTCAGCGGACATCCTGCCCCCACTCCAGCGCCGGCTTGGGCTGGCGGTCTGCGTCGAAGAGGCCCCAGTGCTTCTCCACCTCGGCGGGGGAGTCGCCGCCCTTCCAGGGCTCGTCGAAGGCCTCGAACCAGAAGGTGGGCAGGGCGCGCGCATCCACCCAGGCCTCGATCTGTCCGTAGAAGGCGGCCTGCTCAGCCGGGCCGGTCGCCCCGCGGATGTGGGCGCCCTCGGCGGCTGCCGGGTCGTGCGACGTGGCCCAGCCCACCTCGCCCAGGACCATGGGCAGGTCGGGGTGCGTCGCCTGGACCCGGTCCAGGGTGGCCTGCAGCCAGGGGATCCCGTCGGGGAGCGGCTGCCCGTTCCACAGCGGGTGGGCGTGCACCAGCAGGAAGTCCAGCTCGGCGGCGACGGCGCGGCTCTCGGGCAGGACCCAGTAGCTGTAGTCGTCGGCCGTGGTCACCGGCTGGTCGACCGCCGCCCGCACCCGGCGGATCTGTGCGACCAGGGCCTCGGGGGGCGAGCGGTGGGCGGACCAGCCCACCTGGGTCTCGTTGCCGACGGAGACGGCCACGACCTGCGCCGGGAAGTCCCGCGCCAGGGCGATGGCGGCGTCGACCTCGGCCTGGTCGGCCGCCGGGTCGTCGTCGTCGATCCACGCGCCCACCACGACCAAGAGCGGCAGCTCCCGCGCGGCGATGGTCTCCAGCACCACCCGGGCCGGGCCACGGCTGCCGTACAGGCGCAGCATCCCCCAGCGCGTGGCGATCAGCTCCAGGTCCTCCGCGATCTGCGCGGGGGAGGGGTCGGGTCCGCCGGGGCGCTGGCCCGGCCGGTGGGGTCCGTAGCAGATCCCCAGCGCGCGGCCGTCGGGATCCAGGGCCGCGGAGAAGGGGCGCTGCGCCGGCGGCGTCGCGACCGGCGGGGCGGGGGCCGCTGCGGGCTCCACCGGGGCGCCGACCGTGTGCGAGGCGCAGGCCAGCAGGGTGGCGGCGAGGAGGGGGCTCACGCGCCGGTGTCCTGCGCCAGGGGCTCCGCGCGCTCGTAGATCCGCACGTGGTCCACGACCACCTCGGCCGGGAAGGCCGCGGGGTCGGGCGTCCCGCCCAGGGTGCCGCCGACCGCCAGGTTCAGGACCAGGAAGAAGTCGTCGTCGAAGACCCAGGGACCGTCCACCATCCCGACGGCGACGGTCTGGTAGTGCACCTCGTCGACCAGGAAGGCGATGTGCTCGGGATCCCACTCGACGGCGAAGGTGTGCATGCCGGTCGTGAAGTCCACGCCGACGGGGCTGTAGCTGTCGCCCACCCCCTCTCCCCCCGAGTAGCCCGGACCGTGCACGGTGCCGAAGACCGAGCCCGGCTCGGCCCCGACGGCCTCCATGACGTCGATCTCGCCGCAGGCGGGCCAGCCCACCTCGTCGATGTCGGCGCCCAGCATCCAGAAGGCCGGCCACAGGCCCTGGCCCGCGGGGAGCTGCATGCGGGCCTCGAAGCGGCCGTAGGTGCGCTCCAGCGTGCCCTGGGTCTTCAGGCGGGCGGAGGTGTAGGCGTTTCCCTGGTAGTCCTCGGCCAGGGCCCGGATCACCAGGCGGCCCTGACCGTCCAGGGAGGCGTTCTCCGTGCGGTCGGTGTCGTACTCGAGCTGGTCGTTGCCCCAGCCGTCGCCGCCCACGTCGTGCACCCACTTGGAGGGGTCGGGGGGCTCGCCCTCGGCGCCGTCGAACTCGTCGGAGGCGACCAGGACCCAGCCGTTGTCGACGGGGCCCGGGGCCGTGGCCGTGCAGGCCAGCAGGGACAGGAGCGAGATCATGGTCACTCCGCCGTCCAGTAGAGGTTGTCCACCCGCAGCTCGTCACCCGCGGCGCCCTCGCCGCCGACCAGGACGAAGGGCGCCGTCACGCTGGACAGGTCGGTGCCCTGGGCGGAGAAGGCCGCCAGCGGCACCGAGAGGTGGTGCCACTGGCCGTCGGCGGCCCAGCCGTGGTCGGCCGCGGCCACGGTCGTCTCCTCTCCGCCACCCGCCACGCGCAGCTCGATGCCGGCGAAGGTGGCGCTGTCGGATCGCAGGCTGACGTGCAGGGTCGTCCAGGTGGACAGATCCTCGGACGCGTCCCAGTTGATCCCGCCCCCCCACCAGGGCCCCCCGGCGTGCACGATCACGTCGGACTGGTAACCCTCCACCCGGTCGATGAGATCGGGCGCCGTGGTGTAGGTCGCCTCGTAGATGTAGTAGTGGCGCGTGACGTCGTCGACCGGCAGGACCTCGCTGGACTGCCCCTCGTAGAAGGCGCCGAAGGCCAGGCGCGCTTCGCCGGCGACGTAGGGGTCGGGGCCCTCGTAGAAGCCGTCGTCCGGGCCGGTGTCGCCCGTGTCCACGGCGTTGGGGTCGGGGTAGCTGGGATCGCCGGGGTCGGGCCGACAGGCCAGCAGGGAGATCAGGAAGGGCAGGGTGGGCAGCACGGAGCCTCCTCAGTCCGCCGGGACGACGGTCTGGCCGCCGTCCTCGGTGGGGACGACCACCCAGTCGCCCTGGGGCTCACCGCCCAGCGCGACGATGGCGTCGTAGGCCCAGGGGGCCAGGCGGGTCGGGATGGTGCCGGTGGCGTCGTAGGTGACGCTGTCGGGGAAGTGGTCGAGCACCGCCTGGAAGCCGGCGACGGCCCGCTCCCAGACGAAGTAGCGGTCCTGGGGGGCGCGCTCCTGGTGGATGTAGATCTCCGCCAGGGCCAGCGCCGTGTAGAACTGGGCCTCGCCGCCGGGCTCCCGGGCCAGCCAGGTGCCCCAGGCGTAGAAGGCGGGCACGTAGGCTCCGTCCGCCGTCAGCTCCCAGCGAAGCTCTCCGTCCATGCCGACGACGAAGGGGTTGTTCGGATCGTCGAGGATCGAGGTGTCGGGGTGGACGCCGACCTCGCGGGTCCACAGCACCAGCTCCAGGTCGTCGAGGTCCTGGCCGTAGACGTAGCGGGCGGGTTCGTCCAGGCAGGCGAAGAGCAGCAACGGGAGGAGGAGGGAGGTCGTCATCACAGGCTCACCGTCAGGTAGGTCCCGAGCTCGAGCTCCGAGCCCCAGGCGCCGGGGGCGTCGGGGTCGGCCTGGTAGCCCTCGGAGTGCTCGTCGAGGGCGCGCCACTTCGCGGACAGGCCCAGGCGGCCGTAGGGCAGGTACAGGCGCGGGCGGATCATGCCCAGGCTCAGGTCGCCTTCGAGCTGCAGCGGGTAGGTCAGGTTGAAGTCGCGGTGGTAGTCGTAGGGGCCCCAGTCCCACAGCTTGACGGCGCCCTCGAAGGCCATGCGCTGGTACCACAGGCGACTGTTCAGGCCGCCGCGGGTGACCAGCCGGGGGTCGTCGCCGTTGGCCTGGCCCTGGCCCACCCAGGCCTTGTTCATGATCCGCAGGTCGCCCCGGGGGTTGACCACGACGCGGGCGTTGACCTCCCACACGTCCTGGGCGGGCAGGGCGCCGGGGAAGGCGAACATCCAGCCTTCCTCGGAGAAGGCCAGGTTCGCGTCGCGCGAGGTCGGCTGGAAGCGGTAGACCGCGTCCAGGCTGGCGGCGAAGGAGGCGTCCTCGCGCACGTCGTTGTCCCAGTACCACAGCCAGGTGCCCGGCGTGGGATCGTACACCAGCAGCAGCTCCAGGCCGGTCGTCTCGCGGTTCTCCAGCACCGCGAAGGCGTCGTCCCGGATGTTGCGCAGCGGCACACCCGGGCGGTACCAGCCGGTCTGGGGATCGTAGTCGCCCACCAGGCCGGGGTTGGGACCGATCAGGGGCTTCTGGTACAGGAAGTTGGGGGCGACCTGGACGGTGCCCAGGTTCAGCGCCAGGCCGGTGGTGACGCCGTAGTGGTTGCCTCGGCCCGCCTCCTTCAGGGTCCAGCCGGTGAAGGTCACCGTCTCGTCCGGACCACCGTCGGCCACCAGGCCCTTGTACACGCCCTGGGCGTACCACTGGACCGGGCCCCCCTCGACCTTCAGCCGACCCTTGGCCCCCAGCGTGTCGACCATGGCCACCTCGTCCTGGAGCACGTCGGAGCCGCTGTCCAGGTAGGACTGCGACCCGCGCGCGGGCTGGACGAAGGTGAAGGTCTCGCCCACCCGGTCGGTGCCGGCCATCAAGCCGCCCAGGTCCAGGGCGACCGGCCCCCGGGCCCAGGACAGCGACAGGCTGCTCTTCCGGGTCATGCGCTCGGGGATGGCGCTGCTGGTCGACTCGGCCACCTGCTCGGCGATGTCCTCCTGGTGCATCAGGGTGACGGCGGCGTGGCCGAAGCTGCGCCGGTAGCTGCCGATGACGGTGGGGTTGGCCCCCCAGTAGACCTGGGGCCCGAAGGCCAGCCGCAGCCCGTCCAGCGCCCGCTTGAAGGCCAGCTCCATCCCGATGGGGGCATTCGCGTTGTAGATGTCGATGTTCTCGCCGTAGTTGGCCTCGCGGTACAGGCCGAAGAAGTCGCCCTGGTAGCCCCAGTGGTAGTGGCCGGTGCGGTAGAAGGCGTCCATGCGGAACCAGGGGTGCTCCCAGCTCCCGCCCGCCCGGTGCACCGCCACGCGCTCCAGCGCCGACAGGTCGACCTCCTGCCCCTCGGCGTCCACCCCGACCAGCTCGCGGCCCCGGTTCTCGTAGTACAGCTCGTCCAGGCGGTTCTGGGCGGCGTGGGCGACGATGTTCAGCTCCAGGTCCGCCGTGATCGCCTCGGTCGGGTACAGACCCAGGTCGACGTAGAAGGACTCGGTGTGATCGAAGCGCAGCTCCTCGGCGTGGTCCTCGGACCGGCTGCCCCGGCTGGTCGTGGTCGACAGCTCCAGGCGCAGGTCGTCGATGCGGGCGCGGCGCAGGATGGCGGTGTCGCGGGCGGCCAGGCCGGAGCGGTAGCGGTCGTCGAAGTCCGCGGGGCGAATGGTCGCGAAGTGGGCCCGGACCGCGTCGAGATCCACGCCCGGCGCGTAGGGGTCCAGGCGGTAGGCGGCCTGCAGCACGTAGTAGGCGGCGCGGGGGATCACCCGGTGGGAGCCGTCGGGCTCGGTCGGGCCCTTGGCGGTGATCCCGAACCACTCCTCGTTCATGTTGTTCTGGCCGGGGACCAGGTCCTCGGCGTAGCCACCGTTCGCCCAGCTCGCCGTGGTGTCCTGGACGAACAGGTTCTTGTCCTGCCCGTACTTCCACCAGCCGTCCGTCCACTGGAAGGTGTAGCCGCCGATGGTGTTGCCATACAGGCCCTTGCCCCAGGTCTGTTCGTACACCTCCTGCCACTGGGCACGGACGTAGTCGGCCTGGACCAGGTGGTCCTCGCGCCCGGCCCGGGCGTCGAAGGCGTCGGCGCCGAACTCCGTGTACAGGATGGGCAGGCCCAGCTCGTCGTGGACCCGCTGGTACAGGTCGCGGGCCGAGCGGCCGCGGTAGACGTTGGTGCCCAGCACGTCCAGGGTGGGCATCTCCTCCTTGATCAGGTCCAGGTGCTGGATGTCGCCGTTGCACAGGGCGACGGGGTGGTGGGGATCGGCGGCCTGCAGGGCCTCTGTGATCTCCCCCATCAGGCTGTAGAGGTACCGGGCGCGCGCCGCCGACTGTTCCTCCGCCGGCAGGTTGGCGATCTCGAAGCTGTCCCACACCAGGCCGTAGTTGCTCTCGTTGCCCAGCAGGACCAGGATGACGCCGCGGGTGTCGCGGTAGGGGGCCACCTCGGCCAGGGTCTGTTCGAGCAGGGCCTGGCGCACCTTGGGGTCGGAGTAGTCGACCACCGGCACCCAGCGCCCGTCGATGTTGGCGCCGTAGCGGCCCACCAGGGGGTTGATCATCGTGCTGACACCGTAGGTGTCGTAGATGTACTCGACCCACCGCGGCGGGATGCCCGGGTACAGTCGCACGCTGTTGATGTTGGCTGCCGCCAGCAGCCCCATCTGCTCCCGCAGCGCCTGCTCGATGAAGGCGTCAGGCTGGGACCACAGGTCGTAGGCGTAGTTCTCGCCGACCGGGATGTAGTCCCAGTTCACGCCTCGCACGAAGTAGGGCTGGTCGTCCACCAGCAGGCGGTGCCCCTGCTCGTCGGAGGAGAGGCGCACGTGCAGCGGGGCGGCGAGCGCGGTCGCCGCCAGCAGGGCGAGGAAGGACACGGGAGCACCCCAGGGGACGGGGCCCGCCGCCCGGACGGAGGGCGGACCCCGCCGGGACCGTCACTCGGAGAGGGAGAAGACCAGGTCGTCGAAGTAGACGGAGCCGCCGTCGTAGCAGTCGCCCTCGACCTCGCCGGTGCAGTGCCAGTACTCGACCGCCGCCTGGACGATCGAAAAGCCTTCGGGCACGACGCCGGTGGCCGTCAGCATCACCCACTCGCCCTTGGCGCTGGTGCTCGTGAAGCGCACCGACTCCTGCATGTCGAAGCCCGAGTAGTCGGCGGTGAAGAACTTGATGGCCAGCGCGGCGTAGGTCTGCTCGCTGCCGATGGGGTCGTCGGGGTGCTGGTAGACGTAGCCCGTCAGGGTGAAGGTCTGCCCCGGCGTGCCCGCGAAGGTCTGGTAGACGGGCGTCTCGTTCTGCCACCCGGAGAACTGGCCGTAGAGCTTCAGGCTCTTGTCGCCCTCGTAGGCGACGAAGGTGTCCGTGCTGTTGTAGATGGCGTCGCCGGTGGCGGAGATCGCGTAGTTGGTCAGGATGTCGGGGTAGATCGCCCAGGTGGCGTCCCAGCCGTCCTCGAAGCCCGAGTTGGCCAGCAGGTTGACGACCGCCGTGCCGCCGTCGCCGGTGCCGCCGTCGCCGGTGCCGCCGTCGCCGGTGCCGCCGCCGTCGCCGGTGCCGCCGCCGTCGCCGGTGCCGCCGTCGCCGGTGCCGCCGTCGCCG
>JAKLKF010000144.1 GCA_023150805.1 Myxococcota bacterium | reverse complement strand
CGGCCACGACCCCCGGCCCGGGACGCACCACGTGCAGGCGGGCAACGGCCCGCGCGCCGCGAACGCCCACGCCGCCCCCGGTCACCGCGGCCCCTCGTCGGGCGCCCATCGCCCCGACCCCAAGCCGGGCCACCAGCGCCCCGCCGCCGGCCGCAAGCCGCACCACGTCGTGCACCACCACGCCGGCGTGCCGCCGCGCTGGGCCCCCAGCTACCACCGCTACCACCTGCGCGGCGTGCCCCGCTACGCCCCCCGGTACTGGGCGGCCGGCGTCTTCGTCTACAGCCCGCCGCCCCCCCGGCACCGGGTGGTGGTGGTCGACGGCGCGGGCAAGCGCGTCGCGGACGCCGAGCCCACGCGCGCCGTGGACCGCAACCAGAGCTTCTCCGTCGGCCTGCGCGGCGGCAGCTACATGAGCGGCTACCAGGACGGTGGCGGCTATGGCGACCTGGGCCTGGGCCTGGCGGTCCGCTACCGCCCGGTCGAGGCGGTCGGCCTCGAGCTGTCCTGGATGCACCACAGCGACACCTGGGACGACCAGGCCGAGCGCGCCGAGGACCCGCTCTCGGCCAGCGTGCAGCTCTTCGCCTTCCCCTGGACCCGCGTCAGCCCTTACGTCTTCACCGGCATCACGGTCACGCCCCGCGAGGCCGACGACACCTACTTCAACGGGCTCGAGTACACCCACTACCAGGCCAACGACGCGCTGGCCGGCCCCCACCTGGGCCTGGGCATCGAGTTCGCGGTCGGCAAGCAGGCCTCGATCGGCTTCGACGGCAAGTACGTCGGCTACATCGACCGCCAGGACGGCGACGCGACCTACCCCGGCGCCTTCCAGGGCAGCATGGGCCTGAACATGTACTTCTGAGTCAGGTCCCGTCCCCGGCCCCCCCGGGCCCCCCCGGCGCCCCCGCCCACCTCCCGCCAGAGCTGGGCGAGGGCGCCGGCCGCCGCCAGGAGCTGCACCCGCTCGCGGTCGCCGGGGAAGTGGTAGCGCCGGTGCGAGACGTCCCCCTGGGGGCCGGCCAGGGCGACGTGCACCGTGCCGACCGGCTTCTCGGCCGTGCCGCCGCCCGGCCCGGCGATGCCCGTGATGCCCAGGCCCCAGGTCGCGCCCGCCCGCTGCCGGATCCCGCGGGCGAGCTGGCGGGCGACCTCCTCGCTGACGGCGCCGTGAGCGTCCAGATCCTCGGGCCGCACCCCGCAGGTCCGGACCTTGGCCTCGTTGCTGTAGACCACGGCCCCCTCCAGCAGGTAGCGGCTGGCCCCGGGGACGCTGGCGACCCAGCCGGCCAGGCGGCCCGCGGTGCAGCTCTCCGCCAGGGCCAGGGTCTCGCCGCGCTCGGCCAGCGCCTGCCCGACGACCTGGGCCAGGTCCCCCGAGTCGACGCCGAAGGCGCGCCAGCCGATGCGCGCCCGCGCCTGGGCCACGACCTCGGCGCGTGCCTCGGCGGGCACGTCGTGCTCGAAGCGGAGCTTGACGTGGTTCTCCGGCAGCATCGTCCGGAAGCCGATCTCCAGGCCCGGCAGGTCCAGGCCCCGCATCTTCTCCTCCAGCACGCTCTCGGGGACGCCGAGCACGCGCAGGGTGACGGTGACCGGCGCCGCGATGCGGTTGCGCGCCAGGACGTCGGGCCCCACGTGGGCGTCGAACATGGGCTTCATCTCGCGGGGGACGCCGGGCAGGAAGTACATCCGCCCCCCGCCGGGCGGGTCCACCGAGAAACCCGGCGCCGTGCCCCAGCGGTTCTCCAGCACGCGCGCGCCCTGCGGCAGCAGCGCCTGCTTGCGGTTGGCGTCCACTATCGGGCGCTGGAAGGCCTGGAACCGCGCGACGACCTGCGCCAGGGCCTCCTCGTCGAGTTGCAGCGGCCAGCCGAAGGCCTGCGCCACCGCCTCGGCGGTCAGGTCGTCGCGCGTCGGGCCCAGCCCGCCCGTGCTGATCACGACCGGCGCCAGCGTCGCAGCCTGCCCCAGGATCTCGACCAGGTCGTCGCGCCGGTCGGGGGCGGTGATCACCCGCCGGACCTCCAGGCCCAGCTCCCACAAGCGTCCGGCCAGCCAGTTGCTGTTGGTGTCGACGGTCAGCCCGGTGGTCAGCTCGTTGCCCTGGGCGAGCAGCACGGCCTGCGTGGTCATGGCGGCCTCCTGGCGTCGCCGTATCGCGCCCGCCCGGCCGCGCGGTGGCGCCCGCCCCGACCAGCCGCTACCTGCCCGCCATGTCCACCCTGCTCGCCCTCGACGTCGGCACGAAGACCATCGGCGTCGCCCGCGCCGACACCCGCGCGCGCCTGCCCTCCCCCCTGCTGACCCTGGCGCGCCAGGGCGTGAAGAAGGACTGCGCGCGTCTCGCCGAGCTGTGCGCGCGCGAGCAGGTCGAGGCGGTCATCGTCGGCCTGCCCTACGAGCTGGACGGCGGCGAAGGCCGCAGCGCCCGCCTGGCCCGCCAGGTCGGCGACGCGCTGGCCCAGGCAACCGGCCTGCCCGTGCACTACCAGGACGAGCGCTACAGCACGGTCGAGGCGGCCCACCGGCTGGCCGCCGCCGGCTGGACCGCGCGCCAGCAGCGCGAGCGCATCGACCAGGCCGCGGCGGCCGTGATCCTCCAGGACTGGCTGGACCGACAGGCGCGCTGAGCCGGGGAGCTGCGCCGGGGCCACGGGCCTCCTGGTGTATAGCTTCGGATCGCCGCCGGAGGTCCCATGCTGCCCCTGCTCGCCGCCCTCGCCTGTGCCCCCAAGCCGGTCGATCCCGCCGCCCTGGCAGCCGACGCCCTGCTCGAGCCCGCCGCGCAGGCGGGCGCCAGCGACCCGGTCGACTGGGAGCGCGAGGCCCTGAAGGCCCACATGGGCGAGCACCTCGCCCGCGTGAACGCCGCCCGGGAGCGGATCGTCCGGGGCGAGCTCGACGCGGCGCGCGTCGACCTGGCCTGGCTGGCGGCGCACGAGGCCTTCCCCGGCGAGCCGGCGGTCTGGGGTGGCTTCCTGACGGCGATGCGCGGCCAGGCCGCCGCAGCGGCCTCGGCCACCGACGCGGGCAGCGCCGGCCGGGCCCTGGGCGCCATCGGGATCGAGTGCGGCGGCTGCCACGCCAGCCTGGGCGTGAAGGCGCGCACCCCCGAGGCGGCCGAGCCCCCACCGTCGGGCAGCGACCGCCACCACCACGCCTCGCGCCAGGGCTGGGGCATCCAGCGCCTGTGGTCGGCGATGGTCCTGCCCTCGGACGTCGCCTGGGCCGACGCGATGTACGCGCTCCGCGAGCCCCCGCTCTCGGTCCTGGATCTCGGCGGCGAGGCCGCGCTGCAGCCCTTCGCCGAGCAGCTCGGCGAGCTGACGGCCGCGGGCCGCACCTTCGCTCCGGAGGATCGGGCCGCCACCTACGGGGCCGTCGTCGCCACCTGCGCGGGCTGCCACGCCGCGGCCGGCCTGCGCTGAGCGCCTCGGCCCCCTCGCCCCGCACCCAGCCCGCGCGCGCCTACTTGACCTCGAAGGTGTAGGCCAGGCGCAGCTCGCGCGGCAGCTTGTCCAGGCCGTCGTAGCTGTGGCTGGTCAGCGTGCCCTGCGTGTGGAAGGCGTAGGCCCCCGGGGGCAGCGGCTCCCGCAGCTCGATCAGGAAGTCGTCCCGCGAGGGCAGCACCGTCAGGTCGTAGGGGATCTCGTTGCCCACGGCCGTCCACAGGTTCAGGTCGGTGCTGGTCTCGCCCAGCACGCCGGGCAGCGAGGTCTCCTGGGTGAACTCCAGGCGGTGCAGGCGCAGGTTGAGCTGCGCGAGGCGCTCGACGCGCAGGGTCGAGCTGAACACGAAGCGCGGCGCCTCGTCCCTGGGCAGGACCACGTCCCCCACGTCGTGCAGGCCGGTCAGCGCCCGCACCTCGGTCCCCCGGGTCATCGCCTCGAAGCCGGGGAGCTTGTTGTAGACCCGGTTGCCGATGCCGTAGAAGCCGACCTCCCCGGGGTCGGGGTACAGGCGGAAGGTCACGGTGGCCGGCCCCTCCGCGTCCTCGCCGGGCGGCTCGACCTCGGCCACGTCCTTGATGTAGCCGTCCTTGCCGGCCATCACGCGGGCCTTCCCCGGCTGGGGCAGCACGAAGGTGAAGGCCCCGCCGCCGGTCGTGGTCTGCTGCTCGACCACGCCCTCCAGCGCCACGGTCGCCCCCTCCAGCGGCTGGTCCCAGATGTCGAGCACCGTGCCGGTCACCTTCGCCGGCTCGCCGCAGGCCGTGGCCAGGAGCAGGCCGCTGAGCACTGCGCCGAGTGCGACCGACGAGGGAGAGGGGCTGCGCGCCATGGGAGCCTCGGAGCGGGGGGGAGCGGGGGAAGCAGGAGCCGCGGGGCGGGCGCGCATAACGTAGCGCAGGGGGCCACCGCCCCGCCGCCCGGCGGCCGCGGACCCGCGCGTCAACGCCGCCGGAGGGCCTCGCGGATCGGGCCGAGGTCGACCGCGCCGACGAGCGCGAGCTGCTCGACGACCCGCCGCCCGATGCGCGCCAGCCCCAGCACCGCGTCGATGCGGGTGGCCAGGAAGCGCCCCTCCAGCATCTGGTCGGCGCTGCTGCTGCGCCCCTGCTCGTCCAGAAGGCGCCGCGCGGCCTCCAGGCGCTGCACCGCGTCGCCCACCATGCGCAGCTCTCGCTCGCGGAAGACCCGCGTCACCATCGCGACCACGTCGGTCTCGGCCTCGTAGACCTTGCGCCGCTCCCCGGCCGGCCAGGCCCGCCGCACCACGCCCCAGTGCTGCAGCTCGGCCAGCGTCATGGACACGCTGCCCGAAGACAGGCCCGTCCGCCGGCCGATCTCGACGGCGTCCAGCGGCGCGCGCGACAGGTAGAGCACCGTCCAGACCCGCCCCATCGAGGGCTTGAAGTTCCAGAACTCCATCAGGTCGGCGATGGCGTCGGCCACCATCCACGTGGCCTGCTCGGCGGCGGCACGCGCACGCGCCGCGTCGCTGGCGCTGTCGGTGGGCGGGGTCGGGTCGGGGGCGGCCATGGAGAGGCCTTGTGAAAACAGGGGGCGGTCGGGGAGGGAGGGGTGTACCGGGGGGTGCGCCTTGCCGTCGCAGGTTATCCCATCCCTTCAGTTCCCTCAATCGCTTCAATGGCGATTGAAGTCCGCCGGACCCGGCCCGGCCCCCCGACCGCGAGGAGCCCATGGAGATGCACGCCCTGCGCCCCGTGCCCACCGGCCTGCACGCCAGCGCCCCGCTCAGCGCCCTGCCCGAGCCCACGGGCGCCGACCTGGCCTCCGTCTTCGCGCGGGTCGGTCCCGAGCTGGCCGCCGCCGAGGAGGCGCTGGGTTCCCTGCTGCACTCGACGGTGCCGGCGGTGCCCGCCATCGCCCGCTACCTCGCCGACGCCGGCGGCAAGCGCCTGCGCCCGCTCCTGACGGCGCTCGGCGCGCGCGCGGCCGGCCACCCGGGCGACCTGCGCCGGCTGATGTGCGTGGGCGAGCTGCTGCACCTGGGCTCGCTGCTGCACGACGACGTGGTCGACGACGCCGCCGAGCGCCGCGGCCGCCCCTCGGCCCAGAAGGTCTACGGCAACCCCGCCGTGATCCTCACCGGCGACTTCTGCCTGGCGCGCGCGGTCCTGCTCGCCGCGGAGGAGGGCGGCTTCCGCGCCGTCACCGAGCTGGGCCGCACCGTCACGGCGATGGCCGAGGGCGAGGTGCTCCAGCTCCTGAACGCCGGCAACCTGGACCTGGACCTGGAGACCTACCTGGAGGTCGTCGACAAGAAGTCGGCCGCCCTCATCGCCTGGTGCGCCGCCGCCGGCGCCTGGGCCCAGGGCGAGGACGCCATGGGCGACGCCCTGCAGCGCTTCGGGCGCGAGGTCGGTGTCGCCTTCCAGGTCACCGACGACGTGCTGGACTACGTCGGCGAGAAGCGCATGACCGGCAAGCGGCGCGGCCAGGACCTGGCCGAGCGCAAGCTCACCCTGCCCCTGGTGCTCGCCATGCAGCGGGTGCCCGAGCTGCGCCAGCGCCTGCAGAAGGGCCCGCCCTCGCCCGAGCGCATCCCCGCCCTCATCGCCGAGGTGCGGGCCAGCGGCGCCTGCGACGACGCGCTCGACTTCGCCCGCCACCGCGTGCACGACGGCATCCAGGCCCTGGACGCCCTGCCCGACGGGCCCCACCGGGACGGGCTGTTGACCCTGGCCTGGCACCTCGTCGACCGGGTCGCCTGATGCGCCCCGACCCGACCGCGGCGCCCCCCGCCGGGCTGGCCGCCGAGCGGCTGCCCGCGCTGGCCGGCCACCCCGAGCGCGCCCCGCGCGTCCAGGAGATGTTCGACCAGCTCGCCCCCCGCTACGACCTGGCCAACCGGCTGCTCAGCCTGGGGCTGGACCAGTGGTGGCGCCGGCAGGCGCTGGACGCGCTCAAGGACTCCGGCCGGGGCGAGGTGCTCGACCTGTGCGCCGGCACGCTGGACCTGACCGCGGCCCTGGTGCGTCGCGGCGCCCGCCACGTGCACGCCGTCGACTTCTCTCCCCAGATGCTGCAGGCCGGCCGCCCCAAGCTGCCGCCGGGCGCCCCGGTGTCGATCACCACCGCCGACGCCCGCGAGCTGCCGCTGCCCGACCAGAGCGTCGACGGGATCATCTGCGGCTTCGGCCTGCGCAACGTGCCCGAGGTCCACCGCGCCATGGCCGAGTGTGCGCGGGTGCTGCGCCCCGGCGGCCGGCTGGTGGTGCTCGACTTCTTCCAGCCCGTCGGCCCCACCAGCCGCCTGCTCCAGGGCACCTACAACCGGCTGATCGTGCCCGCCGTCGGCGGCCTGGTGACCGGCTTCCGCGACGCCTACGCCTACCTGGCCGGCAGCATCGACGCCTTCATGACCCGCGCCGCCTTCGAGGAGATGACCGCGGGCCTGGGCTTCGCCGTGCGGGGCCGGGAGATGCTGCCTCCGGTCGCCAGCATGATCGTCGGCATCCGCCAGGAGGCGACCGTGGTCCGCGTCGAGGGCGAGGCATGAAGCGCATCGTCGTCGCGATCTCCGGCGCCAGCGGCGCGCCCTACGCCCGCCGGCTGCTCGACTTCTGCGCCGGCCCCGGCCGCGGCGAGGTCGAGCCCCACCTGGTCTTCACGCGGGTGGGGCGGATGTGCTGGGCCGACGAGGTCGGCACCGACCCGTCCGACTACGGCTTCCCCATCGTCGCCAACCAGGACCTCGCCGCCGCCTTCTCCAGCGGCTCGGCGCGCTTCCACGGGATGATCGTCATCCCCTGCTCGGCCGGCCAGCTCGCCCGCATCGCCCACGGCGTCAGCAGCGACCTGGTCAGCCGCGCCGCCGACGTGACCCTCAAGGAGCGCCGGCCCCTGGTGCTGGTGCTGCGCGAGAGCCCCTACTCGCTCATCCACGTCCGCAACATGCAGGCCGTGATCGAGGCCGGCGCCGTCCTGATGCCCGCCTCCCCCTCCTTCTACAGCCGGCCGCAGGGCGTGGACGCCCTGCTCGACACCGTCGTCGCCCGCGCGCTGGACCAGCTCGGCGTCGACAACGAGCTGATGGCCCGCTGGGCCGGCCGCCCCTCGCCCGAGCCCCCGGAACGCTGATGCCCGCGCGCCCCCCTGCCCGCCCTCTCTCCACCGCGACCTCCCGCCTGCTGCTGGACGCCGGCCTGGGCGACCTGCTGGAGCGGGTCGAAGGCGGCCAGCGCCTGTCGGCGCAGGACGGCCTGCGCCTGTTCGAGGCGCCCCTGCTGGCGGTCGGCGCCCTGGCCAACCGGGTGCGCGAGCGCCTGCACGGCGACCTGTGCTTCTTCAACCGCAACCTGCACGTGAACGCGACCAACGTCTGCGAGGCGAGCTGCGTCTTCTGCAGCTTCGCCCGCCTGAAGACCGGGGACGCGCAGGCCTGGACGCTGTCGATCGACCAGGCCGTCGCCCGGGTGCGGGCGCTGTCCGACGTGCTGGTGACCGAGGTCCACACGGTCAACGGGCTCAACCCCGACCTGCCCTTCGACTACTACACCGACCTGCTCCGCGCGCTCAAGGCCGAGCGGCCCGACCTGCACCTCAAGGGCTTCACCGCCGTCGAGATCCACTACTACGCCGAGAAGTACGGCCTGAGCTACGAGCAGGTGCTGCGCGCCTTCGCCCAGGCCGGCCTGGAGAGCCTGCCCGGCGGAGGGGCCGAGATCTTCGCCCCCCGCGCCCGCAAGAAGCTCTGCGACGACAAGGTCGACGCAGAGGGCTGGCTGGAGGTGCACCGCGTCGCCCACCGGCTGGGCCTGCCGACCAACTGCACCCTGCTCTTCGGCAGCATCGAGACGCTGGAGGAGCGGGTCGACCACCTGCTGCGCCTGCGGGCCCTGCAGGACGAGAGCCTGGCCGCGCGGGCGCAGGACCCCGCGCGCGGCGCCTTCCAGACGCTGATCCCCCTGCGCTTCCACAACGAGAACAACCGCCTGCAGCGCCTGCGGGCGCCCACCGCGCGCGACTGCCTGCGCACCATCGCCGTGAGCCGGCTGCTGCTCGACAACGTCCCGCACATCAAGGCCTACTGGCCGATGCTGGGGCTCCGGGTCGCGCAGCTGGCCCAGCACTTCGGCGCCGACGACCTCGACGGCACCGTGCGCGAGGAGCACATCTACCACATGGCCGGCGCTCGCACGCCCCAGGGCCTGCACCGCCACGAGCTGGTCCGCCTGGTGCAACACGCCGATCGCCTGCCCCTGGAGCGGGACACGACCTACCGGGTCGTGCGCCGGGACGACCCGCCGGCCGAGCCCGAGGCCAGCCCCGCGACGCTGCCCCGCCTGGGCGCGGTCGGCTACACGAACACCTGGCCCCTGGTCCGCTTCCTGGGCGAGCCGGGTCCCGTCCAGGTGCGCACGGGCCACCCCTCGCAGGTCGCGGCCTGGCTGGCGGGCGGCGAGGTGGACCTGGCGCTGCTGCCGGTCGGCGCGCTGCTGACCGACCCCTCGCTGCTGGTCGTGCCCGACGTCTGCATCGGCTGCGACGGCCCCGTGCACAGCGTGCTGCTGGTGGCCGAGACCCCGCCGGAGCGCTGGGCGCGGGTCGTGCTCGACGGCGTGAGCCGCACCAGCGTGCTGCTCGCCCGCCTGCTGCTGGCCGAGGGGCCCCTGCGCGAGCGGGTGCGCCCCGACCTGGTGGTCGAGGACGGCGCGCCCGGCAGCGGGGTGGAGCGGGCCCGCGGCGACGTGGCCGCCGTGGTGATCGGCGACGTGGCCCGCGACCTGCCGGCGCGGCTGACCACGCGCCTGGACCTGGGCGCCCTGTGGAAGGAGTGGACCGGGCTGCCCTTCGTCTTCGCGGTCTGGGCCGGGCGGCCCGAGGTCCCCGCCGCCGTCGTCGACCGGGTCCGTCGGGCCGGCCTGCTGGGCCTGCAGCGCCTGGACGAAGCCCCCGAGGCCGACCGCGCCTACCTGCGCGACGCGATCCGCTTCCCGCTGGACGACGCCGCGATGATGGGCCTGCGCCGCTTCGCCGCCCTGGCGCGCCGGGCCGGCCTGGTGCCGCACGACGGCGTCTCGCTCTACCCGCCCCTGCCCGACCGCCCCGCCCACCCGCTGGCCGCCGCCGCGCGCCGTGCCCTCGACGCGGCCGGGCAGGCCCCGCGGTCCGTCGACGCGCTGTCCGTCGACGCGCTGCACGCCCTGCTGGCGGCCGCGCCCCTCTCCGACCTGCTGGCCGCGGCCGCGGCCCGCCCCCGCCCTCCCGAGGCGACCTACCGCGTGGCCGTGCGCCTGCCGGTCAGCGCCTCGGCGGCCACCACGCACGACGCCGTCGAGACCCTGGTGGCGGACGGCGGCAGCCGCGTCGACCTCGTGGACAGCGCCTGCCGCCCCGACCTGGCGCCCTGGCTGGAGCAGGCCCGCCGCCTGTCCCGCGACGGGCGCGTCCAGGTCGTGGTGCCCGACGCCGCGGCCACGCTGGCCCGGCTCGGGCAGGCCGAGGGGGTACAGCCCGAGGAGATCGCCACCCGCCTGGCACGGGCCGGGGTGGGCGCCTTCGAGCTGGTGCTGCGCCCCGGCGAGGAGGCCCCGTGGGAGGCCGACGCGCGGGGCGCCACCCGGTGGGAGGGGCTCGCCGCCGCGGGGGCCACGCTGCACCTGGTCCTGCTCCACGGCGCCGGCGCCGACGCGGCGGACCCGCTGCCGGTGGCGCGCGCGCTGGACCGGGCCGCCGAGCTGGCGCGCAGCGGCGCGCCGGTGACGCACGTGGCCGTGCGCAGCCTGGGGGCCGAGCGCGCCGCGGTGCCCGCGGCCGACAACACCGCCGTCGGCTGGCTCCGCCGCGTGGCGGTGGCGCGCCTGGCCCTGCCCGACACCGTCCGCCTGGTCGCCAGCCCCACGACCGAGGGCGTGGGCGCGGTCCAGGTCGCGCTGCAGGCCGGCGCCGACGACCTGGGCGCGCTCTACCAGGGCGAGCTGCAGGTCGAGGGCGCGCTGGACTTCGGCGAGGCCCTGGTCGAGGTCGAGCGCAACGTCGAGGACGCCGGGCGGCGCCCGGTGCGGCTGCAGGCCGACGGGCAGGTCGCCCGCGCCGCGCTGGCGGGTGCCGGCCGCTACCGCCCCCTGCCCACCCCCCCGCCGGCCCGCTGAGGTCCCATGCGCCGCTTCCGCGCCGACTGGGTGTGGACGCCGGACGGCCCCGTCCGCGGCGGAGAGATCACCGTGGGCGACGACGGCCGCATCGCGAAGGTGCGCGCCTCGCACACCACCGGCGCGGAGGCGCTGGAGCACCGCGGCCTGCTGCTGCCCGGCCTGGTCAACGCCCACTGCCACCTGGAGCTGTCCGACCTGCGCGGCCGGATCCCGGGCGGGCAGGGCCTGTCGAGCTGGGCCCAGGCGCTGCTGGCGCGCCGGCGCGCCCCCCAGGACGAGGCGATGCGCCAGGCGCTGGAGCAGGCCTGGGAGGCCGGCACCGCCGCCATCGTCGACGTGACCAACACCGGCGCGTCGATGCCGCTGCTCGCCGAGGGGCCCGTCGGCGGCGTCGCCCAGGTGGAGCTGCTGGGCATCGAGCCCGACCGCTGCGAGGCCGCCCGGGCCCACGCCGCCCGCCTGCTGCTCGCACCCGGCCTGCCCGCCGTGGAGACCTGCCACGCCGTGGTCTCCTGCGCCGAGGACCTGCTGGCCCGGGTCCTGGCACCGCCGGTCGATCCGCGGCCCGCCGTCACCTTCCACTGCGACGAGGACCCCGCCGACACCCGCCTGCTGCGCGAGGAGGACGGCCCCTGGGCGGACTTCCTGGACCGGCTGGGGCGGCAGTGGCGGGGGCGGATGGGCCGGGCCGACAGCCCCGTCCGCCTGCTGGAGGGCCTGGGCGCCCTCGGCCCCCACCTGGCCCTGGTGCACTGCGTGCACACCGGCCCCCGCGACCTGGACCGCCTGGCGGCGACCGGCACGGCCGTCGTCCTCTGCCCGCGCTCCAACCTGCACATCGGCGGGGTCCTGCCCGACGCCGCGGCCATGGTCCGCCGCGGCATCCCGCTGGCCATCGGCACCGACAGCCTGGCCAGCGTCGACGACCTGGACCTGCTGCAGGAGGCCGCCGTGCTGGCGTCCGCCTTCCCGGCGATCGACCCGGGGGCCTGGGTGCAGGCCTTGACCACCGGCGGCGCCCGCCTGCTGGAGCCCACCGTCGGCGCGCGCTCCGACGGCGCCTCCCGGGGCGGCCTGGCGCCTGGGGCGAGCCACGGCCTGCTCCTGGTCGAGCTGCCGCGCACCGAGGAGCCCGCTCGCACCCTGCTCGACGGCACCCGCTGGCCGCGGAGGTGGCTGTGTCCGCCGACCCGGGACTGATCGGCGCCCGCCCCGGCGGCGGCCCCCTGCGCGCGCTGGCGGCCTTCGCGCGCGACATCAAGCTGGCACACAGCGTCTTCGCCCTGCCCTTCGCCCTGGCGGCGGCCTGGCTGGTCTCGCGCCAGCAGGAGGTGGGCCTGGCCCAGTGGGCCTGGATCGTCGTCGCCATGGTCGGCGCGCGCTCCTCGGCCATGGGCTTCAACCGCATCGTCGACCGGGCCATCGACGCCCGCAACCCGCGCACGGCGAACCGGGAGATCCCCGGCGGCCGCCTGCCCGTCGGCGCGGCCTGGGCCCTGACGCTGGGCTTCACCGCCCTCTTCGCGCTGGCGGCGGCCATGCTCAACCCGCTCTGCCTGGCACTGTCCCCCGTCGCCCTGGTCGTGCTGTGGGGCTACTCGCTGACCAAGCGCTTCACGGCCTGGTGCCACGTCGTGCTGGGCCTGGCGCTGGGCCTGGCCCCCGTCGCCGCCTGGATCGGCCTCACCGGCCGCGTCCAGGCCCCCGCCCTGCTGCTGGGTGGCGCGGTGCTGACCTGGGTCGCGGGCTTCGACGTGCTCTACAGCCTGCAGGACCGCGACTTCGACCGGGGCCAGGGGCTGCGCAGCGTGCCCGTGGCGCTGGGCGAGCGGGGGGCCCTGGTGGTCAGCGCCCTGCTGCACGTGCTCACGGTCGCCCTGATGGCCGCCCTCCCCCTGGCGATGCCGCCCGAGGTCCCGCTCTCCTGGCCCTACCTGGTCGGCGTCGCCCTCATCGCCGGCGTGCTCTTCTGGGAGCACTGGATCGTGCGGCCGGGCGACCTGTCGCGGCTCGACCAGGCCTTCTTCGCGCTGAACGGATGGATCTCCCTCGGCTTCCTCGCCGCCGTCGTGATCGCCTCCATTTCTTGACACCATCGTCACGGCACCGGGACCGACCACGGCTATCGTGCGTCCGCCTCCGCCGGCTCGGCCGGCGACCTGCACCGGAGCCCCCATGTCGCTGGTCCTCACCGCCGCCCTCCTCCTCGGCGCGCCCGCCCTCGCCCAGCAGGCACCGCCGCCGCCGATCGTCAACGGCGACACCACCAGCGCCTACAAGCCGGTCGGCGCGCTGATCGCCTGCTACGGCAGCAACTGCTCCCAGTTCTGCTCGGGCACCCTGGTGCACCAGAAGTGGGTGCTCACGGCCGCCCACTGCCTGGTCGGGATGGACGGCTACGACATCTACTTCACCATCGGGCAGGACGTCTACGACAACATCACCGACTACGACATCGCGCGGAACCTGTACCCGCACGAGGACTACGACGACCGCCGCCTGGACAACGACATCGGCCTGATCGAGCTGGACAACGGCATCACCAGCGTCTCGCCCTACGCGATCAACACCGACTCGGTGAGCAACGGCTGGATCGGCGACGAGCTGACCTACGTCGGCTTCGGCATCACCTCGGACAACGGCGGCGGCTCCGGCTACAAGCGCTACGCCGAGATGCCGGTCGTCGACTACGACGCCGACTTCATCTACAGCCTGGACACGGCCGACGACCAGAACCTGTGCAGCGGGGACTCCGGCGGCGCGGCGCTGGAGCCCACGGGCGGCAGCTACGAGCTTGCGGGCGTCAACTCCTACGTCTTCGCCTACGAGTCCAGCAGCACCGTCTGCGTGGGCGGCGGGGCGGGCGTGACCCGGGTGGACGCCCACGAGGACTGGATCGCCGGCTACGTCGACCTCAGCAGCGGCGGCGGGGACGGCGGCGCCAGCGACGGCGGCGCCGGTGACGGCGGCGCCAGCGGCGACGGCGGGGCCAGCGGGGACGGCGGCGCCAGCGGGGACGGCGGCGCCAGCGACGGCGGCTGGACCGGCGACGGCGGCACCGACGACACGGGCACCGACGAGCCCGATCGCCCCGACGACGACGACGATGACGACGACAACGGCGACGACTGGGCCGCGATCTTCGGCTGCAGCGCCCTGCCCGCCCCCGCGGCGGCTGGCCTGGGGCTGTCCCTGCTGGGGCTGGCCGGTCGGCGCCGTCGGCGGAGCTGATGCCCGCGTCGCACGCCGGGACGCTGGTCCTGCTGCTGGGGTGGGCCGGCGCGCCCGCCCTGGCCGTGCCCCCCCCTCCGATCGTCAACGGCGAGCGGACCTCGGACTGGCCCGCGGTGGGCATGCTGGCCGTGGTCGAGCAGAGCAGCGGGGCCGCCGCGGTCTTCTGCAGCGCCACCTTGATCGACGACCTGGCGGTCGCCACGGCCGCCCACTGCGAGGAGGCCGCCACCGCCTACGCCAGCGGCGGACACCGCATCGTCTTCGTCGTCGGTCCCGCCCTGGCCGAGGCCCAGGACTACGTCGAGGTCCAGGACTGGTCGGTGCACCCCGACTACCGCTTCGACGGCACCGGGGTCGCCGCCGACGTGGCGGTCGGGCTGCTCGCCGAGCCCCTGGCCTCGGGCGTCACCCCCATGCCCATGCACACCGAGGACCTGGGCACGGCCTGGTACGACCAGGAGCTGACCCTGGTCGGCTTCGGCGTGACCGCCGACGGCGGGTCGGACGCCGGCGTCAAGCGCACCACCTCCCTGCCCGTGTTCACCCTGGACAGCGACTTCGTCTACGCCGTGGATCCCGAGCCTGATGGCAGCAACGCCTGCTCCGGCGACTCCGGCGGCGCCGCGCTGCGACCGGGCGACCAGGGCGACGAGCTGGTCGGCGTCCTCAGCTTCGTCTTCTCCTACCACGACGCCGCCTACGCCTGCATCGGAGGCGGGGTCGGTGCGACGCGGGTGGACGTGTTCGGCGCCTGGATGTCGGACGAGGCGGGGATCGCTTCGGATGGCGGGACGGACGTGGACGGTGAGGGCGGATCGGGCGAGGTGGACGGTAGCGGCAGCGGGGGGAGCGGCGGATCGAACCCCTTTCTCGAGGAGCGAGGCGGTGGCGGGTGCAGCGCGCTGGGAGGCGCAGCGGGCCTCTTGGGGTGGGTGGCCATGCTCGCACCCCTGGCCAGACGGCGGCGCTGAGCCCGCGTCGCACGCCCCGAAGCCCTCTCCGTCCGACACGCCGGCGGACGTGGCGTCCGGGTCGCCCGGCTCGTGTGCGCCCGTCCCGCCCGCCGGGACCACACCGTGTCACGACTTGCGTCGACCGTGCCAGTCGGCGCGCGCTGTGCTATGACCAGCACGTGGGCACCGCCCACACCTTCGCTGGCCCCCGCCTCCTGGGGACCACATCTCCTCGTGGGCTCGCCCCACACCTCCGGCCCCACCGACCCGGCCGGAGCCCATCCCCACTCGTCGCATCCCCCTCCTCTCGCACAACCGAGGTCCCCATGGCCAGGATTGATCCCGGCTCCGTCTTGCACACCGTCCTCCTCTACGTGGTCAGTGACCCCGGGGACTGGACCGCGCAGGACATCGTCGACGACCTCGACGGCCTGACCCTCGACCAGGTGCAGTCGGCGCTGGAGCAGCTCACGCAGCACGGCCTGGTGCACCAGAACAGCACCGATCTGCGCCTGTGGCCCACCCGCGCCGGCAAGGACATGTTCCGCCAGGCGGTGTGAGCACGGCCGACCGGAGCGCCGGGGATCGCGTCCTCTCCGGGTGCGGGGCGCGCGCAGCGGGCTAGCATGCCCTGCGCGCCACCCTCCCCGGCGCACCGGAGCCGAAGTGTCCGACATCGCCGTCGTGCTCGTCACCTGTCCAGACGTGGACACCGCCGCCCGCCTGGCGTGCAGCCTGGTCGAGGAGCGGCTCGCCGCCTGCGGCAACGTGCTGCCCGGCCTGCGATCGATCTACGCATGGAAGGGCGCCGTCCACGATGACGCCGAGGTGCTGCTGGTGCTCAAGACGCGCCGCGACCGGGCGTCGGAGCTGTGCGACCGGGTGGCGGCCCTGCACCCGTACGAAGTCCCCGAGGCGATCGCCCTCCCCGTCGTCTCCGGGCTGCCCGCCTACCTCGGCTGGGTGGGCGACCAGGTCGACGCGCCGCAGGTCGGCCCGGGGGGTGACCGGTGATCCGACGCCTGGCCCGCCGCCTGCTGCACCGCTCTCCCGTCGCCCCGCCTGTGCCCGCCCCGGCGCGCGAGGCCGCCGCGGCCCCTCCGCCCCCCGCCCCCGCGCCCGCCGAACCGGCGGAGGAGCAGGAGGCGCCCGAGGTGGAGCTGGACCACGAGGGGCTGGCCGGCCTGCTGGCCGAGGGGCGGCCGCTGTGGCTGCTCGACATCCGCGAGGCCTACGAGGTCCGCAACGGCGTGCTGGCGGGGTCCACCTGGATCCCGATGAACGACGTCCCACGGAACCTGGATCGCATCCCCCGGGATCGCACGGTCATCGTCTACTGTGCCGCCGGAGTGCGCAGCTTCGGCGTCGCCCACTGGCTGCGCCAGCAGGGCCTGGCCGACGCCTGGTCGCTGGTGGGCGGCGCGGGCGCCGGCGTGAGCGCCGGCGTGCCCTGGCAGGCGGAGGGACCGCGCTGACGGCCACCCTCAGGTCGGCCGCGCCTCCAGCGCCGACAGCTCCGCCGGGCCCAGGCCCCGCGCCAGCTCCCCCGGGGGAGGTGGCGGCCGGCCGGCGACGCTGGCCCGCGCCCGCGCGGCCTCCCAGGCCAGCAGCGGCAGGCCCTGCTCGGTGGTGCGCAGCCGCGCCAGGGCCTGCTCCAGCCCCTCGACGTCCCCCCGGGCCACCGCCGCGCGCGCCAGCGTCAGGCAGCACCGGCCGTGCTCGCCGTCGGGGAGCAGGGGCAGGCGCAGCACCGCCCGCTGGGCGGCCTGGAGGCTGGCGCGGTGGTCCCCCAGGGCCGCCGCCGCGCGCGCCCACAGCGCCAGGATGAAGGCGTCTCCGCCGTC
>JAKLKF010000143.1:11093-16780 GCA_023150805.1 Myxococcota bacterium | reverse complement strand
GCTGGGGGCCCTCGGGGAAGCGGCCGCCCCGGGGGATGACGGCGCCGTCCTTGGGGCAGACCTGGCCGGGCTCGACGGGCGGGCAGGCGTCCTGGTAGCCGCGCAGGCGCGCGTGCATCACCAGGCGCTCGGGCGGCAGGTCCAGCGGCGCGGGAGCCGACCAGACGGTGCCGGGGAAGGACCAGCCGGGGTGGCTGACCTGGTGGCGGACGTGGGCGTCGGCCATCGCGACGGTGGCGTCGCGCACCTCGGCCCACCTGGGCCAGAACAGGGCCAGGGCGATCAGGAGGGCCAGCAGGCTGGCCCCCGCGAGGCCGAGCAGGGCGCGCTTCAGGGACGGGCTCCCGGGCGGGAGGGCAGGACGGGCGGCCGCTTCCTACTCCGGCCGCCCGCCCCGCGCAGGCTCCCTACTCCAGCGGGTAGCCGGCGCGGACCCAGGCCTGGGTCCCGCCGAGCACGTTGCTGGCGGTGCCGTAGCCCTTCTCGCGCAGGAAGGACGTCGCGGAGTCCGAGCGGCCTCCGACCGCGCAGATGACGGCGATGTCCTTGCCCTTGTGGGGCTCCAGCTCCGACAGGCGGGCCGGCAGCTCCTGCATGGTGATGTTCACCGCGCCCGGGACGTGGCCCTGGGCGAACTCGCCCGGGGTCCGCACGTCCAGGACGAAGGTGGCGCCCGCGTCGACCTTGCCCTTGAGCGTGGCGACGTCGATGTCCCGGGGGGCGCCGGCCGCTTCTGGGGCGGCCGTCGACGCCGACGGGCCCGGCGCGGCCGTCGCCGGCTCGGGCGCGGCGTCGCCGCAGGCCCACAGCAGGGTCAGCAGCAGGAGCTTCACGACGGATCCGGCTTCGGCGTCTCGGGGCCGGACTCGGGCAGGGTGGGCGCCTGGATGTAGGCGGTCGGCAGGTCGCCGGTCAGGCTGCCCAGGAAGGCCTTGATGCTGGCCACCTGCGCGGCGTCCAGCTCCTTGCCCAGCTGGTGGCGGCCCATCAGCGTGATCGCCTCGTCCAGGGTCGCGACCTTGCCATCGTGCAGGTAGGGGCCGGTCTTCTCGATGTTGCGCAGGCTGGGGACCTTGAAGACCATCTTGTCCGCCTCGTCCTTGGTGACGTCGAAGCGGCCCATGTCGGTGGTCTCGTAGGGCTGGACCAGGCCCATCTTGAAGTAGGCCTGCCCGCCCAGCGCGACGCCGCTGTGGCAGGTGGTGCAGCCGGTGTCGATGAAGGCGGCCAGGCCGTCCTGCTGCTCCTTGCTCAGCGCGTCGAGCTTGCCGCCCAGGAAGGCGTCGAAGGGCGCCGGCGTCATCAGCTTGCGCTCGAAGGCGCCGATGGCGATGGCGGCGTTCTCGTAGCTGACGGGGTTCTCGACGCCGGGGAAGGCGGCCGCGAACAGCGGGGCGTAGCCGGGGATGCTCTGCAGGGTCTTGGTGACGGTGGCGCCGTCGGGCATGGCCATCTCGACCGGGTTGAGCATCGGGCCGCCGGCCTGCTCCTCGACGTCCTTGGCGCGGCCGTCCCAGAACTGCGCGACATGGAGCGACGCGTGGTACACGGTCGGGCTGTTGCGACCGCCGAGCTGGGCCTTGTGGCCCGACGAGGTCGGCTTGCCGTCCACGCCCCAGTTGTCGAGCGCGTGGCAGGAGTTGCAGCTCACGTCGTGGTTCTTGGACAGCCGCGTGTCGAAGTAGAGCATCCGGCCCAGGTCGATGCGGGCGTCGGTCAGCTCGTTGGTCCCGGCGGGCGGGTCGGCCGGCAGCGGCTGGAAGAGCGCGGCGGCGCGGGCCTGCAGGGCCTTGGCCGCGGGGTCCTCGGCGGGGGCGGGGGGAGCGGGCGGCTCGGCCGGCGGGGGCGGAGGGGTCTCGGTCTGGCAGGCGACCAGGGCGAGCAGGGGCAGCAGCGCGAAGGGACGCATCGGGTCTCCAGGATCGAAGGGGGCTGCGGGGCCCACGGGGGGGCGGCCATTTAGCAAGGCCCGTGCCGGTCGGCCGTGCGGCGAGTCGTACCGCCAGGTGACCGTCTCGCGAACCCTGGGTGCGGGTGCCCGCCGGGTTCGATACCTTGGTCGGCCTCCCAGGAGCCTGCATGTCCTCCTTCTCGCTCGCCCAGTACGGTCTCAACCCCAAGCACGTCTTCCGCAACGCCTCGCCGGCCTGGCTCTACGAGTTCGCGCTCAAGCACGAGCCGGGGTCGGCCATCTCGGCGACGGGCGCGCTCATCGCCATGTCGGGCGAGAAGACGGGCCGCAGCCCCAAGGACAAGCGCATCGTCGACGAGCCGACCGCCCGCGAGGACGTGTGGTGGGGGCCCGTCAACATCAAGCAGCCCGAGGCCGCCTTCGACATCCTGCGCGACCGGGCCCTGGACTACCTGAACACGCGCGAGCGCATCTTCGTGGTCGACGGCTTCGCCGGCTGGGACCCCAAGTACCAGATCAAGGTCCGGGTCATCACCACGCGCGCCTACCACGCCCTCTTCATGCACAACATGCTCATCCGCCCCAACGCCGAGGAGCTGGAGCGCTTCGATGAGCCCGACTACGTGATCTTCAACTCCGGCGAGTTCCCGAGCAACCGCCACGTCGAGGGCGCGACCTCCCGCACGTCGGTGTCGCTGCACTTCGGGCGGCGCGAGATGGTGGTGCTCGGCACGCAGTACGCCGGCGAGATGAAGAAGGGCGTCTTCACGATCATGCACTACCTGATGCCCAAGAACGGCGTCCTGTCGATGCACTGCTCGGCGAACGAGGGCCCCGGCGGCCAGGTCGCGATCTTCTTCGGCCTGTCGGGTACGGGCAAGACCACCTTGTCGGCGGACCCGCGCCGCGCGCTCATCGGCGACGACGAGCACTGCTGGACGGACGAGGGCGTCTTCAACATCGAGGGCGGCTGCTACGCCAAGGCCATCAACCTCTCGCCCCGCGACGAGCCCGAGATCTACAACGCGATCAAGTTCGGCAGCGTGCTGGAGAACGTGGTCTACGACCGGCAGACCCACGTGGTCGACTACACCAAGACCACGCTGACCGAGAACACGCGCTGCAGCTACCCCATCGAGTTCATCCCCAACGCCAAGATCCCCTGCGTCGGCGGTCACCCCGAGAACATCATCTTCCTGACGGCGGATGCCTTCGGCGTGCTGCCCCCGGTCGCGCAGCTCACCCCCGAGCAGGCGATGTACCACTTCATCAGCGGCTACACCGCCAAGGTCGCGGGCACCGAGGTCGGTGTCACCGAGCCCGAGCCGAACTTCTCGGCCTGCTTCGGCGCCCCCTTCCTGGTCTGGCACCCCGCGCGCTACGCCGAGCTGCTGGCCGCGAAGATCGAGAAGCACAAGGCCCGGGTCTGGCTGGTCAACACCGGCTGGACCGGCGGCCCCTACGGCGTCGGCCACCGCATGAAGCTGTCCCACACCCGCGCGATCATCGACGCCATCCACGGCGGCGCGCTCAAGGACGTCCCCAAGGTGGAAGATCCGCGCTTCGGCTTCCAGATCCCGACCACCTGCCCCAACGTGCCCGCCGAGGTCCTGCAGCCCAAGAACACCTGGTCGGACGAGGACGCCTACGAGAAGCAGGCGCTCAAGCTGGCCGGCCTGTTCCGCAAGAACTTCGAGAAGTACGAGTCGGGCGCCAGCGAGGCGATCAAGAACGCCGGCCCGCGGCTGTAGCGACACCGGGCGTGTGCGCCCCGCGCGGGGCCTGGGCTGCGACCGGCGGTCCCAGGCCCCGCGACGTGCGTCTGGGCTATGCTCACGCGGTCTCCAGACAGTGACCGCGGAGCGGGCCATGTCCCAGGCTGCCTCGACCCTGGCCGTGTCAGATGCGACCGCTTGTGACGCCCTGGTCGTCGGCAGCGGCCTGGGCGGGCTCTCGGCGGCCATCCGCCTGCAGGCGGCGGGCAGGCGGGTCGTGCTGCTCGAGCGCCACGCCTGGGCCGGCGGGCACTGTGGATCCTTCGAGCACGGTGGGTTCCGCTTCACGCGCGGGTGCAACGAGTTCGGGGCGGGAATGGTCGGCCTGCTCCGGCGCCTGGGCGTCGCCGTCCCCTTCGCCCCCAGCACCACGCTGCTGTCCATGGGGGGCCGCACCTGGCGCCTGCCGCCGGACCTGGCCACGGCGGGGCGCCTGCTCTGGCGCGCGCCCGCGCTGCTGCGGCTGGTCCAGGCGGTTCGCCGGGCGCGCCACGCCGACCTGGCGGCCGTGCTCGACGAGGCCGTCCGCGACGACGAGGTGGCGGCGCTCGCCTCGGTGATGGCCTACGCCGCGGGGGTGCCGCCCTCGGCCATCCGCACGCGGTCCATGCTGGCCGAGCTCCAGCCGGAGCTGGGCTACGAGCTGAGCCGGCAGGTCGTGCCGGTCGGCGGGGCCCAGGCCATCGTCGACGGCCTGCTCGACCGCTTCCGTGCGCTGGGCGGCACGGTGCGGCTGGGGGTGGACTGCCGGGAGGTGGCGCCGGGGGCGGGGGGCTTCGTCGTCCGCAGCTCGGCCGGGACCTTCGCGGCCCGCGAGGTGATCACCAGCCAGGCCCACGACGCGCTCAAGCCCCCGTCCCTGCGCCGCGGGCTGTCGGCCAGCCAGCTGCTCTTCGCCGTGCCCGCCACCTTTCCGCGCCTGCGGGAGCGCGCCTTCGCCCACATGCCCCTGCACGCCGAGCGGTGGATCGGCAGCCTGGACCAGGGCGAGATGCCCGACGACATCGGCTTCCACCTGTTCCGCGACCAGGTGACGGACGACCACGTCAGCTACACGGGCTTCTGCCTGCTGCCCCGGGGGGAGGACGAGCCCTCCGAGGCCCGCGTCGCCCAGGTCCTGGGCCACGTGCGCGCCCACGTCGAGCGGGTGCTGCCGGGCTTCGGCGACGCGCTCGTCCACCAGGCCCTGCTCGGCCCGGGCGAGTACGCCCGCGTGCACGGCGTGCGCAGCGAGCTGTCCCGGGTGGTGGTGGACGAGGACTGGCACCCGCCCGATCTCCGGGACCCCCGCACGGGCCTGTGGCACATCGGCAACGGCCTGTCCGTGCCCGGGCAGCACGCGGTGGCCGCGGCGCTGTCGGGGTCGGTCGCCGCCGACCGGGTGCTGGCCCGGGCCTGACCGGGGGCCAGGGGGCTCAGCGCGCGGCGACCGGCGCCGTCCACTGGCGCAGCGTCTCCTCGACGCGCTGGAAGGTCAGCGGCTTGGACACGCACTCGTTCATGCCGGACTCCAGGCAGCGCTGGCGCGTGCCCGGCATCACGTCGGCCGTCACCCCGACCAGCACCACGTCGCGGCCGGTCGGCAAGCCACGGATGGCACGGGTCGCCGTCCAGCCGTCCATCTCTGGCATGTGACAGTCCATGAGGATCAGGTCGTACCAGTCCGAGGTGTGCGACGCGACGCGCTCCACGGACTGCCGGCCGTTGACGACGCCATCCACCTCGCAGCCCAGGCGTTGCAGCATCAGCGAGAGGGTGCGGAGGTTGACCGGGTTGTCCTCGACCACCAGGACGCGGAGCCTCGACTCGGCGGGCCGGACCGGACCACTTGCAGGGGAGGGTGTGTCCACCAGGGGCAGGGCGCGCTCGACGGCCAGCGTCGCCCGCCTGTCCTCCAGCGGCATCACCGGCGCCGCCGCCGGTTGGGCCTTCGGGTCCTGCGTCGCGCGACCGCAGGTCGTGGTGAACCAGAAGGTGCTTCCCTTTCCCGGCTCGCTGTG
>JAKLKF010000143.1:0-11083 GCA_023150805.1 Myxococcota bacterium | reverse complement strand
AAGTCGATGGTCCCACCCAGCGCCTGGACGACCCGCTGGCTGATCGCCAGCCCCAGGCCCGTGCCACCGTACTGGCGTGTGACCGAGCTGTTGACCTGCTGGAACGGACGGAACAGGCGGTCGCGGTGCTCGGGGGCGATGCCGACCCCGGTGTCGGCCACCTCGAAGCGCAGGTGCTCCTGGTCGTCCTCGCCGGGTACCACGCCCAGCCGCAGGTGGACGGACCCCTCGTGCGTGAACTTGATCGCGTTTCCGGTCAGGTTCAGCAACACCTGGCGGTGCCGGTGCGGGTCGCCGACCACGGTCACCGGGAGGAGGTCCTCCACCTCCAGCACCAGGTCGATGCCCTGGGCGGCCGCCGCGCGACCGAGGATCTGCAGCACCTCCTGTGCGATGGCCAGGGGCGAGAAGGGCAACTGCTCGATCCGCATCGATCCGGCCTCGAGCTTGGAGAAGTCGAGGATGTCGTCGATGAGCGCCAGCAGGGCGCCGCCCGAGGAGCGCACCGTGGCCACGAAGCTGGCCTGCTCCTCGTCCAGGTCGGTCCGCGCCAGCAGGTCGGACATGCCGATGATGCCGTTGAGCGGTGTGCGGATCTCGTGGCTCATCGTGGCGAGGAACTCGGACTTCACCCGCAGGGCGTGCTCGGCCTCGCGCCGCGCCTCCTCGGCCACCCGGCGCTCCTCCTGGGCCTGGGCGAGGGCGGCCTCCAGGCGCTGGTGGCTGCGCCGCAGCTCCTGCTCCTTGCGGGTCAGCTCCTCGAAGACCAGGCGCGCGGAGAAGATCACGCCCAGGGCCCGCCACAGCCGGGCCCAGAGGGTGAGCGAGGGTGGCAGGTGGACCAGGTAGGTCGCTTCGTGGGGCGCGATGGTGGTGTCCACGACCGCCCGGGGCAGGCCCAGCAGGGCGGGCATCGCCTGGAAGAAGCCCTGGTTGAGCAGGAAGTACGGGCGGCAGTCGCGGTTGCCGGCCGGGATGTGCAGGCGGATGCGCAGGCGGTGGTGGCCCAGCTCCTCCAGCTCGCAGTCCATGCCGCGGAACATCGAGGGGCCGCCGAACCGGGCGCTGAACCAGTACAGCCGCGAGGGGCTGGTCACCAGGTTGAACAGGGAGACGTACCGCGCGAAGGCAGGGTCCTGGAAGATCCGGGCGCCCACCTCGACCAGGGCCTCCTCCCCCCCGACGACCTGGGAGAAGCGCTCCGCCACCAGGCAGAAGGTGTCCCAGTCCACCTCGTCGGGCAGGCTGTCGGCCTGGAAGGGCAGCGCCGCGAAGATCCGCTCGTGGTCGGCGGGTGGTGCGATCCGCGTGAAGAGCTGGAGGGCCTTGCCGGCGACCACGACCGGGGTCGGCGCGTGGATGGGTGCGGGCGCGGTCATCGCTCCTCCTCGGGCCGCCCGACCACGTACAGGACACGGGAGCTCATCCCGGGGGCGTCGGCCAGGCCCACCTCCCAGGTGTAGGCCTGGGCGCCGGGGACACTGTCCAGGATGACGCGGATCTCTTCGGGCGTATAGGTGCGAAGCACCGAGACGGCCCCGTCCCAGGCGTTGACCAGGGCGATGACGGGGGACAGCAGGATCCGCGTGGCCCAGCGGCGCAGGCCGGAGACCGTCCACCCGCGCCAGAAGGTCGGCGCGAAGACCAGGGTGGTGGTGAAGGCCGCGACGAAGGACAGCACCACCTCGCGGGGGCGTCGCTCGGTGAACTCGAAGGCTCCGAAGCCGACGCGGTCGCGCACGCAGCACGCGACCAGGCCCCGCACATCCTCCTCCTGCAGGTGGTGCAGGGCGGTGAACATCGTGCGCACGGGCACCGCGCGCAGCTCGGGCGGCAGGTCGCGGGCGTCGGCGGGGTGCGGCCAGTACGACGCCTCCGGCAGGTCGCGCACGGCCTCTCCCAGGCGCTCCCGGCTGGGCTGGAGGTCGGAGAGGATGACGCTCGGCTGCACGCCGTCCTGGCGCAGGCGCTCGAGCACCGTCCGCCAGGGCCCGGCGCCGCCCGAGCCCAGGTCGAGGATCCGCTCCGCGCCGGTCTGGCGGAGCAGGTCGGCCAGCCGCGGGACCACGACGTCATAGGGCCGGAAGAGGTTGAGGCCGAGCTGCAGGTTGTCGGTCACGCCGTCCTTGATGGCGTCGGGCAGCCAGGGGGCGTCGGCCAGCTCGAAGAGGTGGTGTCGTCGCACGGCTCACCCCGCCCGCCGCTCGAGGCCGACCTCGGCGACGATCTCCTGCAGCAGCGCGCCGTTGTAGTGGTCGCGGGCCTGCAGGTAGACGCTGTTGCCGCGGCGCTCGGAGCCGAAGCGCTCCTTCTCCAGGTCCGCGTCCATGCCCAGGTGGACCTCGGTGGCGCCGAGCTGCCGGGCCCGCTGCACCACCTGGTAGATCATGGCCCGGTAGGCGCCGTGCTCGAAGACGTAGTCGTAGTCGAGGCCGCACAGGAAGGGCGCGTAGTGCCCGGCGTGGTGGTGGGCGGCGTACCAGGCGACGGGTCGTCCGTCCGCGGGGCCCCCGGCCGCGGGGTCGAGGTGGACGGTGACCAGCTCCCAGGCAGGGCTGTCACACAGGGCGCGCAGCAGGTGGCGCGGCAGGGGGAAGACGTTCAGGCGCAGCTTGCGCGACGAGACGGCGCGGTACATCTGGTACAGGCGGTCGAGCAGCGCCTCGGCCGGCACCCTGCCGGCGCCCGCGCCGTAGACCTCCCTGCGGACGTGCACGGACTGGGCGGCGATCTGCTGGATGTGCTGCCGCTTGCGACGGCTCAGGCGGTGGTGCCACTGCGCCTCGTCCTGCCAGTCCAGCACCAGGCGGTGACTGTCGAACATCGGGATCCGGACAAAGCCCCGCGCGTGGATGATCCGGTCGAGTGCGTCGTCGCCGGTCGGGAGATCCCGAAGGAGCAGGGCGGCGGCGTCGTGCTCCTCCTGCAGGTCCACCGCCGCGTCCAGCAGCATGTCGAGGGCGCGCTGCCAGGGGCCCGTGCGATCCAGGAACAGGTGGTTGCCCTCGGAGAAGCCGCTGCCCATGGTGAGGATCCGCGAGGTCAGGAAGTAGGGGTCCCGCGCGCGGCGCGCCTCCACCGCGCGCGAGACCTCGTCCCGCATCAGCATGTCGTCCTTGCTGAGCATGGTCGTGAAGAAGGTCGCGGCGACGGGGCGGCCCTGCGGGTCCCGCACGACCAGGTAGGTGAAGCGCCAGTCATCCTCGGGCGCGCCGCCGGGCTGGAACACGGCCTCGGCCAGCTCCAGGGCGGCGTGGCTGCACGAGCCCGCCGTGCCGAGCATCCGGTCCCACTCCGCCGGGTCGAGGGCGTCGATCCGCTCCCGTCGCTCCAAGACCAGGGCGACGGCGGGGGCCCGGTCGTCCGCGGGGGGTGGCGCCTCGGGGCGGGGCAGCGCGCGCAGGTGGGCGGCGCGGGGCAGGGTGCCTCGGAAGCCCTCGTCCAGGTCGGCGCGGGACACCCCCTCGGTCGCCAGGGCGGCCGGGAGGTGGGCGGCCAGCGCCCGCAGGGCATCTTCGACCTGTTCGGCGCTGTGCGCCGCCGTCACCGAGAAGCGGATGCCGGACCTGCGCAGGGGCACGGAGGGGTAGGTGGACGGGGTGACGTAGTAGCCGTCGTCCAGCAGCCGCCGCGACAGGTCGAAGGCCACCTGCGGCAGGCCGGTGCGGAAGAACAGGATGGGGCTCTCGTTCCGATCCAGCAGGGGCAGGTCGAGCTCGTCGACCAGGGCGTGGCACTGGTCGACGCGGGATCGCAGCGCGCGCTGGTAGCCAATGATCTCGTCGCTGAGGTGCAGGTGCGCCGAGGCGATGGCCGCGCCGAGCATCGGCGGCTGGAGGGGACCGGAGAAGACATGGGCGCCACCGCAGCGCAGCACGCGCTCGCGGGTGGCCCGATCGGGGAAGACGATGCAGCCACCGCCGGCCGAGAAGGCCTTGTTCAGCGAGGTGCCGAGCACGAGCCGGTCGTGCATGGGCATGCGGGAGAGGAAGCTGCCCCGACCGTGGCGGCCGGCCCAGCTCATGCCGTGGGCGTCGTCGACATAGAGCCACACGTTGTCGGCGACCGAGAGCACCTCCCGCAGCAGGGGGACGGGCGCCAGGTCGCCATACATCGAGAACACACCGTCCACGGCGAACCAGACCCGGTCGCAGGTGCGGCTGAGGCGTCGGACCTCGTCGACGGCCTTCTCCAGCTCGCCATGGCGGACCAGGCTGGTGCGGGCGCCGCCCGCCTGGGCGAGGCGGGCGGCCACCTGGATGCTGTGGTGGACCTGGTGGTCCATCACCATCGCGTCCCGCTCGGTGAGCAGGACGGGGATCGCCGACTGGTGGCCGAGCGTGGTCGTGGAGGTCACCAGCACGTGACCGTCGAAGATCCGGTCCAGCAGGGCCTCGAGCTCGGCGTAGGGCGGCGCGGACACGTAGCCGCGCGAGCTGGAGAACTGCGTGCCGTAGCGCTCCACCGCGTCGACGACGCCGGCCACCAGCGCGGGGTGGTGTTCCAGCCCCAGGTAGGAGCAGGACGAGAACGAGACCACGTCCCGGTCGTGCACGCGGATCCGGCGCTCGCGCAGCCGCTGGTCCTGGGCGGTGAGGAAGTACAGGCCGCGATCGTGCGCGTCGCCGTGGATGCGGTCGACGGTGTCGAGGAACTCGCTCGTCTCCATGGGCTCTCCTCGCCGGGGCCGCCCCGGCCGTGGTCAGGCAGCTCGGTCGATGGGACCGGTGGCCAGGGCGGGCTCGCCGGCCACACAGACCCGGTCGCGCCCGGTGCGCTTGGCTCGATAGACCTCGTCATCCGCCAGCTTCAGCAGCGCGGGGACGGTGAGGGCCTGGCCGGGCAGGCGGCAGGCCATGCCGACGCTGGTCGTGATGGACAGGGTGCACGCCGGCAGGGTGATGGGCTCCTCGCGCACCGCGCGCAGCAGGCGCTGCCCCACCGCTTCCAGCGTCTCGCCCTCCACGCCCCCCAGGGCGACCAGGAACTCCTCGCCGCCGTAGCGGCCGACCAGGTCGGGCTCGCGGACGTGGTGCGCAAGGCGACGCGCGACGGTCCGCAGGACCAGGTCGCCCACCGGGTGGCCCCAGGTGTCGTTGACTTGCTTGAAGTGGTCGATGTCGAGCATGGCCACGCCGAGGGGGAGCGCGGCGGCGGCGCACCGCTGCGACAGCTCCTCCAGGCCGCCGAGCACGCTGCGCCGGTTGCGCAGCTCGGTGAGCGCGTCGATGCTGGCCAGCCGCTCCAGCGCGCGGTTGGTGGTGGCCAGGTGCTCCTGCAGCGCGAGCATGCGCTGGCCCACCTGCACGCGCGCCACCAGCTCGCGGGGGTCGCAGGGCTTGCGCACGTAGTCGTCGGCGCCCGCCTGCAACCCGGCGACCAGGTCGGCCGCCCTGTGCCGCAGCGTCAGCAGGATGGTGTAGCGGAAGGTGTCGGGGTCCTGCTCGCGGAGCCGCTGGATCACCTCGGGTCCGGTCAGCCCGGGCATCACCCAGTCGAGGATCAGCAGCCGGGGCGCGTCCTTGTCGAGCGCCAGCGCCAGCGCGACGTCTCCGCGGGGCGCGGCCACCACCTCGAAGCCGGACTTGCGCAGCAGCCCCCCGAACAAGCTCCGGCTGACGGGGTCGTCGTCGGCGAGCAGGATCCTCATCGGTCGCCTCGGGTGCGCCCGCCTTGCGCGACCAGGGCGAGCAGCTCCGCCTCGATCGCGCGCAGGCGGGGACCGAGCTCGGCGACACGGGCGTCGTGCCCGCGACCTCGCCCCTCCCGTGCCGCCTCCTCGATCCCGGCGGCGAGGGCGGCGGCCGGGCTCGCGCAGAGGTTGCGCAGGCTGCCGGACAGGGTGTGCGCCGCCGTCGCGATCGCCGGTGCGTTGCCTGCCTGGACCGCCCACTCCAGCGCGAGGAGCTGGTCGTGGCGGCACTCGACGAAGACCTCGGCGACGGCCGCGAGGATGTCGAGGTCTCCGGCGACCTGCTCCAGCAGCTCCTCGACCTGGACTTCGGCGGGCGGGGCAGGGGCGAAGGGGGCCGTCTCCTGCGAGGGAGCCGTGGAGGGGGAGACATCGCGCAACGCGGCGTGCATGGCAGCTCCGTCTGGGGACCGGGGAGCCGCAGGAAGTGCAAGGCAGGTGCCAACGCGCACGCCCGACCGTCCGCCTGGAGGGGCAGCAAAAGGGGGCGTTGCCCCCAGACCGGGCGGAGGGGCGCCTCCACGCGGCGCCGGTCCTCCTGTTCCACCTGTTCCACCGACCGGTGTTCCTGGAACAGGTGGGCCACACCCGGGGTCGGCCGCGGCTCAGCCGCGCAGGAAGCGCCCCACCGCCTCGACGTGGCGGGTCTGGGGGAAGAGGTCCACGGCCCACAGGTCGCGCAGCCGCCAGCCCCCGGCCTCGAGCACCGCGCGATCGCGGCCCAGGCTGGCGGGGTTGCAGGCGACGTAGACCAGGACCTCGGCGTCCAGGCCGGCCAGGAAGGCCGCGGCCCTGGGGTGCAGGCCGACGCGCGGCGGATCGACGACGACGCGGCGCGGGTCGGGCAGGTCCAGGGTGGGGAGGATCTCCTCGACCGGGCCGGCGTACCAGGCGCCCGACAGGCCCAGGCGCGCGGCGTTGGCCCGGGCGACCTCGACCGCGCTGTCCAGCAGCTCGATGCCCACGACGTGGTCGAAGCGTCGGCCCAGGTGCAGGCCGATGGCGCCGACCCCGCAGTACAGGTCCAGCAGGGTGCCCCCCTCGCCCAGGGCGGCGCCGATCCGGTCGAAGAGCACGGCGGCGCCCGCGCTGTTGACCTGGAAGAAGGCCTCGGGTGGCAGGTCGAGGGTGGTGCCGCCGACGGTGACCTGCAGCTCGGGGCTGCCGTGCAGCACCGCCCGCAGCGCGCCGGTGGCCACCTCGGCGACGCCGTCGTTGACCCGCCACAGCACCCCGTGGACCTCGGGCAGCGCGGCGAGGGCGTCGGCGGCCCGGCGCAGCTCGGGCTCGGGGCAGGAGGAGTGGGTGACCAGGGTGACCAGCAGGCCCTGGTCTCCCTCGCGCAGCACGAGGTGGCGCCACCAGCCGCCGTGGCTCTCGTTGTCCCAGGCCGGGCCCAGGGCCAGCGCGCGGATCGCGGCGATGGCGCGGTTCATGGCGGGGCTGCCCAGCGGGCAGGACGGGACGTCGACGACGCGGGAGAACCAGCCGGGGGGGTGGAAGCCCAGCCAGCTCCCCCGCAGCTCGGCGGGATCCTGGGGGGGCGCGGGGGTGTACCGGCGCGGGCTCCAGGACAGCTCCAGCTTGTTGCGGTAGCCGTAGGCTCCCTGGTCGACGGGGCCGTCGGCTCCCTCGCAGCCCTGGCAGGGGTGGCCGACCAGGCGCTCGACCAGCAGGGCCTTCTCGGCGCGCTGGCGGGCCAGGGGCATGGCCTGGAGCTGGCAGCCGCCGCAGAGGCCGTAGACGGGGCAGGCGGGCGCGACCTGGTCGGGGGCGGGGGCCCGCTCCTCCAGCACCTCGGCCTTGCCCTTGCGCCCGCGCCTGGCCAGGACCGCCTGGCCCACCGCGCCGGCGCGCACCTCGTGGCGACGGCCGGCCTCGTCCAGGCCCGACAGGCCCTTGGCCTCCAGCCGGTCCAGCAGGACCTGGACGGGGGGGCGCTGCTTGCCGTGGCGGGCCACCGCGCCTACCGGCACCGCACCTCGTGACCGTCGATGGCGATCACGATGGTGCGGCCGTCCTCGGGGGCGCGGGAGATGCTGAGGTGGTGCGGGCCGGCCGGCAGGGCCACCGGCAGCAGGCTCTGCTTCCAGTGCGTGGCGGGGTCGTGCGGCCCCGTGAGCAGGTCGACGCCGGGCGCCATGTGCAGGGTGAACCAGGCGCACAGCGCCTGGCAGGGCTCGGACAGCGTGAAGTCGGCCTCCAGCTCGGTGTCGCAGGGCATCTGCACCGTGCACAGGTCGACGGTGGGGCCGACCTCGGCGGGCGCGACGATGCGGTCGTGGGCGCGCCCGCGCGCGTCGCCCAGCAGGCAGCGCAGGTCGACGCCGCTGTCGTGCACCTTGAAGGCGCCCAGCAGGTCGGGGGGAGAGCTGGGCATGGGGGCCAGGTGCAGGGTGAAGCTGCCCGGCACGATGACGGGCGACGGCACCATGTTGCGGGCGACGCAGGCCTGGACGTCCTCCATCATGCCCTCGGCCACGGCGAAGTGGCCGAAGGTCTCGGTGACCATCACGCGCGCCTTCTCCGGCAGCTCGACCGTGCCCACATCGCCGCGGACGACGATGACGCGGTCGCCTACGCCGCTGTCGGCGGCGACCTGCGAGATGACCTGCGCCATGTCGGTGCGCTCGATGGCGTAGACGCGGGCCGCCCCCGCCAGCGCCGCCATCACGGCCAGCACGCCGGTCCCGCTGCCGGCGTCGATGGCGACGTCCCCGGGCCGCACCACGGCCTTCAGCCCCTGCCAGTAGGCGTCCAGGCGCACCTGGTCGTTGAGCATGGCGCGGTGCACGTCGACGCCCGCGTAGTTGGCGAAGATGACCGGAGTGGCGGCCGCCTCGTCTTCGGGCACGAGCAGGCCGGCGGCGTGCAGGCCGTCGAAGGCCTGGCCGGCGGCGGGGCCCATGGCCTCGACCAGCTCCTGCCGGCTGCGGGGCTCGCCGCAAGCCGAGAGCACCCCGACGGCCCAGGAGGGCGCGCGGGCGCCCGCGCCGCGGCTGGTGCTGCGCAGCAGGACCATGCCATCGGGCTCGAAGGTGACCAGCAGGTCGCGGGGGCGGACCAGGCGCATCGGCGGCTCCGGGGAGGGGCGGCGCTCCTAACGCGCCCCTCGCCCGGACCGGGGCGCTACTTCGTGGCCCGGCGGCTGGCCTCGGCCAGCCTGCGGATCCGGCCGATCTGCTCCTGGATGTCGCTGAGCTGCTGGTGCAGCTCGTGCAGCTCGTCGTGGATGGTCGCCTCGCCCTGGCCGCGGGCGGCGCGCCGCTGCTCGTCCTCCGCCTCCTTCTGGGCGTCGGCCATGCCCGACATGATGACGCCGACGAACAGGTTGAGGATGACCATCGTGCCGATGAGGATGAAGGAGATGAAGTAGGCCGAGGCGAACAGCGGCATGGGCGCGCTGGCCGTGCACAGCGCCTCCATGCCGTCGTAGCCGTAGTCCGCGCAGCCGTACATCTGGATGTAGAGGAGCTCGGTCCAGCCCTCCAGCGTGACCACGCGGAAGAGGGAGAGCATGGAGATCTGCAGGTTGCCGAAGTGGACCGGGTCGTTGGCGCCGAAGATGAACGTGGCCGTGACGGCGTAGAGGTAGAACAGCAGCATCAACAGCAGCGTGACGTAGCCCATGCTGGGGATGCTCTTGAGCAGGGCGCCGACCAGGACCTGCAGCTCGGGCAGGGCGCGGACCAGCTTGAGCACCCGCAGCACCCGCGCCAGCCGCAGGACCGTGACGAACTGGGCGTCGACGGGCATGAAGCAGATGGCGACGATGGCGAAGTCGAAGACGTTCCAGGGGTCGGCGAAGTAGCGCCAGGGCTTGCTGCCCTCGGCGCCGATCTTGATGATGACCTCGGCCACGAAGATCCACAGGATGACCTGGTCGGCCAGGTGCAGGGCGCCGTGGTGGGTGGCCACCAGGTCGGGGTAGGTCTCCACCCCGACCACGACGCCGGCGAGCAGGATGACCAGGGTGATGAAGTTCTGGAAGGCGGAGGAGTTGGCGATCCGCCTGAGGGTGTCGACCACGCGAGGCTCCGTGGGCCCCCGGGACGAGGGGGCACGCGCGGCGAGGGTGTAGCGCCAGCGGGCCTCGCCCGGGTGAAGTTCTGGCGACGAGCGCGGCGCGGTCTGCCTCGGGCGCGTCGTCCGGGGTCGGGGCCGGCTGGCCCGCGCGGAGCCTCTTGGATAGCGACCTGCGGTTTCTCGGAGGTCCCTGTGGAAACAGCCTGGGAGATGTCGCTGAGCAGCGTGCTCGCCCTTTCGATCGGTGGAGTCTCCGCGATCCTCGGCCTGTGGGTCGGTCGCGACAAGAGCCGGCCGGTCAGCTTCGCGGTCGCGATGACACTGCTCATCGGCACGGCCGTGGCGGTGGGCATCGTCCAGAGCGTGCTGGACGCCGAGGACGCGATCCAGAAGCAGGCCGACCTCGACCGGATGGTCGAGACGGTCACCGAGATCGCGATGGCCTCGGGGGACACCGAGCTGGCCGCGCTGATCGAGAAGCAGACGGGCAAGAAGGTCGAGGTGCCGCCGCCCGCTCCCGAGCCGGAGGTGGCCGACACCGGCGCCGCCGCCGAGGGCGTCGTCGTCGATGGCGAAGCGGCCGAGGGTGGCACGCCCGCCGAGGGTGGCGCGCCCGCCGAGGGTGGCGCGCCCGCCGACGGCAGCACCACCGAGGCCGCTGCGGCCCCCACCACCCCTGACGCCGCCGCCGCGCCGGCCGGCCAGTAGGAGCAGGCCATGGACATCGGACTCATCGTCTCGTTTGCGGGCGTCATCGTCGCGGCCCTGGCCGGAATCCTGGGCGTCTGGATGGAGCGCGACCCGGGCTCGCCCAAGACCTGGGGCTTCATCTTCTCGGGCTTCATCGTCGTCGCCAGCGGCGTCGAGCTGAGCAACACGGTCTCGGGCGAGGCCGAGGCGGCCGCGACCGACGCCACCCTGGCGACGGTGCTCGAGGCCATGAGCGAGCTGGCGTCCAAGGGCAACAACCCGGCCCTGGAGCAGTTCGTCGGGGCCGAGCTGGCCGTCCAGGCCCGGGCAAACCCCCAGGTCGTCAAGAAGATGGAGAAGAACATCGCGGCCAAGGGCGGCGATCCCAAGGCGGTGACCCGGAAGGCCGCCGAGGGTCGGCGCATGGCCGCGGGCCTGCCGGCCAGCAAGCCGGCGGCGGGCGCGCGGCCCACCCTGGGCGGCGCGCGTGCGCCGGGTGCGGCGAAGGCGGCCAAGGCGGGTCGGGCCGGCGCGGCGGCGCGGGGTCCCGGTGGTGCGGCGGGCGCGCGGTCGCCGGGCGGCCTGGCGGGCGGCCCTGGCGGCGCTGCGGCGGGCGCGGCGGGCGCGGCCATGAAGGCCGGCAAGGCTGGCGCGGCGGCGGCCAGCGCGGTCGAG
>JAKLKF010000142.1 GCA_023150805.1 Myxococcota bacterium | reverse complement strand
CCACCGCGGCGGCCACCAGCACCAGCGCCCACGGCAGCCCCGCCGGCCGCGCCGCGTGGAGCACGAGCGCCGCACCCTCGCCCAGGCCGCGCCCCAGCCCCGGCAGCACCGCCCCCAGCACCGCCGCCAGCGAGGCGCCCGCCCCCCCGCCGCCGGCCGAGGCGGGCAGCCCGTCGTGGATGGCGTCCACCAGCTCTGCCGGCGAGGGCAGGCGCAGCAGGGCCGCCGCCAGCCCCAGCCCGACCCCCAGCCCGGCTGCCAGCCCCAGCCCCGACCGAAGCCGGGTCCCCGGCGCCGCCGCTGCCACCGCCAGCAGCCCGGCCGGCACCACCAGCGGCAGGGTCGTGAAGTGCACCAGCGCCGCCGCCGCCAGCCCCAGCCCCGCGACCGGCGCCCACCGCGGCCGCCGCCCGGCCAGCAGCCCCGTCGCCGCCGCCGCCGCCACGGCCGTCGCCACCGCCAGGTCGATGCCGTAGCGCTCCGAGGCCAGCCGCAGGTGCGGGCTGCCCAGCACCAGCACCGCCGCCAGCAGGCCCGTGCCCGGGCCCACCAGCGCCCGCCCCGCCGCCCAGCTCAGGAGCCCCAGCAGCGCGTACAGCCCCCGGTTCACCAGGTGGCCCGCCGTCACCAGGTCCACGCCCGCCCGGTGCAGCCCCCCCACCAGCAGGAGCCAGGTCGGCATCCGGTGGTGATCCACCTCCCGCGCCTGCCCCGCGGCCACCCGCGCCGCGTTCACCGCCCACTCGCCGGCGTCCGGGCCCTCCAGCACCAGGTCCAGCAGGCCGCCCCAGGCCGGCGCCTGCACCCCCTCCAGCCCCGCCGGCACCTCGGTCACCGACCACAGCGCCGCCGTCGCCACCACCACCCCCGCCAGGCCTAGCAGGTCGGCCAGGAGCTTGTCGCGGGGCGGCGGAGCGTGCACGGAGGCCTCCGGGCCCGTGGTATCGCCGCGCCGGCCCCCGTGCGACAACGCGCCGCGCCGGGCGGGTGGTACCCTCCGCGGACGTTGGAGGAGGAGCCATGTCCGCCTTGCCCATGCTGCTTGCCAGCGGCCTGATCGCCCACGCCGAGCCCTGGGAGCCCGAGGGGCGCACGCCGCCCGCGCCGGCCACCGGCCCCGTCGTCGGCGGGACCTCGACCAGCCGCACCTGCTTTCCCTCGGGGCTCTCTGTCTACGGCGAGCGCGTCCGCACCGGCGGCGTCGTCCTGGTCGGCTCGGTCATCGGCGCGGGCAGCGCGGACGAGGCGGCCGGCCAGGAGGGGCTCGCCCACCTGGTCGAGCACCTGTGGTTCCGCAGCGACCACGCGGGCGCCGCGGGGCTCTTCGTGCAGCAGCGGGCGGAGGGACTGTGGCTGAACGCACAGACCACGCGCGACCACACCACCTACCTGGTCGGTGGGCCGGTGGAGCGGGTCGAGGAGCTGCTGCGCCGCGAGGGCGCCCGCCTGGCGGCGCCCCTGCGAGGGCTGGACGAGGCGGCCTTCGCCGTCGAGCGCGCCGTGGTGCAGAACGAGCGGCTGCAGGGCCACGAGCAGGACGGGCAGGTCGCCATCGACGAGCTGATGGCCGCGCTGTACCCGCCCGACCACCCCTACGCCCACCCCCTGGCGGGCACCGTACACTCCCTGGACAGTCTCCACCTGTCTGACGCCCAGGCCTTCACGGCCGCGCACTACCGCCCGGCCAACGCCTCTGTCCACGTCGTGGGAGAGGTGGCGCTGGGTAGCCTGGGGCGGCTGGTCCAGGCCACCTTTCCGCCCGAGCTGTTGGCCGGCGGCCCCGGCGGGTCCACCGACCCGGTCTCCTGCCCGGAGCCGTCGCTGGCGGCCCCGTCGGCCTGGGAACCGCCCACCCCGGCCCGCGTGGACCCACAGGTCGTGCGCGCCCACGTCTCCTCGCCCGTCGCCCTGGCCGCGTGGACGCTCCCACCCGGCTTCACGGCCACTTCGGCGATGGGCCACTCCGTCGCCAGCATCGTGGAGTTCACCATCTACGAGGACCTGGGCCACGACGTCGACTGCTGGCTGTGGGATCAGCGCCAGGGCTCCGCGCTCATCTGTGCGCTGGACCTGGAGGGCGTGATGTCCAAGCGCCAGGTCGCCGCCTCCATGGTCAAGGCGGGCTCCCGGGTCTGGAAGGACCCGCGCTACGACTGGGATCGCACCTACCAGAACATGCGCTGGATCCTGGCCGCCGACTTCGTCGACCAGGGCGATCAGCGCTGGTCCGCCGCCTCGGGGATCAGCTTCCAGCGCATGGCGTGGATCCACGCGACCGGAAAGCCCGACTACGTCGGTTCGCTCTACGGCCTCATCGCCACCCCCACGCTCCACCAGGCCCAGGAGTACACCGGCGCCTGGCTGCGGCGCGAGCGCGGCGTCTCCGTGCTCGTCCTGCCCTATGACAAGGACCCCGAGGATCCCGCGGACGCGCCCCCCGCCCCCAGCGCCGCGCCGTTGCCGCCCCCGGTCGCCCCTCTGGCTCCCACCGTGCCCCAGGGCCCCCCCACGACCGCCGAGCTGGCCCTGCTGGCGGCGCAGCCGGCCGCCTCGCTCCGCGTCTCGCAGCGCCTGGCCAACCAGCTCGGCATGGTCATCCTGCCCGGCCAGGCCGGCAACCAGGTCCGCATCGAGCTGGTCCTGCCCTTCCCCTCCGGCACCCGCCGGGAGGCCGTCCTGGCCCTGGCCTCGACGCCCCGCCTGAGCACCTTCGAGGGCGATCTGCACGGCCGGCCCTTCTCGCGCGCGCCCTGGTACGTGGGCGGAGGCTGGATCGACCTGACGCGGCGCGGCTCCCACGCGGTCGGCGTCTCCGGCGCGAACACCGAGCTGGAGGGGCTGATGTACCTGGTGCGACGCCGGCTCGAGCAGTCGGCGATGATCACCAACCTCACCTCCAGCTTCCGCGGCGCCATCCGCGAGGCGGCGCGCCAGCGCGCGCTCAACCCCCAGGTGCTGGCCGACCGCCTGCGCTGGCAGCGCCTGGTGGGGGAGCGCCCCCGCCCCGGAGACATCGACCAGGCCGTGGCCGAGGGCGTGGCCGGGGTCAGCGACATGGACGCGCGGAGGTGGTTGTACGCCCTGCTCCAACCCCAGCACGCCACGCTGGTCGTCACCGGCGCGGTGTCCCCCGAGCGCGTCCAGGCTGCCGCCGCGCGCTGGTTGGGCGACTGGCGCCCCGAGGAGGCGGTCCGCCTGGTCGCCGACAGCCCGCCGCCGCTGCCGGCGGTGCCCGATCGCCAGGCGCACGTGTGGGATCAGCCGGGCACACACCAGCACCGGATCGAGCTGAGCTGCCGCCTGGCCGGCGCCGCCTCGACCCTGAGCCCCGCGCAGGAGCTGGCCGGGTACTGGCTGGACGAGCACCTCTTCCGGCGGGTTCGGGTCGAGCGTGGGCTCTCCTACACCCCCGCGGCGTGGGTCGAGGCCGCCGGCGGCACCGTGCTGCTGCACGCCTCCATCCTGGCCGACGAGCGCAGCAGCGGGCAGGCGATCGGGCTGCTGTTGGAGGGCCTGCAGCGGCTGGGCGAGGGGCTGCCGCCGACCGAGGTCCACGCCGCGCAGCGGGCCCTGGCGACCCTGCGGCGGCAGGAGCTGCGGACGGCCGCGGGGCTGGCCTCCCTGGCTGCCGCCGAGGCCGAGGGGCGCACGACCTGGCAGGAGGTGCAGGACTGGCCGGCCCGCCTGGCGGAGGTGGACGGCGCCGCGGTGGCCGAGTTGATGCGCTGGTGCCACGGGCACGAGGTGATCACCGTCATCGGGGAGCAGGCCGCCGTGCAGGCCCAGCTCGACCTCGCGGGCCTGTCCCCCCCGCCGGCCCCCTGATCCCGCGACGGGCTCCCTCGCCGGCGCTAAGCTGCCGGCCCCTCTGCGAGCCCCACGCATGCAGCGCCTCTCCATCATCGTGCCCGCCTACAACGAGCGCCCCACCCTGCGCTCGATCCTGGCGCGCGTGCTGGCGCTGGACCTCTCCGCCGAGGGACTGGAGAAGGAGATCATCGTCGTCGACGACGGCTCGACCGACGGCACCCGCGAGCTGATCGCCGCCCTGGAGCAGGACTGGAAGGCCGTGATGCGCCCGGCCCTGCACCGCCACGGCATCGACGAGGGCGTGTTCCAGGGCGCCACCATCCGCGGCCTGCTGCACCCGCAGAACCGGGGCAAGTCCGCCGCCCTGCGCACCGGCTTCCAAGCCGCCACTGGCGACCTGGTCATCATCCAGGACGCCGACCTCGAGTACGATCCGCGCGACTACCACCAGGTGCTCAAGCCCATCCTGGAGGGCAACGCCGACGTCGTCTACGGCAGCCGCTTCTCCAGCACCGAGCGGCGGGCGCTGCTGTACTGGCACACCCAGGGCAACCAGCTCATCACCCGCATGGTCAACATGGCGGCCGATCTGAACCTGACGGACGTCGAGACCTGCTACAAAGCCTTCCGGGCCGACGTGATCAAGGACCTGAAGCTGGAGAGCGAGCGCTTCGGCTTCGAGGTCGAGGTGACCGTCAAGCTGGCCCGCCTGCGCCTGCGCATCTACGAGGTGCCGATCAGCTACCACGGGCGGTCCTACGCCCTGGGCAAGAAGATCGGCTGGAAGGACGGGGTCGAGGCCCTGTGGTGTACGGTCCGCTACGCCACGACGAACGACATCCTCCAGGGCCCGGTGCTGGAGGACACGCTGCGTCGCCTGGCCTCGATCCGCCGGCTGAACCAGGCGATCCACGACGCGATCCGCCCCTGGCTGGGACAGTGCGTGGTCGAGGCCGGTGCCGGCGCGGGCAACATCACCGAGTACCTGGTCGGCAGCCGCTACATCCTGGCCACGGATCCCGACCCACGTCACATCGAGGCCCTGCGCCAGGCCTACCACGGCTACGACAACGTCGAGGTGCGGCCCTGGACCGTCCAGGAGCCCCTGTCCTGGACCGGCGCCGAGGGCCAGGTCCCCGACACCGTCGTCTGTGTCAACCTGCTGGAGCACCTGGCCGACGAGGGGCGGGCCCTGGCCGAGCTGCACGCCGTCCTGGCGCCGGCGAGGGGCCGGCTGGTGCTGCTGGTGCCGGCCCACCCGGGCCTGTACGGTCCCTTCGACAAGGCCATCGGGCACCACCGCCGCTACACCTGGGACGGCCTGCGCCAGGCACTGGAGGCGGCGGGCTTCCAGGTCGAGCACCAGCGCTGGTTCAACCTGCTGGGGCTGCCGGGCTGGTGGTACAACACCAAGGTCGCCGGCCGGGACACCATCCCGCCGCGGCTGCTCGGCGTGTACACGGCGCTGTCGGCCTCCTGGCTGTCGGTCGAGGAGAGGCTGCCCCTGCCGACCGGACTGTCGATGGTCGCGGTGGCCCGCGCGACCTGAACGGAGCGCTCAGCGAGCTGCCGTGGTCACCGCTTCGCGGCGCCTCACCGCTTCGCGGCGGCGTAGGCGCGGATCGAGGCCGCCAGGTGCTCCAGGTTGGGCCGGACCTGGCCGGCGATGGTCTGCTCGATGGGGCCGCGCAGCTTGCGGGCCAGCAGGCTCGGCACCCCCGGCACGCGCTCGGGGTAGACCTCCAGCTCGACCTCCAGCGCCAGGCGGCTGCGGCCCGCGTCGGTGGGATCGGGCTGCACCGTGGTCGTGCCCTCGCAGGTGAAGATCCGGCCACCCACCCGCGGCTCCAGGCGCCAGGTGGCCTGCCGCTTCGCCGTCGACCAGCTCGCGTGGTCGTTCCAGCTCAGCAGCTCGGCCGTCACGAAGGGCCGGGCCGGGCCGGGCACCTTGGCCAGGCTGCCCTGCCACAGGTTGACCAGGCGGACCGTGTCGCCCTGCTCGACCCGCTCCAGGACGACGATGCGCTCGACGTCGTGCAGGTAGGGCACCAGGGCGGGCATGTCGTCCCGCAGCAGGTGGAAGACCTCATCGACCGGCAGGGGCAGGCCCTCGGAGATGGACAGGTGCATGGGATCCTCCGCTACCAGCGCAGCCGGCCGGTGGCCGTGACCAGCGTGACGGTGCCGCCGCCCAGGTTGTCCGCCGCCAGCAGGTGGCCGCCCTGGACCAGCAGGGCCGGCCGCAGCGCGTCCCGGCCGACGTCGAGGTCGACGTCGCCCACCTTCACCGCCCAGTCCAGCTCGGTGCCCAGGGCGTAGCCGCTGGTGGGCTGGCCCAGGTGGTTCACCGGCACGCCGCCGTTGCGGTAGGTCAGGAAGGCCTGCGAGGGCGGGGCGGTCGCCCAGGAGACGGCCACGCCGGCGCGCAGGTCCAGCCAGGACAGCGGCTTGCCGCCGACCAGGGGCTGGACGAAGGCCGCGCGGCGGAAGGCGCCCTCGGTCACCAGCGCGTCCACGCCCTCCGGCGGCCCGCCGCTGTTCGCCGGGTCCAGGAGCTGGGCGTGAGTCTGGGCCTCGATCGCCCCCTGCACCTCGTCGTACAGCACCATGCCGGCGTCGAAGTCGCGGTCGAAGGCGAAGTCGTGGCTGCCGTCGTCGTCGGGATCGCCGTCCCCCGAGGCCCAGCCGCCGCGCAGCACGCAGAGCAGCTTGTCGCCCTCGGGCGAGAGGGTCGCCAGGCCGGTGACCCCGCCCGAAGAGACGGAGAGGCCCTCGCGGGCGTTGTAGGTCTGCGTACGATCGGTGCTGCCGGCGATGGCCGCCGCCTCGATGGCGAGGCGCAGGGTCCAGGCGCCCAGGGCGATCGGCGCGTCACCGTACAGGTCGAGCACGCCGACCTCGGTGGTGCGCTCGCCGTCGGTCTCGGTCTGGTTGCGGTAGACGCCGTACAAGCCGACCGTCTGGTCGCCCTGCCACAGCACGCTGCCGATGCCCTGCCAGGCGGCCTGGCCGCCCTCCAGGGGGTTCCACTCGGCCGTGTCGTCCTCCACCACCCGGTCGCCGGCCAGGACGAAGGTGAGCGGCGTCTGTCCACCGTCCAGGGGCCGGGTCGCCAGCCGCAGCCGCAGCACCCGGTCGCCGAAGTCGGCGCGGCCGAACCAGGGGTCGTGGGCGCCGTCGTTCGCCACCATGCCCAGGCCCCAGTGGCTGGTCACCAGGCCGGCCTGGATGCCGACCAGGCCGACCCGGCCCTCGACATAGGCCCGGCGCAGCTCGACCAGGCCGTCGTCCAGCGCGTCCAGCTCGTGCCGGCCGCGGGCGTCGACGCCGCCGGAGAGGTCCCAGGGGTCGCCCGCGAGCTGCCCCTCGACCAGGTCCAGCTCGGCGCCCACCTTCCAGGCGTCGCGCTGCCAGGTCAGGCCGCCGCGCAGGCGGCTGTCCAGGACGAAGCCACCGCCGGTCGAGGTGCCTTCGTCGTCGACGACGACGTCGGGGTACATGCTGCCCAGCAGGCGCAGCTCGCCGTCGGTGGTGAAGGCGGGGGGGCGGTCGGGCGGCGCGGGGACGCTGGCCGGGCCGGCGTCCTGGGCCCAGGCGGCCGTGGCGAGCAGGAGGAGGGCGCTCACTTGCCACCTCCCGCGCCCGTGTCGGCGCCGGTGCCGGTGTCGGCGCCTCCGTCGGAGCTGCCACCGTCCGTGGTGCCACCGTCCGTGGTGCCACCGTCCGTGGTGCCTCCGTCCGTGGTGCCACCGTCCGTGGTGCCGCCGTCGCTGGTGCCGCCGTCGGTGGTGCCGCCGTCTGTCCCTCCTCCGTCGGAGCTGCCGCCGTCGCCCTCTAGCTGGGGCAGCCAGTCACAGCTCGCGTCCTCCAGGCAGAGGTCGTCGCGGATCTGCTGGCCGTCGTCCAGGAAGTACGACACCGCCTGCATCACGGCGAAGGTGCTGATGTCGAAGGCCCGGCTGGGCTCGGGGGTGGCGAAGCCGTGGGTGCCCGTGCCCCGCACATAGGGCAGGCGCATGCCGCTGACCCCGCTCCCGGTCTGGATGGACACCCGCAGGGGCTCGTCGCTGGGGGCACCGTACTCGTCCAGGCCCTGGTCGAGATCGTCCACGTCGAACAGGCAGGAGCTGCCGTCGGCGCAGGTGTAGGGTCCGTACTCCTCCAGGCCCTGCACGACCTTGCGATCGATCAGGTACTGGTCGACGCTCATGCCGTAGCGCGGGTCCACCTCGTCCATCTCCAGCAGGTCCATCGACCGCGCCAGGGCGATGCCGGTGTTGATGCTCACGATGCTGTCGCCCGGGGTCGGCATCAGGAGCACGTTGCGCGGCGCGCCGGACAGGCCCTCCAGCGGCCGGCTCGTCAGCGCCGGGCCGTAGGCGATGGGATCGCCCGGCTCCAGGATGGCGGAGAAGACGAAGCCCACCCGCCGCAGGTCGGGCGAGGCGCGCACGTGGCCCAGGCCCTCGGCCCCGGCGACCAGGGGGCTGCCGGCCGGGTAGACCACGCCCTGGAAGGTGACGTCCTGCTCGAAGCTGTCGACCGTGTGCACCAGGCTGCCGTCCGCCGTGTACAGTCGCAGCACCAGCCGGTCGCCGGCGGCCGTCACGTCGGGCAGCGGGTAGGTCGCCCCCTCTTCCGGCCCGTCGGCGGGGATGCCGGCGAGCTGCCGCTTCTCCCAGGCGCTGGCGGCGTCGGCGGCGATGCCGACCCGCAGGGTGCCGTCCAGGGGGATGAAGCCCTCGCGGATCACCCCGGTCTCCAGGTTCTCGACCTCGATGCGCCCGCCGGCCGGCCAGTCCGACAGCGTGGCGATCGGCAGGTCGACCATGTCGACCACGCTGTTGACCTCCTGCACCAGCAGCAGGCTGCCGTCCTTCTGCGGGTAGCCCAGGATGAGGGGGCTCATCAGCCGGCCCACCATCGCCTCGACCGCGCCGCCGATCTCGGTGCGCAGGGCGATGTCCAGCAGGCCGCCGCCGGGCACCACCGGCACCCAGGCCACCGCCTCGTCGATCACCGCGGCCGCCACGGCCACGTTGATGCCACCGAGCGAGCCGCCCAGCCCGTAGTACTTCGCGTCCGGGCCGCCGAGGTCGGGGCTGCCGTCCCCGTCCCAGTCGCAGGAGACGGCGGACCCGCCGTCGGACAGGCTCATGGTCCCGGTGCCGCAGGCCCGCAGGCTGTCGATCAGCCGCGCGTGGTCCAGGGCCGCCTGGCGCACCATGTCCCGGGTGTGGAAGGCGTCCGCCGACCACTGGTCGCCGCCGCTGTCCTTGCGCCCGTCGTTGTCCAGGTCGCGGTAGCGGCTGTCGAGCAGGTGGGTCAGGAAGGGCATCAGGCCCGTGTTGCCCAGGAAGGTCTCGATCAGCGCCTCCTGGTCCGGGTCGATGGTCGGGCCGTGGCCGGGGTAGTCGAAGGCGCAGGCCGCCATGCCCGCCCGGTTGAAGGCCCAGGCGAAGCCCAGGAAGTCGAAGCGCGAGCTGCCGTAGCCGTGGCCGAAGCTGACGACGGGGACGGGCTGGCCCGCCGCGGCGAAGGGGCTGTCCTTGGGCAGCACGCAGGTGAAGGGCACCCGCTCGGCCCGCGCCTTGTAGGTGCCGTTGAAGCCGTCCACCTGCCAGTAGTCGTCGCTGTCGTCGACCTCGGGCCAGGGGGCCGGGTCGTGGTCGGCGTCGCCCATGAAGTTGGGGGTCAGGAAGCTGCCGCCCACCACCACGTCGCCGAACTGTCCGTAGTTGGCCACCAGGGCCGCGCCCGCCTCCTCGTCGAACAGGCCCAGCGTGGCCAGGGTGCCGATCAGGCTGTCGACCGGCAGGCGGTGCACGTCGACCCCGTCGATCTCGTGGACCTGCAGCGCCTCGGTCACCCCCGCGGGGAACTGGGCCTGCAGGCCGGACAGCGGCCCCTCGCCCAACAGCCCCCGGCGGGCGTCCACCAGGTCGCCCGTCACCCGGCCGGTCGTGTAGGTCCAGGCGAAGGCCACGTCCTCCATGGACAGGCCGAGCGCCGGCAGCGCGTCCTGCAGGGGCTCCAGGGCCTGGCCCTGGCGCAGGTGGTGCACATAGGCCCAGGGGCTGCGCACGGGGTTGCCGTCCGCGCCCAGCAGGCGCTCGGTCAGCACCACCGCGTAGGTCGTCTCCTCGCGCAGGGGCTGGATGGGCCGCATGATCAGCGTGTCGGTCTGCTTCTCGTAGAAGGTCAGCAGGTCCTCCCGAGGGTCGCCCCCCTCGGGGTACACGTTGGGCACGTCGAGCACGCCGTCGTTGTCCGTGTCCTCGCCCCAGTCGAGCACCCCGTCGCCGTCGGTGTCCTCGTCCACCGTGTCGAAGGCCAGGCTGGGCTCGGCGGCGCGCGTGTCGTTGGGGAAGTACCGGTCGCCGCGGGTGGCGTCCAGGGGGAAGCGCCCGTGGCCCACGTCCAGCGGGATGGCCGACAGGTAGTCGGGCGAGTCGGGGTCCACGTCGACCAGGAAGAACAGGTCGTCCTCGAACTGGGCGGCGCCGAGCTTGCTGTCGTCGCGGTGCCGGGCGGCGATGAGATCCAGGTCCAGCGGCGCGTCGAAGGCCACGGTGATGGGCGAGTACACGCCGAAGCCCGACAGGGTGTTCAGCTTCTCCCGCGAGTGGCGCTCCAGCTCGGTGGGCGCGTCGGTGGGCACGTTGAGCCGCAGGCCGGTGGGGCTGTGGCGGTCGACCCGGGTCGCCAGGTCGGTGGGGAAGGGCACGTCGGGCAGGGGCTTGTGGTCCCAGTCGACCCGCACCACGGGGCCGTCGCCCGTGGGCGTGGCGCGCAGGCCCTCGGGGTAGGGCGCGCAGCCGGCGAGCAGGAGAAGCAGGGGAGACACCGCGGCTCCGGGAGGAGAGGGGAGACCGGGGTGTGTAGCACGGGCGAGGGGGCGGGGCGGCCGCTGGGGGTCAGGGCCGCGCCACCTCGAAGCTGCCCGCCGGGCCGACCAGGCCCTTGCCCACGCCGTCGCCCAGGTCCTTGCTGGCCGACCACTGCAGCTCGCCGCGCCAGGACGCGCTCTTCGGGTCACTGTCCAGCATGACGTCCAGGCTGGCCTGGTCCCAGTCGGCCGGATCGAAGTCCGCGGGCGCGTAGCTGCCGACCAGCGCGGCGACGTCCAGCGAGAGGCCGGCGGAGGCGCCCGCGCTCAGCTCGAAGATGGTCAGGGTGGAGGAGAAGGCCTCGGCCAGGGCGCCATCGGCGGTGGCCAGCGTGAAGGCGGCCGTCGCCTGGTAGTAGGGCGGGCACTCGGTGGGGCTGGGGGCCCCGGGCGAGGGGCCGGTGTCCGTGCCGCCGCCGCCCGTCAGCTCCTGCGTGACCAGGACCAGGTCCGTGGGCCCGGCCATCGTCAGCGTCGCCTCGACCGGGGGCAGGTCGCCCTTGGCCCCCCGCAGGGTGGCGGTGCCGGTGAACTCCCCTGTCGCCGGGTCCAGCACCGCCGCGGCGGCGAAGTCCATGCCCTCGGCGGGTGCCGTGGGGTCGGCCACGGGGTCGCGCCCGACCTCCTCGCAGCCGGCGGGCGCGCCGGTGCTGCCCCCATCGTCCAGGCCCCCGTCGTTCGCACCACCGTCCTGCGCGCCGCCGTCGAGGATGTCGCCCGTGTCGTCGGTGCTGCCGGTGCAGGCCAGCAGGAGGAGCAGGGAGAAGGGCATGGGGGCCTCCTGCGTCCCAGCTTGCACGCCGGACGCGGCGTCGGCCAGCGTGAGGAGGCGGGCTGCCGCAGGGGCCGGGGGTGACGGTCGCATCGGGGTGCCTGGACGGACCACGGTCGCCTCCCTCAGTACAGCGGCCCCAGCACCTGGCGCGGGTCCGGGTAGCGCTGCCGCGCCGCCTCGCGCTCGGCCAGGGTGACGGCCCCGGGCAGGTCGTGGCTGTCGGGCCGCTCCCGACAGAGCTGGAAGTGCAGGTGGGGCGGCCAGCCACCGTTCTCCTCCGGTGGGCCGAGCCAGCCCAGGACCTCGCCGGCGGCGAAGATGCGGCCGGGGGGGCTGTGGCGCAGCGAGGCGGCGGAGAGGTGGCCGTGCAATGCAAACAGAGGCGAACCGTCCACGATGTGCTCGGTCACGACGCTGTGGCCGTAGTCGCCGGGGGTGGGCAGGGCGCCGGCGAAGAGCACCTGTCCGTCGGCGAAGGCGTGGACCGTGGTGCCGACGGGCGCGCCCAGGTCGATGCCCACGTGCACGCAGCGCCCGCCGGCGAAGAGGGGCTGGTCGTAGATGACCCGGACCTCATCGTAGCGGCCGATGCTCCAGGTGGGCGAGGGGCCCGGCCAGGGGTGGGAGAGGTCGAGCACCACCGCGTCCGGTGGCATGGCGATGACGGGGTGGAAGGGCATCCCCAGGGGCTAACACGGCGAGAGGGCCCGAAGCAGGCTACGGAAGCGGCATGTACGCCATCCTGCCCGACCACGAGCCGCTGACCTGGGCCGAGCTGCCCGACCTGCCCGCCCCCGGCCCCGGCCAGGTGCGACTGTCCGTGGTCGCTTCGGCCGTCAACCGCGCCGACCTGGTGCAGCGAGAGGGTGCCTACCCACCGCCCCCCGGGGCCAGCCGGGTACTGGGGCTCGAGTGCAGCGGCTTCGTGCAGGACGTGGGCCCCGGTGTGACAGGCTGGCGCGAGGGGGATCCGGCCTGCGCCCTGCTGGCGGGCGGCGGGTATGCCAGCCAGGTCCTCTGTCCGGCCTCGCACCTGCTGCCCGTCCCGGCCGGCCTGTCCGTGCAGGACGCCGCGGCCTTGCCCGAGGTGTGGGCGACGGCCTGGCTGAACCTGCTGGACGAAGGCGACCTGCGGGCCGGCGAGCGGGTGCTGCTGCACGCCGGGGCCAGCGGGGTGGGCACGGCGGCGATCCAGCTCTGCCGGCAGCGGGGGGCCCGGGCCTGGGTGGTGGTGGGCAGGGAACAGAAGGTGGCGGCCTGCGTGGCGCTGGGGGCCGAGGGGGGCAGCGTGCGACACGACGGGGCCTGGGTGGAGGATGTGCGACGGTGGGCGCCCGAGGGCGTGGACCTGGTGCTGGACCCGGTCGGCGGCGGCACGATCCCGGCCGAGCTGCCGCTCCTGGCGACGGGCGGGCGCATCGTGCTCATCGGCCTGATGGGCGGGCGGGTGGCCGAGCTGGACCTGGGGCGGCTGCTGGTGAAGCGGATCCGGCTCTCGGGCAGCGTGCTGCGGTCGCGGTCGGACGCGGAGAAGGCGCGCATCGTGGACGGGCTGCGGCGGGAGGTCTGGCCGGGGCTGGAGGGCGGCGCGCTGCGGCCGGTGATCGCCGCTCGGTACCCGATCGCCCAGGTGGAGCTGGCGCACCGACTGGTGGCGGTGGACGGCACGGTGGGCAAGGTGGTGCTCAATTTGCGGTGAAGTGGCCGAAGCAAGGGCATGCGGCAGTTTGTCGCGCTTCCCACTTCGCCGTCCAGCCGAGATCCGGTGTAGACTGCCGCTTCCCAACGGAGGTCCCATGCGCCTGCTCCCCCACCACGCCTTCGGGCTGGTCTCCCTCTTCCTCGCCTGCACCAAGACCGAGATCTGCGCGGATGGCGTTGACAACGACAGTGATGGAGACTTCGACTGTGACGACAGTGACTGTCGGGCGGATCCCTCTTGTCAGTCCACGGACGCCGGGAACGATAGCGGCTGGCAGTGGACGGACACCGCTACGCAGGACGGTGGCACCACGGACGGGGGCACCACGGACGGGGGCACCGCGGACGGGGGCACCACGGACGGTGGCACCGCGGACGGGGGCACCGCGGACGGGGGCACCACGGACGGTGGCACCACGGACGGGGGCACCACGGACGGGGGCACCACGGACGGGGGGACCACGGACGGGGGGACCACGGACGGGGGGACTACGGCCACGGATGTCGACGGGGATGGTCTCGAGGATGGTACGGAGGATCTGCTCGTCGTGATGGATGCGAACACCGTGTGCTGGCACATGGACCTGATGACGCTCATCATCGACGGTGCGGTGATCCAGGGGGTGACCTCCGACGGGCCGTGGACCACCCTGTCTCACGCCACCAGTTTCGAAAAGCCCTGGCACTGCTACGACTTCCCCCCTGGCCAGTACCGGGTGAACGCCTATGGACTGGTGATCGAGGGCGCCCCGGAAGCCTTCAACCTGGCGACGTGGTGCACGGCGGAGCCGACCGAGCCGCTCTGCTACACATCCGGGCCACAGGCCTTCGCCTGCTTCGAGGTCACGGCAAGCGGCGTCACGGCGTTGTCGGACAGTGCCTGCGCCAAGATAGGGGGGGGCGGTGAAACGGCGCCGTAGCGGCCCCGCGGCGAAGGCCCTTCGGTCATCGAGACCGGAAGCGGACCTCTCGGTACTCCAGGAGCCCGCTGCCCACCTATCGAAGGCGGAAGGGAGCGCGGTGGGATTGGGTACACCCTCTCCGCCGCCGGGGTAGGAGCCTGCCTGCCCTCGCCCCGGGTGCCTCCTGCTCCTGCCCGCGCTGCTGCTGCTCGCCTGCACCTCGGTCGACCCGGCCCAGGTGCGCGCGACCGTCCTGGCCGGCGACCTGCCCGCCGCCGCGCGCCTGCTGTCGGAGGCAGAGGGGGAGGCGCTCTCGCCCCTGGCGGCCGAGGCGGCGGCCTGGTCGGCCCTGCAGGAGGAGCGGCGGGCGCTGGCCTCGGCCAGCCGGGAGCTGCTGCGCGAGAGCGTCGAGGCGCGCATCGCGGAGGGGGACCTGTCGGGGGCGGCGGCCCACCTGGCGGCGGCCCTGCAGGCCTGGCCCGAGGACCCGGCCTTCCTGACGCTGGCCCAGGCGCTGGGCGCGGCGGCGGAGCAGGCCCCCCCGGCGACCGCGGCGCTGGCCTGGCAGGCGCTGGCGGAGCTGCTGGCCCACCAGCCCGAGCAGGCGGCGGCCTGGCGGGAGCGGGCGGTGGGCGCGGAGCTGGCCATCGCCTACGGTGCGGAGCTGGAGGGCACGCTGGCGGCGCGGCGGGGGGTGCGGCGGGCGGCGGCGGTCCACCTGCTGCACAAGCTGGACGCCGAGTACGTGGACGCGCCGGACTGGGCGGCGGCGTCGCGCGGCGGGCGGGCGCGGCTGCTGCTGCTGGCGCGGACCGAGGGGGCGCGGGCGCGCTGGCCGCGGCTGGCGGACGTGGACGTGCCGTCCCCGGCGGGCACGGGCACCGCGGGGGAGGGCACGGTCGCCGACGCGGTGGCGGCGCTGGACGCGGCGGTGGCGGCCCTGGAGGCGGCGGGGGTCCCGGCCGAGGTGGCGGTGAGCGAGTGGGTGGCGGGGGCGCTGGCGGCGCTGGATCCGTGGACGCGGGCGGTGTGGCCGGCGGAGATCGCGGCCTGGCAGGCGCACCACGCCGGCGTGCAGGTCGACCTGGGCCTGGAGCTGGACCTGGAGGGCGAGCAGGTCGTGGTGGTGGCGCCGGCGCTGGACGGGCCGGGCTGGCGGGCCGGCGTGCACCAGGGCGACGCGCTCTCCTGGGTGGAGGAGGCGGGGGGCGCGCGGCTGGCGCTGGACGCCCTGCCGGTGGACCGGCGGCTGGAGGTGGCGCGGCAGGCGCTGGTGGGCGCACCGGACAGCGTGGTGCGGCTGGGCCTGGTGCGCGCGGGCCAGCCCCTGGAGCGCGAGGCCGCGCGGGCGGCGGTGCCGCTGGTGACCGTGGAGGGCTGGCGGCGGGCCGAGGACAACGCCTGGGACCCCTGGCTGGACGAGGCCGCGGGCCTGGCCTACGCCCGGGTCTCGGCCTTCCGCGAGCACACCGAGCCGGCCTTCGACGCGCTGCTGGAGCCGGTGGCGGACCGGGCGCGCGCCGTGGTGCTGGACCTGCGCGGCAACGCCGGGGGCGACGTGAACGCCGCGGTGCGGGTGGCGGACCGCTTCGTGGTGCAGGGGCGGCTGGCCGGCATCCACGGGCGGGTGCTGCCGGACACCGGGCCGGACGTGGACCCGGCGACCGGGGAGCGGCTGGCGGAGTGGAACGAGGCGCTGGCGGGCCACGCCCTGGAGGGCCTGCCGGTGGTGGTGCTGGTGGACCCGGCGACGGCCTCGGCGGCCGAGGTGGTGGCCGGCGCCCTGCAGGAGCTGGCCGGGGCGGTGGTGGTGGGCAGCCCGACCTTCGGCAAGGGGCGGGCCCAGGCGCTGCGGGCCGAGCGGGAGCAGGGCTACGCCGTGCAGTTCACGAACCTGTCCTGGACCCTGCCCGGCGGGCGCCGCCTGGAGCGGGGCAGCGGGGTGGTGCCGCAGGTGGCCCTGCCCGCCCCCTCGCCGGGCGAGGACTTCCGCACGGCCTGGCAGCGCGCCGAGCGCACGGCGGTGCGCGCCCACCCCGACGGCAGCCCGATGCGCCCGGTGGGCACCCCGGCGCGAGAGGACCTGCCGCCGCTGCAGGGGGACCCCGCGGTGGCGGCGGCGCGGCTGGTGGCCCAGGCGCTGCTGCTGGAGGAGGGGGGCTGACCCTGGCGCGGGGGGCCCGCGTCACGGCTCCTGGCAGTCCAGCGCATCGCGCTCCAGCAGGCCGGCGGCCGAGGGCTCGCGGCCGGCCACGCGGACCAGCAGCCAGGGCGCGGTGCCCTCGTTCACCAGGCCCACCGCCTCGACCCGATCCCCCTGCGCCAGGCCGTCCAGGCGGGGCTCGGGCGCGCGCGTGGCCGTCAGGAAGCCGGCCTTCGGAGCCGTGACGGTGCAGGGGAAGGCCGGCGAGAAGCCCTGGCGGGTGAACTGGTCGCCCGACCAGCCGGCGCCACAGAAGGACGCGATGCCCTCGGTCACCTGCATCGTGACGCCGTCCCGCCGGGTGGTGAAGGTGACGGTCCCCTGCTCGTCGACGTACTGCCAGGTCGAGGGGCCCACCAGGCCGGCGACGCCGATGCCGTCGCAGAGGTGGGCGGTGGCGCCGAAGACGGCCGAGTAGGAGAAGGTCAGCGTGTCGCCGGCGCGCGCCAGGGCCAGCGGGCCGTGGGGCCCGTACCAGGCGCCGGTGGGGTCGGCGCCGCGGTCGTCGCGGGGGGCGCGCGCCAGCGCGCGGGGCGCGCCGGCCCCG
>JAKLKF010000141.1 GCA_023150805.1 Myxococcota bacterium | reverse complement strand
GCCACCCGCCGACGCCGCCACGCCGCCGTCCGACGCCGCCGCCGAGCCCCCCGCGGGCGCCGAGGCCTCGCCGGCCGACGCCGCCGCCGAGCCCCCCGCGGGCGCCGAGGCCTCGCCGGCCGACGCCCCCCCGGCCCTGGCCCCGGTCCTGCGACGCTCCTGGGCCGAGGACCTGCTGCCGCCCCCCCCTCGCAGCGGGGGCCGCCGCGCCCTGCTCTTCTTCTCGCTGGCCCTGCTGGCCGCCAGCCTGGCCGAGGTGGCCGAGCGGCTGCAGGACCGCGTGCGCCCCACCGGCGCCCTGCCGCGCCTGCTCTCGGCGGCCACGGGCGTCGGCCGCGGCGCCCTGATCCCGCTGCTGCTGGTCGCCCTGCTCTCGCTGCTGCCCCGCTCCTGGAGCCTGGCCGTCCCCTTCGCCGTGGTCGCCCTGGCCTTCGCCCTGGGCTGGAGCGCCCGCGAGCTGCTCGCCGATCTCTTCGCCGGCATCGTGCTGACGGTGGAGCGCCGGGTGCGCCCCGGCGAGCGCATCGAGCTGGGACCGCACCGCGGCCTGGTCCATGGCCTGGGCCTGCGGACCACCCGCCTGACCGTCGACGATGGCCGCATGGTCAGCATCCCCAACCGCCAGCTCCTGGTCGAGACCCTGCGGGTGGACCCCGACGCCTACGCCCCGGTCCAGGTCCCCGTGCCGGTCCACCCCCACCTCTCCGTCGGCGAGGTGCGCCAGACCCTGCACGAGCTGGCCCTGCTCTCGCCCTACATCGCGCCCAGCCGGCCCCCCAACGTCTACCGGGACGCCGACCGGCCCGACCTGTGGATCGTCGAGGCCCGCCTGGTCCACCCCCGCTACGCCAACGCCTTCCGCGGCGCCCTGGTCGAGCTGGCCGACGAGCAGCTCAACCTGCGCCGGAGCGAGGGCTGATGGCGCCCTGGTGGGCCCTGCTCGCCTGCACCAGGGGGCCGCCGCTCGCCGGGGGAGGGGTCGAGGCGCCGGCGCCCACCCAGGGCGAGGTCGTGCGCTTCCTCGCCCTCGGCGACGCCGGCGAGGGCAACGACCCGCAGCGCCGGGTGGCCACCGCCATGCGGCAGTGGTGCCAGGACAAGGCCGACGAACGCGGCCCCGGCTGTCACTTCGTCGCCTACCTGGGCGACAACTTCTACCCCGAGGGGGTGACCGGCCCCGACGATCCCCAGTGGCAGGCCAAGTGGGCCCAGGTCTACCAGGGCCTGGACCTGCCCTTCTACGCCATCCTCGGGAACCACGACCACGGCGACCCGCCGCTGGATCGCCTGCGCGCCGCCGCCCAGCTCCAGGGCCCCGCGGACCTGCCGGGCTGGGTCATGCCCGGTCCCTGGTACGCCTTCGACGCCGGCCCCGCGCGCTTCCTGGCCCTGGACACGACCGCGGTCATGATGGGCTGGGAGCACGAGGATCAGGCCGCGTGGGTGGCCGCCGAGCTGGCCGCCGCCGGCGATCGGCCGGTCGTGGTCCTGGCCCACCACGCCTTCAAGAGCAACGGCCAGCACGGCAACGCCGGCGAGTACGAGGGCAGCGCCTGGATCCCCTACGCCAGCGGCGGGCGGATCCGCGACCTGTACGACGACGTCCTCTGCGACCGGGCGGACCTGGTGCTCTCCGGCCACGAGCACAGCCGGCAGTGGATGCAGCCGGTGTGCGGCATGGAGCTGGTCGTCTCCGGCGCGGGCGCCAAGAACAGCCCCCTGGTGGGGCGGGGCAGCCCGACCCTGTTCGAGGAGGACCGCGAGCGCGGCTTCGCCTGGCTGGAGCTGACGGCCGAGGGCCTGGCCGGGGAGATCGTCGACGAGCACGGGCGCCTGGACTTCCGGCGCGAGATCGCCTGGCGCTGATGGCCCGCCCCGACCGCACGACCCCCATCCGCACGCCCCCGATCCGCACGGTCATCGGCCACGACGGCATGGAGTGGTGCAACCCCATCGGCTGGGAGGGCATGGGCGAGCTGCACGACGCGATGCGGCTGCGCCGGGGGGCGCGGATCCTGGACCTGGCCTGCGGCAAGGGCGCGCTGCTGGTCCGGCTGGTGGACTGGACGCCCGAGGCGCGGGGGGTGGGCGTCGACCAGCTCGCCCCTTCGTCGACCTGGCCCGCCGCGCGGCCGAGGCCGAGGGGGTCGCGGACCGGGTGGGCTTCGAGCTGGCCGACGTCCGGCGCTGGAGCCCCGGCCCGCGGGCCTTCGACGTCGTGTGCTGCGTGGGCGCCCGGCCCTGGGGCAGCCGGAGGGAGACGCTGCGCGCCATGGCGGCGCTCACCCGACCCGGTGGCTGCGTCGTGCTGGGCGAGGGCTACTGGCGGGCGCCGCCCGACCCGGCCTACCTCGACGCGCTCGGCTGCGAAGCCGACGAGCACCTGGACCTGGCCGGCACCCTGGACGCGGGCGACCCGGACCTGGACCTGGAGTGGTGGGTCACCTGCACGCCCGAGCAGCTCGACGCCTACGAGCGCCGCTACCTGGGCAACCTGCTGGCCTGGGGCCGCGCCCACCCCAGGGACCCCGAGACCCCCGCCCTGGTGCAGGACGCCCGCCGCTGGAGGGACGCCCACCTGCGCTGGGGGCGGGACACCTTCGGCTTCGTGATCGCCCTGTGGCGGGTCGCGCCGGCGCCGGAGCCCTGAGGAGGTCGGCGCCGTCGGCCCTCCAGGGAGGTGGTCGGGCCTTCACAGGGTGGAGGCCGCGGCCGCCGCGGCCCGGGATGGGGAGCCCAAGGCGAGCAACCACTTGCTGCCACGATAGCCCGCCCCGCCGCAGGCAGACCGGGCTGGAACCGGGTAGGCCCGCGCCCCCTGCTGGAGAGGTGCCCATGCCCAAGCCGGTGCCCGATGGCCGCGTCGCCGTGGCCTGGCGCGTCGTGCCGATCGCCTTCGCCCTGCTGCTGGGCGGCAACGTCCTCGCCCTGGTCATCCTGGGGCGCCTGGGGGGGCAGGCCGAGGGCGAGCGCCTGCGGATGGTGTGGCAGGCGCCCTGCGCGGCCCAGGCGGAGCCGGTGATGCGGGAGCGCGGCACCTCGCTGGGCCTGGGCGACCCCCGCTGGTCGGTGGAGGACGAGCAGATCACGCTGGTGGCGACGATGCCCGGCCTCGAGGACGACCGCAGCGCGGTGCCGGCCCTGCTGGCCCGACCGGGCCTGCTGGAGGTCCGCCTCGGCGACCAGGTGCTGGCCACCCACCGGGACCTGGCCAGCGCCCGCCTGGAGCTGGACGACGCCGGCATGCCCGTCACCCAGCTCACCTTGCAGCCCGAGGTCGGGCAGCGGGTCGCCGACGCGGTGGAGGCCGCCCAGGACAGCGAGCTGGTCTTCATCCTGGACGGCGAGGAGCTGGCCCGTCGCCCCAACACCATCCGCGTCGTCGACCACCAGCTCAAGGTCATCGCCGGCGAGGGCACGACCCGGGTCCGGATGCGGCGCGCCACGGACCGCGCGATCCTGCTGGACCACGGCGCCCTGGACTGCGCGCCCGCGCTGCGGTCCGTGGACCCGGCCTCCGCCTCCGAATAGGAATGCCCCCCACCGCAGCCAAGGCGAGGCTCGCATGAAGTACCGCGTCACCCTGATCCAGGGAGACGGCATCGGCCCCGAGGTCACCCGCGCGACCTGCCGGGTCCTGGCCGCCGCCGGCGCCCCCATCGAGTGGGAGGATGCCCCCGGCGGCGCCGCCGCGGTCGCGCAGTACGGCAGCCCCATGCCGCAGGAGACGCTCGACAGCATCCAGCGCAACCGGCTGGGCCTGAAGGGCCCGCTGGAGACCCCCAAGGGCCGGGGCTTCCGCTCGGCCAACGTGACCCTGCGCCAGGAGCTGAACCTGTTCTGCGGCTACCGCCCGGTGCGCAGCCTGCCCGGCGTCCACACGCCCTACCAGGGCGTCGACCTGGTCGTCCTGCGCGAGAACACCGAGGACCTGTACGCCGGCATCGAGCACGAGATCGGCCGCGGCACCATCATGTCGCTCAAGGTCAGCACCGCCGCCGCCGGCGAGCGCATCGCCCGCTGGGCCTTCGAGCACATGCGCAACCGCGGCCGCCGCCACATCACCTGCTGCCACAAGGCCCAGGTCGTGCCCCTGGCCGACGGCGCCTTCGTCGACGCCTTCTACGAGATCGGCGCGGGCTACCCCTTCATCGGCAAGGCCGACCTGCCGGTCGACAACCTGGCCTTCCAGCTCGCCCAGGACCCCAACCAGTTCGACACGCTGCTGCTGCAGAACCTGTACGGCGACATCCTCTCGGACCTGGCCGCGGGCCTGGTCGGCGGCCTGGGCGTGGCGCCCGGCGCCAACATCGGCGACCGCATCGCCGTCTTCGAGGCGGTGCACGGCACCGCGCCCGACATCGCCGGCCAGGGCAAGGCCAACCCCCTGTCGGTGCTGCTCTCCGCCCTGCTGATGCTCGAGTACGTGGGCGAGGCGAAGATCGTCCAGCGCGTGGAGCGCGCGATCTTCGACGTGCTGGAGCAGGGCCGCTACCGGACCGGGGACCTGGGCGGGACGGCGACGACCGACCAGTTCACCGACGCCATCATCGACAAGCTCTGAGGCAAGGACCATGGCCCACGCCGTCACCCTGATCCCCGGCGACTGGATCGGACCGGAGACCTGCCACGTCGTGCAGGAGGTCCTGGCCGCCGCGGGTGTGCCCATCGACTGGGATGTGCAGCCGCTCACCCCCACGACCGTCGACAAGGTGGCCGCCTCGGCCCGGCGGACCGGCCTGGTGCTCCAGGCGCGGGTCGACGCCATGCGCGCCTCGGGCCGCCTGCCGCCGACCGTCGAGCTGCGCAAGCGGCTGGGCGTGTGGGCCGGTGTGCGCCCGGTGCACGCCCTGCCCCACAGCGGCGCGCGCTTCCCCGACCTGGACATCTACGTCGTGCGCGAGACCAGCGAGGACATCTACGCCGGCTACGAGCACGAGGTGACCCAGGGCGTGTACGAGGCGATCAAGATCACGACCGAGGCGGCGTGTGAGCGCATCGCGCGCTGGGCCTTCTACGTCGCGCGCAAGCACGGCCGGAAGAAGGTCACGATCGTACACAAGTCGAACATCATGAAGCGCAGCGACGGGCTGTTCCTTCACACCGCCCAGCGCGTCGCCGCCGAGTTCCCCGACATCCTGACCGAGGAGGTCATCGTCGACGCCCTGTGCATGAAGCTGGTGACCCGCCCCCAGCAGTTCGACGTGATCCTGACCGGCAACCTGTTCGGCGACATCGTCAGCGACCTGGTCAGCGGCCTGGCCGGGGGGATCACCGCCAGCACCACCCTGTCCTATGGCGACGAGGTCGCCATCTTCAGCAACCCGCACGGCCGCGCCGAGGGCCTGGTCGGCAAGGACCTGGCCAACCCGGTGCCCATGCTGCAGGCAGCGCTCTACCTGCTGCGTCACATCGGGCTGTCCGAGGAGCAGCACCGCCTGGAGGGCGCGATCCTGGGCGCGCTGCACGACGGCGTGCGCACCCGGGACATGGACGGCGCGGCCAGCACCAGCCAGGTGCGGGACGCGGTGATCGCGCGGCTGCGGGCGGGCTAGGAGCGCCCGTGTACCCGGCCCACACCCTCGACGTGAACGGTGCCACCCTCGCCCTGTACACGACGGGCCAGGGCCCGCTCCTGCTGCTGGTGCACGGCTACCCCCTCGACCACCGCATGTGGCTCGACCTCCTGCGGGACCCGCCGCCCGCCGGGCGCCGGCTGGCCGCGGTCGACCTGCGGGGGCACGGCGCCTCCCCCTGGGCCGGCGACGCCGTGCACACGATGGAGGCCCTGGCCGACGACCTCGCGCAGGTGGTGCAGGCCCTCTCCCCCGACGGTCGCGTCGACCTCGTGGGGCTGTCCATGGGCGGCTACGTGGCCCTGGCCTTCGCTGAGCGGCACCCGGAGCGCCTGCGCAGCCTGGCCCTGGTGGACACGCGCGCGGGCGATGACGGTCCGGCCGCCCGCCAGGGCCGGCAGCGAGCGATGGCCGACACCCTGGAGCACGGTCGCCACTGGCTGGCCCAGGCCCTGCTGCCCCGGCTGGTCGCGCCCGACGCCCCCCCGCTGGTGCGCGCCCGGCTGCAGAGCATGGTCGAGTCCACCCCCGTCGAGAGCATCCTGGCCGACCTGGCCGGGATGATGCAGCGCCCCGACCGCCGGCCCCTGCTGCCCACGCTCTCCTGCCCGGTGCTGGTCGTGGTCGGCGAGCACGACGCCCTCACCCCGCCCGACGAGGCCCGCGCCATGGCCGCCGCGGTCCCCGGCGCCCGGCTGGTGGTGCTGCCCGGGGCCGGCCACATGGCGCCCATGGAGGCCCCCGCCGCCTTCAGGCAGGCGCTGCTGGCCTGGCTGGAGGACAACTCCCTCGCAGCGGCGATTCCGCGCTCCGCTCCCGCCTGAGCACGGCCCGGCGCGGTGGGACCGGTCGGCTCCCTCCCCTGCGCTATGGTCGCCCCATGCTGCTCCCCCTCCTCCTCCTCGCCTGCACCGCCGAGCCCTCGCCCGCGCCCTCCGACAGCGGCGCCGACCCCGGCACCACGCCGACCGGCACCATCAAGGAGCGCTGCTTCCCCGACATCGGCGACGAGAGCCTGGGCTTTCCTGCCTACGACGAGCTGGGCGCCGTCGTGCCCGACCACTGTTCGGGCACCGACCACCAGGACATCACCGACATCGAGCGCCTGGTCTTCCTGGGCGACAGCGTGACCGCCGGCACCCCGCCCACGGACGAGGACCGCTACTACCGGGTCGAGCTGACCGAGGACCTGCAGGAGCGCTGGCCCGGCCTGGAGGTCAGCGACTGCAGCCAGTGGGGGGATCGCACCGACGACCTGCTGGCCCACGAGGACCGCGGCCTGAACCTGTGCTTCCCCGAGGGGGGCGACGACCGTCGCACGCTGATCGTGATGACCGTCGGCGGAAACGACATGCTGGAGGCGGCCGAGACGGTGGCGGCCAAGGGCGAGGAGGCGGCCAAGGCCGAGATCGACCAGGCCATCGCCTACCTGGACGAGGCCTTCGCCTGGGTCAAGGAGGGGGCCGACCTGGACGGAGCCAGCCCCGAGCGCTCCGACCGCTTCCCGGGCGGCGTGTTCGTGGTCTTCGGCAACGTCTACGAGTTCACCGACGCCACCGGTGACCTCGACTCCTGCCCGATGGCCGGCTACCTCGGCTTCACCGGCACCGTCCCCCAGCTGCGCGACGGCTACATCTACGTGAACGAAGCCTACATGGAGCTGGCCGTCCGCTACGACCTGGACACCGTGCTGATGCTGGAGAACTTCTGCGGGCACGGCTTCCACGCCGGTGAGCCCGACAACGAGTGCTACCGGGGCGACCAGGCGGAGGTCTGGTTCGACAACACCTGCATCCACCCCAACGAGACGGGCCACGGCGAGCTGCAGCGCATGTTCCGCGAGACCATCGAGCAGTAGCCCCTCGCCCGCGGGCGATCGCTCACCACTCCGTGCGCCAGCGCGGGTCGGGCGAGAGGAACATCACCTCGACCTGGTCGGCGCTGGCGGTGGCCTTGAAGCTGCCCGGGTCGAGCACCGCCCCCAGGGCCTTGGCGACCAGGTGGTGCCGGGGCGCCGGCCCCTCGGGGCACTGGTCGAAGCGCACGCGCAGCCGCGGCGGCAGGGGCAGGCCCTGGAGCAGGTGGGCCAGCTCGGTGACGGCGGCCTCGCAGTGGCGGGGCGAGAGGTGCTCCAGCGACAGGGTGAGCGGCACCCCCTGGGCCTGGTCGACCAGGATGCGCGCGCCGGGCCCGGCGTCGAAGCCACGCACCCGGCCCAGGATCGCCTCGCGCCAGGATCCGCCCATCGTCGGCCCCCGCGCGGCGCCGGGGTCCTGGCCCTGCTCGGACTGGCGGGCCCGGTCCTGGGCGGGCCGGTGCCCGGCGCGGCGCACGGTCGGTGGGGGCGCCTTGGCCAGGAAGCGCTGCAGCAGGCTGGGGGCCCACAGCAGCAGGCCCAGCAGGCCGGCCAGGCTCCAGGCCTTCACGAAGCGCAGGGCGCTGTCCACCTCGACCACCGACAGCGCCAGCGGGCTCTGTCGATCGAGCTCGGAGAGGTAGAACAGCGCCACCGCGCACAGCAGCAGGAGAGAGCCGAGGGTCCGCATGGGCCGACCCTACCGCGGGGCGCCCGTGGACCGCGAGCCCCCGGCGGGCCGCGCCCGGCGGCCGCTCACTGCCGGCTGAAGACGAAGGGGTAGGTCACCATCACGATGCCGCCGCCCTTGGGCTCGGGGAAGCGCAGGCGCAGCATCCGGTCGGACAGGCAGCTCTCGACGGCGGGGCTGCCCATGCTGCTGGACTTGACCTTGGCCCGCGAGACGCTGCCGTCCTTGGCGATGACGAACTGCAGCGTGACCTTGCCGGACAGCTCGGGCTCGGACTGCAGCTGGCGCTGGTAGCAGAAGCGGAAGCTGGCCAGGTGCCGCTTGATCAGCCCGTCGATCAGGGCCGGGTCCAGGGCGCCGACGATGATGGGGTCGCCGCCGGCGCGCACGCCGCCGTCGCGCTTGGGGCCGATGTCACCGCCGCCGGCGAAGGCGCCGGAGCTGCCGCTGGACAGGCCGCGGGTGCCGGTCCCGTGGAAGCTGCCGACCTCGTTGCCGCCACCGCCGAGCCCCCTGCCGCGCTGGCCGTAGCCGGTGCCGAGCTGCACGCCGACCGCGCCGTGCAGGCTGCCGATGCCCGCCGCCAGGTCGCCGCTCACCCCGGCGTCGAAGACCCCGCCCAGGGCGCCGGCCTCCGCCAGGGCGCCCAGCACGCCGGCGTCCTCGGCGATCTCCCGGTCCAGGCGCCGCTGCTCCAGGTCGGGCCCGCCGCGGGCCTGCCGCTTGCCCCGCTCCCGGCCCGTCTGCCCCTCCTCGCCCGCGCGGCGCTTGCCCTCGCCGGCGTCCGGGCGCGTGGTCGGCGCCGCCACCGCCACCTCCTGGGGTGGGGGCGGGGCGGCGAGGATCAGCTCGACGAAGCGGTCGGGCAGCTCGACCACCTGCTGCTCCACGGGCGGCGGGGAGGAGGCGATCACCACGCTGAGCGCGCCGGCCAGGAAGGTGGCGAAGCTCATGATGCCGACGAAGGGCAGGTCGATCCGCCGGTCGAAGCGCCCGGCCACCCGGCGGCCCGCCGGGGCCAGCCGCAGCAGGACCTGGGCGCCGCCGCGCTCGATCGCCAGCGCCTGGCCGGGGTCCAGCCGGGCCTCTCCCCGCTCGGTCTCGACGAAGACCTCGCCCTGCTCCGACCGCAGGGCCGGCAGCCAGCCCGCCGCCGACGAGCGAGCGGCCGGACCGGGCGTGATGTGACGCAGGTCGAGCACGGTGTCGTGCCAGATCCAGGCGGCCTCGACGACGGGGGCGCCCTGGGCCTCGACGCCGTGCAGGGGCTGGTGGGGGTCCCGGGCGGGGCCGAGCAGTGCGGAGACGGACGGGTCCACGGGAAGGTGCATGGCAGCCTCCTCTGTCCAGGTGGGGTGGGCCCGCCGCGACCCGGGCGGGCATGGCGACCTGGACCCTGGTCGCCCCGCGTGGTTCACCCTGGGCCCATGACCTTGCACAGGGCTGACGACTGTACGAGGCGCGTCAGGACCGGCGGGGGCGAGGAACCCCCGCGCCGCGGCGATGTCCGCGAGCCGCCATGGCGGGGGCTCCGCACGCGGGCTACACGCGCAGCGAGGACCCACGCCATCGCCGTCGAGCTGCTGATCCTGCTCCTGCTGACGCTGGTCAACGGCCTGTTCTCGGGCGCCGAGATCGCGGTCATCAGCATGCGCCGCACCCGGGTCGAGGCCCTGGTGGAGGAAGGCAGCGGACGCGCCCGCGCCGTGCAGCGCCTGCGCGGCAACCCCGAGCGCTTCCTGGCCACCGTCCAGATCGGCATCACGGTCATCGGCGCGACCGCGGCCGCCTTCGGCGGCGCCAGCGTGGCCGGCCGGGTCGGCCCCGCCATCGCGCGGGTCCCGCTGCTGCAGCCCTACGCCGAGGAGCTGGCGCTGGGCATCGTGGTCGTGGGCGTCTCCTTCCTGTCCCTGGTGCTGGGCGAGCTGGTGCCCAAGTCCCTGGCCCTGCGCCAGGCCGAGCCCTACGCCCTGCTCATCGCCCGCCCCTTCGAGGGCCTGGCTTGGCTGGCCCGCCCCGCCGTCTGGGTGCTGACCGGCGCCTCCAACCTGGTGCTGCGCCTGTTCGGCGACCGCACCAGCTTCACCGAGGCCCGCCACTCCCGCGACGAGCTGGTCCAGCTGGTGGACGAGGCGGCCAGCGCCGGCACGGTGGAGCCCGAGGCCGGCCAGATCGCCAGCCGGGCGCTCGACCTGGAGGAGATCGACGCCGAGGACATCATGGTCCCCCGGCACCGCATCGACGCGCTGCCCGCCACCGTCTCCGCCGAGCAGGTCTACGCGCTGGCGGCCGACGCCGGTCACACGCGGATGCTCGTGCACCAGGGCGACCTGGATCACCTGGTCGGCGTGGTCCACCTGCGCGACGCCCTGGTCGCCGCCCGCAGCCAGGACCCCGTCGACCTGACGGCCATCGCCCGCACGGTGCCCTACGTCGCCGAGTGGACCAGCGGCACCCAGCTCCTGCGCACCCTGCAGCGCACCCGCTCCCAGCTCGCCGTCGTCGTCGACGAGCACGGGACGACCCGCGGCCTGGTCACGCTGGAGGACCTGTTCGAGGAGCTGGTGGGCGAGATCGCCGACGAGCCCGACGAGGCGCGCCCCCTGTTCACGCTGGAGGAGGGCGGCGTGGTCCGGGTCGACGCGGCGATGCCGGTGCACGAGCTGGCCCGCGAGCTGGACGTCGAGCTGCCCGAGGGCGAGGGCTACGCGACGATGGCCGGCCTGGCCCTGTACCTGGCCGGCCGCATCCCCGCGGTCGGGGAGCGCTTCCCGCTGGAGGGCGGGCTGACCCTGGAGATCGTGGAGGCGTCGCCGCGCCGGGTGCGGGTCGTCCGGCTGCACCGGCCCGCCAGCCTCGAGCCCCCGCCGGAGGCGTAGGCGCCCTCGCGGCCGCGCCCGGCCCTCGCAGCCGCGTGCCCGGCAGCCGCGCCGCGGTAGGCTCTCCTCCCCCGGAGGCCCCATGCACCCGCGCGCCCACCTGCCCGTCCTGCTCGCCCTCGCCCTGCTCACCGCCTGCTCCGAGAAGGACGAAGGCGACGACGGCTGCACGCCCAACAGCGCGATGGAGCAGGACACCAACCAGCTCATCAGCGACTACCGCGAGAGCATCGGGCTCGGGCCCCTGGAGCTGGACGCCTGCGTCAGCGACGTGGCCCGCGGCCACAGCGAGGACATGGCCAGCGGCGCGGTGCCCTTCTCGCACGACGGCTTCGAGGACCGCGCGGCCGAGGTCATGGACATGATGGCCGGCGTCACCACCGTCGGGGAGAACGTGGCCTGGATGACCGCCGGCTACCCCGACCCCGCGCAGACCGCCTACGAGGGCTGGCTGGGCAGCCCACCCCACCTGGAGAACATCGAGACCGACGTCTTCAACCTGTCGGGGATGGCGGTGGTGGAGAACGACGCGGGCGAGCTGTACTTCACCCACCTGCTGGTCGCGGTGGAGGACTAGCTTGGGCGGCGGCGGGGCGGGCGGGCTGCGGGTCGAGCGGGTCCCCATCCTGCGGGACAACTACGCCTGGCTCTTGCGCTGCGAGGCGACGGGCACCGTCGCCGTGGTCGACCCCGGCGAGGCCGCGCCGGTGCAGGCGGCCCTGGACGCGCGCGGCTGGCCGCTGCACCAGGTGCTCCTCACCCACCACCACCCCGACCACATCGGCGGGGTGCCGCCGCTGCAGGCACGCCACGGCGCCCGGGTGGTGGGGCCCGCCGCCGACGCCGCGCGGATGGGTGGCCTGGACGTCGGGCTCCAGGACGGCGACGACTGGCGGCTGGGCGCCTGCGCGGCCCGGGTCCTGGCCCTGCCCGCCCACACCCGCGGCCACATCGCCTTCCACTTCGCCCAGGACGAGGCGCTCTTCTGCGGCGACGCCCTGTTCCTGATGGGCTGCGGCCGCCTCTTCGAGGGCACCCCCGCCGAGCTGTACGCGGCGCTGCGGCGCCTGGCCGCCCTGCCCGGCGCCACGCGGGTCTACTGCGCGCACGAGTACACGCTGGGCAACGCCCGCTGGGCCCGCGGCCTGCTGCCCCGGGACCCGGCCCTGGCCGCGCGCGCCGCCGAGGTGCAGGCCCTGCGCGCCCGCGGCGAGCCCACCGTGCCCGGTCGGATCGACCAGGAGCGCGCCACCAACCTCTTCCTGCGCGTCGAACAGCCCGAGGTCGCCGCCGCCGTGGGCCTGCCCGGCGCAGACCCGATCGCGGTGACGGCGGCGCTGCGGGCCCACAAGGACCGGGCGTGACGGGGTCCGTGCCCCTGGACGACGATCCCTGGACCCGCCGATGGTCCCGCCGGGCCCTGACCCTGCCAGCCGTGCACCTGGGCGCCGCCCTGGCCTGGGGCCTGCTGCCGCTGTGGCTGGCGCTGGCGCTGGCGCTGGACCTGCTGCGTGGCCGCCCGCGCCTGCCCCTGAGCCGGGCCGTGCTGTTCGGCGCCGTCTACCTGTTCGCCGAGGTGGCCGGGGTCCAGGCCGCCCTGTGGACCTGGCTGGCCTCGGGCCTGGGCGCCCGGGCCGCCTGGCTGCGGCGGGCCGACCTGCGCCTGCAGCGCGCCTGGACGCGGCTGCTGTGGGGCAGCCTGGCCCGCATCTTCGACCTGCGCCTGCAGGTCGAGGCGCCGGCCGCGCTGCCCGCGCCCTTCCTGCTCTTCCTGCGCCACGCCAGCCTGCCCGACGTGCTCCTGCCCGCCGTGGCCTTCGCCAACCCCATGGGCATCGCGCTCCGCTACGTTCTCAAGGTCGAGGTCTGCGCCTCGCCCTGCCTGGACGTGGTCGGGCACCGCCTGCCCAACGCCTTCGTGCGCCGCGGCGGCCAGGACCCGGCGCGGGAGGTCGCGCGCGTGCTGCGCCTGCACGGCGGCGCGGGCGGAGCGGCGGTCGGCGGCGAGGAGACGGCCCTGCGCCCCGGTGAGGGGCTGGTCATCTACCCCGAGGGGACCCGCGCCTCGCCAGGCAAGCGGGCCGCCCTGCTCGCGCGCCTGGAGGGTCCCGCCCGCGCGCGCGCCGCCTCCTTCCGCCACGTGCTGCCTCCGCGCCCCGGCGGCCCCCTGGCCCTGCTCGCCGCCCGCCGCCCCGACGAGGACGTGGTCTTCTGCGCCCACGTCGGCACCGAGTCCGTCCTGCGCGCCACCGCCCTGGCCGACGGAAGCCTGATCGGCCGGACCTTCCAGGTGGTGGCGTGGCGGGTCCCGGCGGCCCAGGTGCCCACCGAGCCCGAGCAGGCCCGCGCCTGGCTGGACCAGTGGTGGCACCGGGTCGACGACTGGGTGGGTGCCCAGGGGTCCGGCCCGGCGGAGCTCACCGCCGCCAGGTCGGATCCACCAGGGTGATGCTCATCGGCGTGGGCTCGCAGCCGGGCACGCAGGCGTAGGCCGACAGGTCCGTCAGGCCCACCTCGGCCAGCACCTCCTCGTCGAGCCAGGCCCGGAAGGGGCTCCGGCGCGGGTCGCGCGCCAGCAGCGCCACGGTGGCGTCGGCCAGGATCTCGGGCGTGCGCCACTCCCGCGCGTCCCCGAAGCCGTGCACCTCGGTCGCCGCGGTGCGCACGCCGGTGACCGGCCACAGCGAGCAGGCCGCGACGTCGACCTCCTCGGCGTCCACCGCCATCGCCAGCATGGTCATGCCGATCTTGCTGACCAGGTAGGGCGCCTTGCCCGGGCTGGCGGTGGGGTGGATCGGCGGGGACATCATGACGACGTGCCCGCCGTGCACCCGCAGGTGGGGCAGGGCCGCGCGGGTCGCCAGGAAGGCGGCCCGGACGTTGACCCCCATCACCAGGTCGAAGCGCCGCGCCGACCAGTCGGCGACCGGGCCCCAGTGGATGGCGCCCGCGTTGTTGACCAGGGCGTCCAGCCGGCCGAAGCGGTCGACCGCGGCCTGGACCATGGCGTCGACCTGGCCGGCGTCGCGCACGTCGCAGGGCACCGCCAGCGCCTGGCCGCCCATCGCCTCGATCCGGGCGACCACCTCCGCGAGCGACCCGGGCAGGGTGGGGTGCCGATCCACGGTCTTGGCCGACACCACCACGGCCGCCCCCTCGCGCGCGCAGGCCAGGGCGCATGCGGCGCCCACCCCGCGGCTGCCGCCGGTGATGAGCACGACGCGGCCCTGCAGGCGGCCGGCGGGGGCGTGGGAGGTGACGGGCACGGGGCCTCCGGGGCGAGAAGGAGGGTGGAATGGGGGCGGGGAGAGGAAGAACGACCGAGGGCTGGTTAACCCCCGCGCCGCCCCCCGAAGCCGAGGCCCCCGTGCTCTCCGCCCTCGTCATCGCCGCCGTGATCCTCGCCATCCTGGGCCCCACGGTCAAGCGCGCGCTCGACCTGCCCTCCTTCCCCTGGATCGCCGTGCCGGTCGCGCTCGTCGCGGCCACCCTGCCCTGCACCATGGCCTGGCTGGTGCTCAACCCCGGCCCCGCCGTGGACGAGGCCGACATCTCGCCGCTGGCGGCCGAGGTGCAGCTGCAGGTCCCCCCCGGGCACGCGCTGCTGGTCACCGCCAACCTGGCCGAGGATCCCAAGGGCGCCAAGGCCGGCAAGACCGCCTATGCCCTGGCGATCTCCGGCGACGGCTGGGCGTCCAAGGCCACCGGCGAGGTCCGCCGCAAGACCAGCGGCGACGACGAGGGGGTCGAGGTCGACGTGCTCGACGGCGCCCAGCTCACCGAGTCGGGCAAGCGCCGCAGCGGCAAGTGGGGCGAGGACCTGGAGGACCGGTTCAACCTCAAGGGCGACGGCGCGGTGCGCGTCCAGCTCACGAACTTCGACGGCGACGCCGCCAGCGGCCTGCACCTGCGGGTGATCGAGGCGCCGCCACCAGCCTGGCTGCTCTGGCCGGTCGCCCTGGGGCTGGGCGCAGTCGGCCTGGCCATCGAGCTCAAGAAGGGCCCGACCCAGCTCGGCGGCGACATCGCCTTCCTGGCCCTGTACGGCGTCTTCCTGCGCGACGGCGTCACCCCCGCCGACAGCTTCCAGCGCATCGCCTTCGCCGCCTTCCCCGCGGCCGTGGTGGGCTGGGGCATCTTCGCCAGCATCGGCTACCTGGTGGAGCGACGCCGGGCGAAAGCGGCCAAGGAGGAGGAGCGCAAGCGCACCGCCGAGGAGACCGCCCAGCAGGCCGAGGCGCTGCGCAAGCGCCGTGGCCGCTGACCCCGCCCTGGAGTCGCCGTGATCCTGGTGCTCGCCGCCGTCGCCGAGGAGCTGGGCCCGCTGCCCGGCAGGACCGTGGGCGTCGGCCCCGTCGTCGCCGCGGCCTCGACCGCCCGCATCCTGTGCGAGCTGCGCCCCGACGCCGTCGTGCTGATCGGCACCGCCGGCAGCTACCGCGGCGGCCCGCCCGTCGGCCAGGCCTGCGCCGCGCGCCGGGTCGGGCTGGCGGACGGCGCCGCGACCATGGGCCTGGGCTACGTGCCCCGCCCCCCCCCGCCGCTGCCCTGCGACCCGCGCCTGCTCGCCCGCGCCGGCGTGCCGGCGGTGGACGTGCTGAACACCGGGGCCATCACCACCGACCCGGTGCTGGCGGCCCGCCTGGCCGACGGCTGGCAGGTCGAGCACCTGGAGGCCTACGGCGTCGCCGCCGCCTGCGCGGCCGCCCAGGTGCCCTTCGTCGCCCTGCTGGGCATCGCCAACCAGGTCGGCCCCGACGCGCACGCGCAGTGGCTCACCCACCGCAACGCCGCGCAGGATTCGGCCCGGGAGGCGGCCAACGCCCTGATCGCGGGCGAGCCCATGCTGGGACGGTAGCGAAGGCAGCGGCGGTGGGCCTATAGTGCCCCCCTCCCGCCTCCCCCCGGTGCGTGCATGACCGTGATCACCCTGCTGGCCCTGCTCTCCCCCTCCGCCCAGGCCGAAGACGTCCTGCTGTGGTCCTATGACGACTACCCGGAGGAGGAGACCCTGGACGGCCGGGAGGGCTGGCGAAGCGGCTGGCCCGAGGACGAGTGGTACGGCTACGTCAGCAGCAGCTCGGGCCGTCACTACGCGATGCCGTTGACCGACGAGAACGGCGGCGACTTCGGCGGCCCTCCCGACGCCACCGACAACACGCTGACCCACGAGGACGCCGTCGCGCTGGACGGCTGGCTGCTCTCCAGCGTCTACAGCGAGGACGACGACACCGTCGGGCTGGTCTTCGGCTGGCAGGACAGCGGCAACTACTACGTGCTGATGCTGACCGGGACCGACCGCACCTCCGGCAGCAACCCCATCGCCAACGGCGTGTGGTCGGGCATCGTGCGCATCCGGGACGGCGAGCCCGAGGTCCTGGTGGAGACCGACCGGAGCTTCGACACCTACACGCTGCAGAACCTGGCGATCGGCTTCAACGACGGCGCGCTGAGCGCCCAGGTGTGGGAGGGCTTCGACACCGGCCCGGACCCGGACTGGACCTTGGAGGCGGTGGACCCCGACCCGATCCGCGCGCCCGGCCTGGCCGGGTTCTACGCCTACGACGCCGGCTATGACGGGGGCGGCGGCAGCACCGAGGTCTACTTCGGCCCCGTCGAGCTGTACGGCTACGACGACGACGGCGACGGCGTGCCCGACGACGAGGACAACTGCGAGGACGATCCCAACGCCGACCAGGATGACCTGGACGGGGACGGCATCGGCAGCGCCTGCGATCCCGACGAGGGCGGCGGTGGCGACGGCGGCGCCGGGGACGGCGGCGGTGGCGACGGCGGCGGTGGCGACGGTGGCGGGGGCGACGGCGGTGGCGACGGCGGGGGCGGCGACGGCGGCGTGCCGGGCGACGGCGGCACGGCGGGCGACGGCGGCACGGCCAGTGACGGCGGCACGGCCAGCGACGG
>JAKLKF010000140.1 GCA_023150805.1 Myxococcota bacterium | reverse complement strand
GAGGCCGGAAAAGATCCACGAGGGGAACATGGAAAACAAAGGGGGAAGTCCGGCTTTTTCGTTTCCGGGTGGGAACTTCCAAGGCACCATCACCATCACGCTGTTCTTCACCTGACGGGCTGCTACGCTGGGAGGGCATGATGAGCACCTCGCACGACCCGAAGGACCCGGTTGATCGCGGCGTGACGGCGCTGCGGGAAGAGCTGGCGCGCGGGCGTCGGGCGCGGCTGCGGCACCGGCTGTGGCTGCTCCGGCGCTGCGAGGCGCTGGAGGCGCCCAAGGCCCCGGTCACCCTGGAGCAGGTGCGGCGGGAGCGGGCGCAGGGGCTGCGACAGGCCGCGCGCAAGCTGGCGACCCTGGGCGCGCGGGCCGAGGGTCAGCACCCCTCGTGGGTGGTGCGGCCCAGGGTGCCGGTGGTGGGAGCGGTGAAGGGCGACGTGCTCGGGCGCCGAGAGCCGCTGCCCCCGCTGCCGCAGAAGGGCTTGTCGACGGTCTTCCCGGGCGGCCAGGGAGGGCTGGGGCTCAACGGGATGAAGCTGTACGAGAGCGAAGACACTGCGGGCGTTGCCAACAAGTTCGGTGACTCCGCCTCCCAGTGGGAGGACCCGCCCGACCTTCGGGTGAAGGTGCTGCGGCAGTTCGGCAAGCGGGACCTGCTGTGGGACTTCCTGACGGCATGGCAGGATCCGGACCTGCGGGTGCCCATCCCCGCGGACCAGGCGGCGATCCGCGAGCTGGTGTTGTATGGGACGACAACCGTCCCGGAGTTGTCCAACATCGCCCGCTTCGGCGAGCTCCTGTACGATGCCTGGCTGTCCGGCGTGAAGCTGCGGTTCACCTTCCTGACGCTGGGGCTGGGTTCATCGCGGCTGGTGTCGGAGGAGGATCTTCCCGCCGCGAAGCTCATGATCGACGGCCTGGATGACCCCACCCTGCTGGAAGCCTTCGGGGATGGTCACTACCCCCCTTGGATCACCCAGCGCCTGGTGATGCGCCAGTACTGGTCCGCGGAGTACGCGGAGGGACTGACGCCTGCCGAAGGTGCGGGATCCGGTGGCCTGTCTGGATCCGCCGGCCCCGTGCGGCTATCCGTGGTGGAGAGCCAGCGCCGGTGGGTCCGCATCTCGTTGGACTTGCAGGACAGCCGCAAGCTCCAGGCGATCTACTGGATCGCCCACGCCTGCGCGGAGCTGTTGGTGCTGGCGGCGCAGCACGCGCTCGCCGCGCACGGCGGCGTGCGCCAGAACCTGCTGGCCCAGGTGCTGGACGGCATCGAGCTGTTCAACGAGGTGGACGGCCGCAACGTGACGGCGGACGCGGCCCATGCGGTGGGTGCTGTGAGCGACGGGCACTGGGACCCACAGGCCAGCGGTGCTGCGTGGGGCCGGGCCTGGACGATGGCGGCGCTGGGCTTCGTCCATGGCTTTCGCGCGATACGGGCCACGGTGCAGACCGAGCTGACGGAGGCGTCCTGGGTGCCGACCCTGTACCTGCCGGGGGTCTCCAGCTACTCATCGGCGGACCTGGAGGGAGAGTACACCGACGCGCTCACCCAGGACTTCTGGTACAAGCATGACTTCCTGGACGCGTTGGTGTCCGAGGTGGCCACGGCGTGGGAGGGCATGCGCGGCGTCTACGAGGTGGGCACGGTGCTGGGCGAACTGTCAGGGCAGGCCAGCGACTACCTGCCTTTGTTGGCCGAAGTGGTGGGAGGCGTGGACTACCACTGGTACCACGGCGACGCGGTGGGAACGGGTCCCGGGATGGACCCGCTGGGACCGCTATCTGGCGTGTGGCTGGCGATGGAGGTTCGGGCCCTGTCGGACCTGCTGCTGGCGCATGGCCTGGATGGTGCAGTGACGGTCTTCGAGTCCGGGGTAGGCGGGGATGAGACCAGCACGCCGAACCTGCCGCCAGTCGACGCCGTGGGACCGTCGTCCGGCGGCGTGCCCACGGTGGAGCTCAACCAGGCCAACGAGGTGTTTCGCCGACAGCTGTTCGCGGCGGTGGGGGGCGCCGAGCGAACCGGCTGGCACACCTGGATGTCCATGGGCGGCGCCTTCTCCGGCTACGGCCTGCGGGACGACCGGGGGGATTCCGACCGTGACGCCGAGAAGTCCGTGGCACGGGCCGCCTTCTTTGCGTTCTCGCGCCTGTCCGTGTTCTTCCGGGATGCCACCTGGATCCGCCTGTTGGAGCCCGATCCGCTTCCCGCTCGCAGCCGTGGGCAGCTCCACGCCAGCACCAGCGGCGCGGCGGGCAGTGAGGATCTCGCCATTCCGGCGGTCTACGTCTTCGAGCTGGTCGGAGCGAGCTTCGGCACCATCCAGGGTCGCGACCTGTCGGGGCACACCTACGCCTACATCGCGCTGAGCGACCCGACCCTACCGGGCACCGACCCGGTCTCCCTGCGCTTTCAACCGGCTGTGCTCGGCGGAGAGGCCGAGCCCGTGCAGGTCGAGGCGCTGCCCACCACTCCCACCTCGTCCTGGGAAGAGCCCATGGAAGCGGATGCGGATCCAACCATCACCTTGCCGCGCTACGACCTGGAGGCGTCGCTTCCGGCGGTGGTGGACCTGCCGGTCGCCTCGGACGGCGGTGGCTTCCACCTGGCGTCCGCGCACCGGTGCATGCCGGTGCTCGTGGCATCGCGGGTGGCGCTGCGGGTGGTGGGCTGAAGTGGTGGGGGTCACGCTGCTGGCCCTGTGGGGCCTGGCCCTGGGCTGCGGTTCGTGTGGCGCACCGGCCGATGGCAGCGACGATGGTGGCGACAGCGGCGATCTGACCAACGATGGTGGAGGCACCGAGGATACCGGGCCCTGCGCGGGGGTGTCCTTGACCATCTATGACGACTCCCTCCCTGCCTCTCAGGACATTGAGTCCCTCCCCACGACGCGGTACGGGGACATTGCGCTTCGGTCATGCAGGTATTGGGACCCTACACCAGTGGTCGTCGGGCCGGGTTCGGACGGCGGTCAGGGTGGGTACCTGTATGTTGGCGGAACGCATCTCAAGGATGTCGATGCGGCGGGGGAGTATGCCGATCATTCATCTGAGGGGGACGTCCTTCAGTTGGACCTCTCCGGCGTCTCCGCCGGTGTGGTTCTGGAGTCGGACCACATGACGGCGGACATCCGTCCGGACCACTGCGGAGACCTTCTTGGAAGTACGTCGGTGGATGTCGTCGACCTGGATGGGGACGGCTTCACCGAGCTGGTCGCCGGGTCCGCAGACCATGGTTCGATTGCAGATACAAGTTCCTGCGACCAGTGGCCCCCCGAGTACAACGTCGGCGCCTGGGTGGTGATCGGCCCCTTCAGCGGCGATGTCGTGGCGGAGGAGGTGGGCTGGTTCGCCGGCTACCGCTGGGATGAGCTCAGCGATGGAGTCACATGGAACGGTTTCCCGGTTGTGGTGGGCGACGTCACGGGAGATGGCCAGCGCGACCTGGCGCTACCGCTGGCTGGAGGCAGCTTGGGCGTTCCTGGCGGTGGGGAGGTTGCGCTGCTACCGGGCCCCTTCGAGCCGGGGGAGCACGTCGACCTGTCGGAGCACGACCTGGTGTTCCAGGGTGGTGCACATCCCAGCGTCTTGGCGCCAACCGTTGCAGACGCCTTTGACGCCGATGGCGACGGTGTGAGCGACCTGGTCCTGGCGCAGGCTTACAGTGGTCCCTTCCCCGCGGTGAACATCTACCTGGGGCCTGTGGACGAAGCGACAGCGGCGGGTGAGCCGGACGCGATGGTGGGCACGCCGAAAACACCGTGGGAGGAGGGCCTGAACTACTGGGACCTGTATGGCTACTGGGGCCAGCCCGTGATCAACGGGGGAGACATGGACGGGGACGGGCGAGATGAGCTGGTGGTGAGCGCCTTCGGGCGGAATGTCGACTTGATGGTCGACCCGGGCCTTGTCTGGATTCTCGGGGACCCGATCGGGCTGGGGGTCAGCGACATCGAGCAAGTCGCATCTGCCACCATCGTCGGGACTTCCGATTTTGCCTTCGCTGGCTGGCCGCTGGCAGGCGGTGGCGACCTGGACGGTGACGGCCACACAGACCTGGTGCTAGGTTCGTCAAGCAGGTGGAGTTCCAGTCTGTACTCACCGGGCAACCCCAACCCCGGGACCTGGCTGCACTACGGCCCCCTCAGCGGAACCTTGCCTCACGATCAAGGCGCGGTTGTCTCCAGCAAGGGCACCTACCTGGTGAGCGCCAAGGGGGACCTGGACGGGGATGGCATCGACGACCTCGTGATGACGGACGACACGATCTCTGGCGAAGACGTCTACTTCGACGGGATGACGAGGGGCATGGGCGACGCGGTCCACGTCTGGCTGTCCGGCCAGTCGCTGGAGTTCCCCCGCCCCTGGGCGCCGAACTGGGACTGACTCATGCCGCAGAAGCGCAACCCCGACGCCGCCGAGCTGGTCCGCGGCAAGGCGGGGCGGGTCTTCGGCGCCGTGCAGGCCCTGCTCACGCTGGTGAAGGCGCTGCCCCTGGCCTACAACCGCGACCTGCAGGAGGACCGGCCGCCCCTGTTCGACGCGGTCGGCACCACCCGCGCCCGCGGGCTGGTGAAGGCCTGCGAGGCCCGGGGCCAGGACCTCTCCTCGCTCAGCCTGGCCGAGCTGCGCGCCGCCCACCCGGCCTTCGGCGAGGACGCGCTGTCCTGGCTGCAGCCCGAGGCCGCGGCCGAGCGGCGCACCAGCCGCGGCGGGACCGCCTGGGTCGAGGTGGAGCGGCAGGTGGGGATGTTGCGGGCGACGCTGGCCTGAGCAGGTCCCGGGCCGCCGGGCGCCAGACGCAGCCGGGCCGCGGGACCCACCCCCTGGGCCGGGGGGGGCCGCCGCGGCCCGTCAACGCGCCGGGCTCAGCCGGTGGCTACTTGCACCAGCTCAGGCTGAAGCTGCCCGTGCCGCTGTAGCTGTAGACGCGGACGCGGTAGGTGCCCGAGCTGCCCGAGTAGCTGATCGACTCGCTGGAGCCGTCGGCGGTGGAGCTGGCGACGTTGGACCAGCGGCTGCCCGACTTCTTCTGCAGGTAGATGTCGAAGTCGGCGGAGGAGGGACCGCTCAGCGACACCGCCTGGCTGCTCACCGTCACTGAGGTGCCCGACGAGGAGGGGGCGTACACGCTCGCCCCACGCCGGGAGATGCTGCCCGTGTAGGTGCTGGTGGTGCAGGCGCTGCTGCCACCGCCGGAGCTGCCGCCCACGCCGACCGCGGCCCAGGCGTTGCCGACCTGGGTGTACTGGGTGCTGCTGGAGCCGAACAGGGCGGCCGCGGCGCTCAGGGTGGCGGTGCGGGCCCCGGCGTAGCTGGTCGAGCTGGTCATGTAGCTGGTCAGCGCCAGGTACCAGATGTCGGCCGCGTCGTCGGCGCCGATGGCCGTGACGGCGGTGGTCGACTTGCCGCGCGGGTGGGTGCCGCCCTCGGACAGCAGGTAGAAGGCCAGGTTGCCCACGCCCGAGCCGTCGTGCACGTCGGCGTAGGCGATGCTGCTGCTGTAGTAGTCCCAGGCGTAGCCGTCGTCGGCCGGGTCATCCATGTAGCGCAGGGCGTCGCCGGACACCGAGGGGGTCCACACGTCCTCGCCCATCCACCAGGTGTCGGCCGACTCGCCCAGGGCGTAGCGCTCGATCATGGCGCCGAAGACGTCGGACATCGACTCGTTGAGGTGCCCCGACTCGCCCGAGTAGGTCAGGTTCGCCTCGTTCTGGGTCACGCCGTGGGTGAACTCGTGGCCCAGGATGTCCAGCGAGGTGACCGACGACATGTAGGTGCCGTCGCCGTCGCCCAGCACGATGTACTCGTTGGTGGGGTCCCAGTAGGCGTTGCCGTAGTTGCGGCTGTAGCTGGTCGTCGTCGTGATGTAGGCGTCGCCGTGGGTGCTGACGTAGGCCGGGCCGCCGGCGCCATCGATGCCGGTGCGGCCGTGGGAGCCCAGGAAGTAGTCGTAGACCTGCTGGCTGACCCAGTGGGCCTCGAAGGCGTTCTTGGCGGTGCTGCTGGTGCCCCAGGTCGTCGAGCTGTTGCTGTTGTAGTACAGGCTGGTGGTCGTGTTGCCCCAGGAGAAGGTGCCCAGGTTGTCCGCCTGGTTCTCCAGGTAGTAGCTGCTGCCGTCGGTGTAGCACTCCACGCTCTTGGTGCCGTAGTAGTTGGTGCTGCCCGAGCAGGTCGCGCCCTGCATGTTGTCGTAGGCCCAGACCTGCTCGCCCGTGTGGGCGTCGACGAACAGCACCGGGATCGCCGGGTCGGCGCTGTCGACGCGGTGCAGGCTCACGCGCCAGACCAGGTGATCGCGGCCCAGGTGCCGCAGCACCCACAGGTCGGCGGTGGGCTCGGCCGTCAGGCTCTGCCAGCCGTGGCCGTCCAGCTCCACCGCCAGGTCGATCGCCTCGTCGGCGTCGTACAGCGGGGTCGTGTCGACCTGGACCGAGGCCCGCAGGTCGTCGGTGATGGACGCCACCTTGCCGCCGGTGGAGAAGTGCACGATGGCCTCGCCGCCCCAGACCGGCACGCCTTCGTGCAGCTGCTGGACCTTGGCGTGGGCCATGCCCGTCAGGTCGTCGACGTGCACCTTCAGCGTGCGCAGCTCGTCGATGCCCTTGATCCGGGCGGGCCCGTCCGTGTCGGCCAGCAGGCGCGCGTGGGCCAGCTCCTCGGCCAGGGCCAGCTCGTCGGCGGAGCCGGTGCCGAAGACGTCCGCCTGGGGGAGCGCCCCGTCGGAGTCGACAGGCTCGGTGGCGCAGGCGGCGAGGGCGAGGCTGAGCAGGACGGGGACCAGGCGGTGGTTCACAGGCGGCTCCGGGTTGGCATGGGCAGGGGGGGAGAGGTGGGCGGGTCGCGTGCGCCCCTCGCGCACGGGGGAGGGGGCGGGAGCGCCGACAGGCTACACCTGCCCCGAGCCGCTCGCCGGGGTGTTCGGCGCCTTCCTGTCAGCGCTGTGCAAGACCTCGTCACGGGCCGCGGCGGCGGGTACCGGGGGCGGGTGCGACCGTGCCGCGCACATCCCGGGTAGCCTGCGCCGATGGCCCGCCTGCCGCCCCTCGCCGCCGCCCTGGCACCGCTGCTCCTGGTGGTGGCCCTGACCTGGCCCCTGGCCCTGCACCTGGGGCAGTGGCACATGGTGACCGCCTGGGGCGACAGCCACGTCTGGATCCTCGACTGGAGCTTCCGGCACCTGGTCCGCGGGGAGCCCCAGGCGCTGTGGGGCCAGACGGCCGAGGCGGGCTTCCCCACCGCGCGGGACCTGCGCGGCCTGGGGGGCGCCGCCCTGCTGCTCTACGCGCCCCTGCGGCTGCTGCTCGGGCCGCTGGCGGCCGGCACCCTGGCCCACCTGCTGGTCTTCCCCCTCACCGGCCTGGTCAGCTACGCCGCGGTCCGCCGGCTGAGCGCGGCCGAGCCCTGGACGGCGGCGGCGGCGGCCTCGGCCTACGCCGTGGGGCCGACCGTGCTCTCGACCCTGGGGATGGGCGAGATCAGCAACACCCAGGCCTGGGTGCTGCCGGCCTTCCTGTGGGTGGCGGCCCAGGTCGCGCCGCTGGAGCCGGATCGTCGCCCGCGGTGGGCGCTGGCGCCCCTGGCGGCCCTTGTGGGGCTGCTGGGCGGCCTGTCCAGCCCCTACTACACGCTGGCCCTGCCGCTGCTGGGGCTGGGCTGGGGCCTGGCCAGCCTGGCGCGGCGCCGGGCGCTGGCCCCGCTGGCCCTGGGCCTGTGCCTGGGCCTGGGCATGCTGCCGGTCGCCGCCTTCTACGGGGGCGGGGCCGCGGGGGGCGCCGACAGCCTGGTCAACCCGGCGCCGCGCGCCCTGCGGGGGGCGCCCAGCGGCCAGGCCCTGCCCCACCCGCCGCCGGTGGCGACGCCCGAGGCGCTGCTCTGGCCCGCCCGCCCGGCCACGCTGAGCCCCTACGAGGCGACGCACCAGAGCTACCTGGGCCTGCCGCTCTTGCTGGCCGCGGCCCTGCTGGCGCGGCGGGCGGCGCCGGGGCGGTCGCTGGGCCTCGCCCTGCTGGCCGGCGGCGTGCTCCTGGCCCTGGGGCCCTGGCTGGCCGTCGGGGGCCGCTACCTCTCGGTGGCGGGCCAGGCCTTGCCCCTGCCGGTCCTGCTCCTGGAGGCGCTGCGCTACCCCACGCGCGAGGGCGGCCTGTACTTCCGCTACGCCGTCATGGCCGAGCTGGGCCTGGTGCTCCTGCTGGCCGCGGGCCTGGCCGGTCGCCGGCACGCCGCCGCCCTGGCCTGGGCCCTGGTCCTGGTGCACGCCGCCGACAGCGTGCGCGCCACCATGCCCCGCTGGCCCCTGCGGGTGGAGCCCGTCGCCGACCTGCAGGTGCTGCGGGAGATGGCCCCTCCGGGCAGCGACGGCCTGGCCCCCGACGTCATCGCCGCCGACGGGGCCGTCCTGGAGCTGCCGCTGCAGGGGCCCACCGACGGCTTGATGGGCCAGGCCTCGGTCCTGCGTGCCCTGTTCCACCGGCGCCCGACCACCGGCCTGCTGCGCGACGTCCAGCCCAACGAGCACACCGCCCGTCCCCTGCTCGACGCCGCCCGGCGCGACCCGCGCGGCCTGGGCCCGGCGCTGTCCGAGGCCGGCTTCGCCTACGTGCTGCTGCCCCGCGAGCTGGCCCGCTTCAGCCGCCCCGACGAGGCGACCCTGCGCCGGCTGCTGGGTGAGCCCTGGCACGACGGGGAGCTGATCATCTGGCGGATCAGGGAGGGCTGAGCCGCACGCCCTCCGCCGCCTCGCCGGCCAGCAGGCGCTCCACCTGGCCGGGCGTCCACAGGCCGGTCAGCACGTCGGCCAGGAAGCGGTCCCGCGCCGCCCGCGGCAGGTCGAGCGCCCGCAGGAAGGTCTTGCGCGACGGCGCGTAGACGTGGATGTAGGCCCGGTGCAGCGGGTCCCGGCTGCGGTCGCGCAGGCCGGAGCGGATGGTCAGGGGCCTGGTCAGCGGGCACAGGGCGATCGTCTGCTCGCAGACGCGGTCGATGGGCTCGCCCGCCTCGACCCGGAGCTGGGCCTGGTTGACCACGTCGCCGGTGTAGTCGCGGTAGGCCTCCAGGACGGCGACCTCCGGCGGCAGGTCGCCGTCGGTGAGCAGGTGCAGCATCGCCTGGGCCAGGCCCTCCATCTGCCAGGCCTCGCAGGCGTGCACGGTGAGCGACAGGGTGCAGGGGTCGACGTGGGGGCTGCCCCGCAGGCAGCCCACGTGCACGGCGTGGCCGGCGATCTCGTGGGCGGCGAGCTGCAGCGGGCTGCTCTGGAAGTAGCTGACCCGCGGGTGGGTGTTGACCTTCAGCGTGACGCCGGCCTCGACGCTGCCGTCGATCCAGTTCGTCCAGTAGGCGTCCTCCTGCACGACCTCGATGCGGTACTCCGGGGCCGGGGCGACGGGCACGCGGGCGCGGACCTGGGCGACCAGGGCGGCGGCGTGGCTGCGCAGCTCCTGCTCGAAGGTCGACAGGTCGGCGCGCCCGAAGCGGGCCTGCAGCGCCGGCTCGCCCCCCGGTCCCCAGGGGATGTCCAGCGCCCGGGCCCGCTCGCGCAGCGCCGCGGCGCGGTCGGCCAGCTCGGCGGGGTCGTGCACGGCGGGGGCGATGCCCATGGTGTCCCGCAGGTAGCGGTCGAAGGGCGCGCGCTCGCCCATCAGGGCGCGCAGGTAGGCCTCGCTGCCGGCCAGGTGCCGGACCAGGAAGGCCCGGTTCTTCAGCCCGGCGGAGACCGCGACCCGGGCCTGCAGCTCCGCCAGCGTCTCCAGCGCCTGCTCCCGGCTGTCGAAGGCGGGGACGTCCAGGGCCACCAGCGTCCGGGGTGCCAGGTCGAAGTCGATGACCAGGCCGCCCCGCGGCCCCAGGCCCTTCTCCAGGTGGTGCCAGCGGCGGGTGAAGGTGGCGACGGCCTGCTGCAGCTCCATGGGGGCCTCCGGGTGCCCGCTGTATCCCTCCCCCGGGCTACGGTGGGCCGATGCTGCCCCTCGCCCTGCTGCTGGCCTGCACCTCGCCCTCCGCCGACGACAGCGGCGGGGGCGGCGCGCCGGTCGACTACCTCTCCCCGGGCCCCCACCCGGTCGGCCGGGCGACGGCGCCGCTGTCCTCCCAGGGCCGCGAGCTGTCCGTCGAGCTGTGGTTCCCCGCGCAGGCCCCCGCCGAGGGCGCGCCCCTGCCCACGCTGGTCGCCGACCCGGAGGACCGCGCGACCTACGAGGCGCTGCTGGACGCGGCGCCGCAGGGCTGCCCGACCCGGGTGGCCGGCGCCGGCGAGGGGACGCCCGCGGCGGGCCCCTGGCCCCTGGTCCTGCTGTCCCACTGCCACGGCTGCGCCCGCTTCTCGATGCTCTCCGCCGCCGAGCACCTGGCCAGCCACGGCATGGTCGTGGCCGCCCCCGACCACGTGGGCAACACGTTGTGGGACGAGCTGGCCGGCCAGGGGCTGCCCCTGTCCACCGACACGCTGGCCCTGCGGGTCGCCGACCTGCAGGCCGTGCGGGACGTGGCCCTGTCGGGGGACCTGGGCGTGCAGGTCGATCCCGACCGGATCGCGGTGGCGGGCCACAGCTTCGGCGCGGTGACCGCCGGCAAGCTGCTGCAGGACGAGCAGGGGGCCGACGGCGGGCCCGTGCTCGGCGCCTTCGTCGGCGCGCCGGTCGACAACCCGCTGCTGCCCGGCGTCGACGCCGCGCTCTTGAGCCTGCCGACGCTGTTCCTGGTCCTGGCCGAGGACCACAGCATCGGGCAGGCCGGCAACACCCTGATGGTCACCAACTTCGAGGAGGTCGCGGGACCCTCCTGGCTGGTGGAGATGGCGGACGCCGGTCACTGGAGCCCCAGCGACCTGGTCGGCCTGACCGAGGGCTTCATGCCCGGCTGCGGCGGGGACACGCGCCAGGACGGCGGGGAGCCCTTCACCTACCTGGACCCGGCCCGCGGCCGCCTGCTCACCGGCGGCGTGCTGGCCGCCTTCCTGGCCCAGGGCCTGGACCTGGATCCCCTGGCGGGCGAGTGGCTGGCGGCCCAGGCGGGCGACGAGCTGGAGATCCTCTCGCCCTGATCACCCGTGGAAGCCGCCGCTGCGGTGGGCGGGGTGGCTGCGGTGGTAGACGCGGTAGCTGCGCCGGACCCCCCGGTAGACCGCGGCGTCGACCAGCAGCCCAAGGCGGGCGCTGGCCAGCGCGGCGGGCAGGCGGAGCTGCATGCCGGTGGTCTTCACCTGCTGCGTGGCCCAGGACGTGGTGGGCAGCAGGCGCGGGGTCAGCGGCGCCAGCGCGGTGGACAGCAGCAGCCTCGTGCCCTGGACCAGCGCCTCCAGGCCCGAGACGGCCAGGTCGGCGCGGTCGATCTCCTCGGCGGCCAGGCGCAGGTCGTCGAGCACCTCCTCCTGGGGGCCGTCGACCAGGCTCAGCAGGGCGGCGGGCAGGGCGGCCGGGCCCTGGTAGAGGGCGCCGAGCGCCTGGCTCAGGGCGCTCCAGCGCTGCAGCGTGTCGGCGGGCGGCGCGTCGGCGAGCAACAGCAGGCCGGCCACGGCGGCGGCCTCGTCCTTGTCGGGCACCGCGGGCTGCACGCCCGCCAGCAGCGCCTTGCGGGCCTCCAGGCGCTCGGCCGGCAGCCCGGCGGCGGCCAGGACCACGTCGCTTGCGCCCGGCTCATCGGCTCCCCGGGACCGGGCCAGGCTGGTGGCGAGGGCCAGCAGGGCCACCTCGCGGTCGTTGGCGCCGGAGGTGGGCGCTTCGGGCACCAGGGCCAGGGCGAGGATCCGCAGCGGCGACGCGCCGACGGAGGCGTGGAGGATCGCGTCGCGGTGCTCGTGCACGGCGATGAGCGCGGCCAGCTCCGGCGGCGCCTCTCCCATCGCCAGGCCGAGCACGTCCAGCGCCCGCACCAGGCCCTTGACCCGGTCTGCCTCCCGCTCGGGGAAGGGCGAGGACTCGGCCAGCGACAGGGCCACCGCGCGGCGGTCCAGCTCGGGCAGGCTCGGCCGGGCCCTGGCCAGCGCCTCGTCCATGCGACGTCCACCCTCGGCCCGGGCCCGCAGCGCCTGCCGCAGCTCCCGCAGCTCGGCCTCGAAGTCCTCGGCAGGCACGCCCCGCAGGCGCCAGGCGCGGGCCTGCAGCTCGTCGAGCAGCTCGCGGCCCTTCCAGGTCAGGCGGTGGCCCGGGCCCTGGCCCAGCGACGAGGCCCGGCGCTGCCGCTCGGCCGCCACGTCCAGCAGGTGGCTGCGCGCCAGGTTGGCCTCGCGCTCGGCGACGGCGACCCGCTCCCACAAGGCGTCGTCGGGCGAGAGCCCGGTCGCGCGGGCCCGCAGCTCGCGCAGGCGCTCGCCGGCCTTGCGCGTGCGCTCGCGCTGGGCCTCGAAGTCGTCGTCGGCGACGGGGTCGGCGGCCTCCTCGACCGCGATCCAGCCGGCCTGCACGGCCTCGTGCAGGTGGTCGGGGGCCGGAGCCACCCACTCGCCGCGCCCGACGGCGTCCGGGTCGGCGAGCGCGAGCAGCAGGTCGTGCAGGGTGGTGCAGTCCATCGGGGCCTCAGCCGTGCAGGAGGGGCAGGAGGAGGGGAGAGGAGGGGTGGATCGGGGTCCGCAGGAGCAGGTCGAGCCCGTCCGGGCGCGGGGCGGCCTGCAGCCACGGGTCGCCGTCCAGGGCCAGCTCCAGGCGCAAGGCCAGGTCCCGGCGCCGGGCGGCGGCGTCCGCCGGTCGGTCGCGCCACCGCGCGGCCAGGGCCAGCAGCCGGTCCACCGCGTAGAGCAGCTCGTAGACGTGCTCGTCGAGGTGGCGGCGCGCCAGGGCGGCCAGGGCCTGGGCGTCGGCCAGGGCGACCCGGTCCAGCCCCTCCAGGTCCGCGAAGCACAGGGCGCCGTCGGGGGCCAGCACGCTGTCCTTGTCGAGCCAGACGTGGACCCAGCTCAGGGCGGTGAGCGCCTGGGGGCCGCGGGAGGGGTCGGGCGCGGCGCTTCGGCCGGGCAGGGTCAGTGCGGCCAGGCCGGTGGCCAGCAGGCGGTCGATGAAGGCGTCCAGCGCCGGCAGGTCGGCCACGCCTAGCGCTGCTAGGGCCGCGTCGGGGTCGAAGGCCAGCGTCAGCTCGGCCTGGTCGCCGAGCCGGACGGCGCTGGGGACCAGGCGCTGCTCCTGCCACCAGCCGCCGTCGTAGCGGCGGTAGCGGGCGGCCGTGCGCGGGCAGCCCTCGGGCAGGCGGGCGACGGCCACCACCGGGCAGATGGGCATGCCGAACAGGTCGAGCCCCCGGGCCTGGTCCGACAGGGCCAGCGCGGTGCGCACGCCCTCGTCGCCCTGGGCGCCCCAGGGCGCCTCGCCGAACCACGACTCGGCGTACAGGGCGCGCTCACCGGTCCGGGCCGGGTCGCCCCACAGCGGCTGGCGTGCGCCTACGCCCTTGATCGACCAGCGCCAGGCCTGGCCGCGGTGGGGCACGGTCGGCGCGTCCAGCACCAGGGTCCGGTTGCCCTCGGCCTGGCCCCGCCAGCCCGGGCCCGGGCCGGCCCCGCCCGGCGGCAGCAGGCCCGGCGGCAGCAGGCCCGGCGGCAGCAGGCAGGCCTCGCCCCAGGGCAGGGCCGGGTCCTCGGGGGCCCAGGCCGCGCGCCGCAGCTCGGGCGAGGGGCAGGCGACCAGCGACCCGCCATCGGCCGGCGGCGCCGGGCTCGCGGGGGGGCCCTTCACCGCCGCCCCACCTGCCCCGGCCGGACCGTCGGCAGCCGGCTCTCGACCACCAGGCTGCCGACCGGCTGGAAGCCGGCCTCGCGGGCCAGGTGCATGCTGGCCAGGTTCGCCGTCGCGATCTCGACCACTACGCGCATGGCGCCCAGCAGCGCGAGCGCGTCCAGGCGGGCGCGCAGCAGCTCGGCGCCCAGGCCCTGGCCGCGGTGGTCGGGGTGGACCACCAGCCCGTGCAGCCGCCCGACCTCGCCGTGCAGGCCGCACAGCGCGGCCCCGACGATCCGCCCCTGGACCACGGCGACGAAGCCCTGGTCGCCGTCGGCGAGCTGGGCCTGCAGCCAGGCGTCCATCCCGGCGTCCCCCTCGGCCTCCAGCAGCGCGACCACGGCGGCGCGGTCGCTGTCCTTCATGCGCCGCACCAGCCCCGGGTCCCAGCGCTGGGGTTGGGGGAAGTCCAGCGCCAGCACGCTCCAGCTCTCGACGACGCGGAAGCTGTCCGGCGAGGTGATCTTCGAGGGGTGCAGCGCGAACCAGGTCTGCAGGCCCAGGTTGTAGACCAGGGCCTGGGCCAGGCGGCCCTGCGGGGCGATCACGGTGCCCACGCGCTGGGTCGGAGCCTGGCCGGTCGGCGCGGTGCCCGCGGGCGTGGCGGGCAGGGGCATGGGGGTCGCCTCGGCCATGGCCAGCCCCACCAGCCGCCCCTCGACCCGGGCGACCTGGACCCGCCCGCCCGTCGCCAGGGTGCGGCAGGCCAGGTCGGCCAGGACCAGGCTCAAGGCGTGGTCCTCGCCGAAGCGCTGGCCCCGCAGCTCGGCGGGCTGCCGCACCTCGACCAGGGCGACGGTGCCGAGGCCCGCCACCTTGACCGTGTCGCGGGGCTTGCGCAGGGCCCGCCGGCGCAGCGCCAGCCCGCCGATCAGGGGGATCCCGGCCAGGTTGCCCAGGCAGCAGCAGGACGAGAGGATGTCTCCGTCGCCTGGACCGGTGGTCCCCGTCGTCTCCTCGGCCGGTGTGCGGCCCCCCGCCTCGTCGAGCAGGCCGCGGTGGTCCGCGGGCATGCGGCGGACCAGCTCCTGGAGCACGAAGTCGCCCTGCGCGCCCTCGACCGTGCCCTCGGCCCGCTCGTCGTACTGCGAGCGCAGGAAGGTGCCGGTCTGGCTGTCGTACCACCAGGTCTCGCTCCAGGTCGTGGTCAGCTGGCCGTAGTCGTCGTCGCGGCGGCCGGTGCCGGTCGCCGACAGGCGCACGGCCTGCCAGGTCTGGTCCGCCTCGACGATGGTCTCGACCCCCTCGACCCGGGCCTGCTCGTCGAGGATCTGCACGACCTGCCCCTCCTGCAGGCCGGTGGGCACCCACAGCCAGGTCGCCAGCTCGCCGGGTGGCAGGCCGTCCATGTCGTCCAGGTCGCAGCGGTCGCGGTAGCGGCGGCTGTCGGCGTCGACGGTGACGACCCGCTCTTCGCGGCCGCTCTGCCGGTCGCCCTCGCTGCTGGACCAGCGCCAGGAGTAGCGGGCGTCGACCTGGACGCCGCCGGGGCTGGGGCGCAGCTCGAAGCGGCCGTCGCTCTCCAGCTCGTCGGTGTAGCCCAGGTAGGCGCCGCCCGTGCCGGTGATCTCGCGGGTGTTGCGCGTGGGGATCACGGTCGGAGGGGGCGCCTGGCCGGCGGCGGGCGCGCCGAGGACCAGCAGGGGGAGGAGCGTGGGGAACGAGTGGGTCACGGTGTCTCCCAAGGCGGGGGAGCCTGCCACAGGTGGGCTGTGCTATGCGCCCGCCCGTGAACGCCCCGCCCCCTGCCGCGCCATCGGGCGCCGTCCTCCGCCAGCTCGCCTCGCTGGCCTGGCCGGTGGTGGGGATCAACGTCCTGACCGTGCTCTCCCTGGCCGTGGACACGGCGATGGTGGGCCACACGCCGCTGGCCGAGGCGGCGCTCACCGGCATGGGCTTCGCGACCCAGGTCGTCTTCCTGCTGATGGTCGCGATGATGGGCGTCACCGTCGGTTCGGTGGCCTTCGTGGCGCGGGCCCACGGGGCCGGGGACCGCTCCCGCGTCGACGAGGTGGTGGCCCAGTCTGCCACCCTGGCCGTGCTGCTGGGCGTCTCCGTCGCGGTGCTCGGCAACCTGCTGGCCACCCCCGGGCTGCGGCTGCTGGGTGCCCACGGCGACGACCTGGAGCAGGGCCTGCGCTACCTGCGGCCGCTGTTGCTGGGCAGCCCCTTCTACTACCTGGGCATCCTGCTCACCGCCGTCTGCCGCGGCGTGGGCAACACGCGGCTGCCCTTCCTGGTCTCGGCGGTCGCCAACGCGCTCAACGTGGTCGTCAACTACGCGCTCATCATGGGGCACTGGGGCGCGCCGGCCCTGGGCACCCTGGGCGCGGCCATCGGGACGGTGATCTCTCAGGTGTTCACCGTGATCGCGCTGACGGCCCTGCTCAGCCGCGGCGCCGTGCCTGGCCTGCGCGTCCGGCCGCGGCTGGTCGTGCCCAGGTGGGCCCACGTGCGCGACCTGCTGCGCGTGGGCGCCCCGGCCGCCGCCGACCTGGTCGTCGTCAACGCCGGCCTGCTCTCCATCATCGGCATGCTGGGCCGCATCGACCCGCTGGCCGTCGCCGCCCACGGGGTCGGCCTGCGGGTCCAGTCCCTGGCCTTCGTGCCCGGCATCGGCATCTCCCAGGCCATCGGCGCCATGGTCGGCCAGGCCCTGGGCGCACGCGACCCCGAGCGCGCCCGCCAGGTCCTGCGCGCCGGCGTGGGCCTGTGCGTCGGCGTCATGGGCCTCATCGCCGTGCCCCTGCTGGTCGCCGGCCCCTCCCTGGTCGGCCTGTTCGACGTCGACCCCCAGGGCGCGCTGGGCCGCTACGCCCTGCAGTGGATGCGCCTGCTGGGCTGGTCCATGCCGGCGATGGGCGTCTATGTCGCCTTCATCGGCCTGTTCCAGGGCAGCGGCGCCACCCGCCTGTCCCTGTCGATCAACGCCCTCATCACCCTGGTCTTCCAGATCCCCTTGTCCTGGGCCCTGGGCTTCCCCTTCGGCCTGGGCGCCTTCGGCGTCTGGCTGGCCCTGCCCCTGGGCCACGCCGCCAAGGGTCTGCTGGCGATCTGGGTCTACCGCCAGGGGGGCTGGGCGCGGGTGGGCGGCCGGGTGTAGAGAGGGGCCATCCCCCGGAGGGTCCGTGTCCAGTCCCTGCAAGGCGGCCTACGAGGCCCTGCTCCACCACGCCCTGGCCCTGCCCGAGGCCTGGGAGGACAACCCCTGGGGCGAGCGCGCCGTCAAGGTCCGCAAGAAGGTCTTCGTCTTCAGCGGCTACGCCGAGGACGAGGACCGCTTCGGGCTCAGCCTGAAGCTGCCCCTGTCGCGCGATGCCGCCCTGGCGCTGCCGGGTGCGGAGCCCACCGGCTACGGCCTGGGCAAGGCCGGCTGGGTCACCCTGCGCTTCGCCGGGGCGGAGCCGGTGCCGACGGAGGAGCTGCTGGCCTGGATCGAG
>JAKLKF010000013.1:55150-89216 GCA_023150805.1 Myxococcota bacterium | reverse complement strand
GTTCACGCGGATGCGGCGCCCGTCGAGCTCGCTGCCGTCCATCTCCGCCACGGCGGCAGAGGCGGCCGCGTCGTCGGCGAAGCCGACGAAGCCGAAGCCCCGCGAACGACCCGTGTCCCGATCCAGGATGACCTTGGCCTCGGTGACCTCGCCGAATTGCTCGAAGGCCTCGCGGAGGCCCTCATCAGTAGTGGCCCACGCGAGGCCGCCGACGAACAGCTTCTTGCCCATGCTCTTGCTCTCTCTCTTCCACGGCGGCGGCGGAATGCCGCCGTTCGTGACGTTGCTGCAGGCCAGGGGCGCCTGCGGACCTGCGGGCCGGATCGGCCCTTGTGTTGTGCTTCGCTCGGTGAGGGGTTGTCCGGACGTTGTCTTCGCGGGTGGGGTCCGGCTTGCCGGTGCCCCTGGCCCCTTGGAGCGACGCCAACGGGAGGAGGCTATCATGGCGAGGATGGCAGCGCCAGCGGGGCATCCGGTCCGCCCGGTTGGTCGGCGGTCGTGGCATGCTGAGCGCTCCCCGGCGGATCGCCGGATCATCGGAACCGCTGCTGCCCGCTCTCGTCGCCATCGTTGCTGCCGTGCTCGCCGGACCGGCGCAGGCGCAGGACGCGCCACCCGCAGACCCGGCGCCCGCGCCGGACACGCCACCCGCGGACGCGGCGCCCTCGCCGGAGAGCCCCGGAGAGGCGGAGTGGACGCCGCCGGTGCTGCTCACGGCGCCGCCGGTGCCCTGGCCCGAAGAGGAGCTTGCCCTGCGGCGAGAAGGCGCGGTGCTGCTGGCGCTGGACCTCGACGCCGAGGGGCGGGTCCTGGACGCGCGGGTGATCGAGTCTGGCGGCGAGGCGTTCGACCAGGCGATCCTCGCGGCGATCCTGGACTTCCGGTTCAGCCCGGCCCTGGACGCGCGGCGCGCGCCCGTGCCCGCCCAGGTGCAGTACCTGTACCGGTTCCGGCTCGAAGTGCAGGCGACGGTGGCCGTCCGGGGCGACGTGCGCGCCGGCGGCACCCGGGAGGCGCTGGTCGGCGCGTCGGTGATGGCCGAGCAGGTCCCGATGACGCCGCTCCCCGAGGGCGAGGAGCCCCGGCGCGTCAGCGTGCAGAGCGGCGCGGACGGCCGCTTCGAGCTGGCGGGCCTGGACCCGGGGCGCTGGCGCCTGCTGGCCGGCGCGCCGGGCTTCGGCATCGAGGAGCTGGAGGTCGAGGTCACCGGCGGCGAGGTCCTGGAGGTGGCCTTCCACCTCTCGCCCGACCGCCCGTGGGAGGCGCCCGAGGTCGGCGAGACCATCGAGATCATCGGCTATCGCCTGCCGCCGGAGATCACCGAGCGGCGCCTGGACCAGGACCAGGTGCGCGTGCTGCCGGGAACCGGCGGCGACGTGATCCGCGCCGTCCAGACCCAGCCGGGCGTGGCCCGCACCCCCTTCAACGCCGGCACCCTGCTGGTCCGTGGCATGCCGGCGGACGCCAGCGCCTTCTACCTGGGGGGCGTGGGCATCCCGGTCGTCTTCCACTTCGGCGGGCTGTCGACGGCGGTCAACGGCGACCTGCTCAGCGAGGTCGTCTTCCTGCCCGGCAGCTACGGCGTGCGCTACGGCCGCACGATGGGCGGCGTCGTCGACCTGGCGCCGACCACCGCGCCCGCCGAACGGACCCAGGGCTACGCCTCCATCGACCTGTTCCAGGCTGCCGTGATGCACGAGCAGGTCCTCTCCAAGCGGGCGTCGGTGACCCTGTCGCTGCGCCGGAGCTACCTGGACACGATCCTCTCGCCCATCGTGAACACACAGGACGACTACACGGTCCGCCTTCCGCGCTACATGGACGGTCAGCTCCGCGCCATCTACCGCGACGACCGCGGCATGGTGGTGCAGGGCATGGTGCTGGGCAGCGACGACCGCTTCACATACGACCAGACGGACAGTGACGGGGACCGGACGGAGAGCCGCCTGGACCTGCGCTTCCTCAAGGGCTGGGCATCCTGGACGATGCCCCTGGGCCGGGGCTGGCAGTCGGAGCTGGCGCTGATGGCCGGACCCGAGCAGCTCGCCGCGGAGTACCTGTCCGACGAGGAGGCCTACGAGAAGGCGCAGCGCGAGCACCTGCGCCTGGAGCTGAGCCGGCCGGTGCCGGAGGGCGGCGTGATCGGCTGGCGCCTGGGCGTGGACCTGGAGCTGTCGCACGAGGAGTACAGCTACCAGGTCGAGGACCTGGACGGTTTCTTCCTGTACGCCGACGACGAGGAGGGCGCCGCGCGCGTGTTCCTGCCGGGCGTCTACCTGGAGCAGGTGCAGAAGCAGGGTCCGGTGCAGGTGATCCCGGGCCTGCGCCTGGACTGGATGCGCACCGACGACGACTACCAGGCGCAGATCGTGGACCCGCGCATCCGGGTGCGGTGGGAGGTGACGCCGTCGACCGTCGTCAACGCCGGTGCCGGACAGTACTCGCAGTTCCCCCTGCTGCGGGAGGTGATGGACAACGGCACGGGGGTGCCGCGCCTGGACCCGGAGCACGCGATCCAGGTCAGCGTCGGCGCGCGCCAGCAGCTCCTGCCCGCCTTGAGCCTGGAGGGCACGGCCTATGGGGCGGCGCTCTCGGACCTGGTGGTGGGCCACGACGACCGCTTCACCTTCGAGCTGGCGCCGCCGCCGATGGCCCCATACGACACCGACGCCTACGCCAACGAGGGCACCGGCCGCGTCCTGGGGCTGGAGCTGCTGACCCGCTACGAGGACCCGCGCTGGCTGGCCTTCGCGGCGATCACGCTCTCGCGGTCGACGCGGGTCGAGCGGGAGGGGCAGGCGCGCACCCTGTTCGAGTACGACCAGCCGGTCCTCCTCACCCTGGTCGGCAGCCACCGCCTGCCGCGGGGGTGGCGGGTGGGCGGCCGGGCCCGGCTGACCTCGGGCAACCCCTACACACCGGTGGTCAACCGGATCTACGATCTCGACGAGCAGGGTTGGCTGCCGGTCTTCGCCGAGAGCAACGTGGAGCGGCTGCCGGCCTGGGCGAGCCTGGACCTGCGGGTGGACAAGGAGTGGACCTTCCGGCTGTGGTCGCTGACCCTGTACCTGGACGTACAGAACCTCACCAACCGCAGGAACGTGGAGCTGCTCAACTTCTCGCCCGACTTCGCGACGGAGATCCCCGTGTACGGACTGCCGATCCTGCCGACCTTCGGGCTGCGAGGTGCCTGGTGATCCCCTGGACGCTGCTGGGCCTGCTCGCCGCGCAGGGCTGCGGCGGGGGGCTGTACGAGCCCACCCGGGTGGAGGGGGTCCGGGTGGTTGCCCTGGTCGCCGAGCCGCCCGAGGCCCGCCCGCGGCAGTACGTGCGGGCGACGATCTGGGTGGGAAAGCCCGACGATCGCGACCTGGACGTGATGCTCTGGACCTGTACCTACCTGGAGGACGGGTCCTGTGCCGAGGCCCAGTTCGCCACCGAGGTCGAGCAGTGGGTGACCCTGGGCACGGACGTGGACGGACAGATGGAGACCGAGCGACAGATCCCCCAGGAGGCGGAGGACTGGCTCGACTCCGAGGACGAAGTGGTCCAGGTCCAGCTCTTCGCCTTCGCCTGTCCCAAGGACGAGTGTGCGATCATCGGGGAGGTGGAGGCGGCGATGGACGAGGTCGGGATCGACCCGGGCATGGCCGAGAAGCTGGCGGATCCCACGTCGTGGCTGGCGCGCCTTCCGATGGACGAGGTGAGCCTGCTCACGCGCGGGTTCGCGGTGTCCCTGCGGGAGCCGGGCCGGGTCAACCGCAACCCGGTGGCCGAGGCGCGCTTCGCCGAGGCCCTGGATCCCGAGCTGGTGGTCGCCCCCGGCGGCGTGGTGGACCTGGCCTTCCACGTGCAGGACCCCAACGGCGAGACCGTGTACGCCTACCCGCTGACGACCCATGGGCGCTTCGAGGAGCGCAAGGTGAAGGTGGAGGACCAGCAGGTCCGGCTCTACCTGCAGGCGCCGGCGGAGGAGGGCGAGGGGCGCGTGTGGGTGATCTTCGACGATCGGGACGGCGGCCTGGCGGTCTATTCCCAACCGCTCCGGATCCAGGCGCCCGAGGGATAGGCCAGGGCGGCGGGTCCAGCTACTCCGTCTCGGGCAGGAAGACCCAGGCCCGGCCCAGGCCGTGGCCGGGAGCGCCCAGGACCAGCTCGGCCAACCCGTTGTCGTCGGCGTCGGGGACGATGGTGATCATGCCGGCGCCACCGATGCCGGCGCCGGGCTCGCCACGGATCACGCCATCCGACACGCCCAGGCTCCGGTTCCCGCTGCTGGCGGTGGTGATCACGTAGGCGGCCCCTGCCGGGAGCTCCACGCCGCCGGTGTCGACGCCTTCGAGCCCCAGCAGGACGCCGGGGGCCCCGACGACCAGGTCCGTCCGCCGGTCTCCGTCCAGGTCCCCGCCGGCGTGCAGGGCCGCTCCCGCGCGGTCCCCGGCGGCCGAGCCGTCCAGGCGGCTGCGCGCCTGGTCCACCGAGAGCCTCCCGGCGCGGGCGTGGACGGTCTCGCCCCCGGCGAAGACGTAGACCGCACCGGCGCTGTCCGCGGTGCCCGGCGCGCCCGCCACCAGGTCCGGGATGCCGTCACCGTCCAGGTCCCCCGCGCCCAGCGCGGCGCCCAGGGCGTCGCCGTCGGTGGCGCCGTCGATCCGGACCGCCAGGTCAGCCAGGTCGAGGACGCCGGAGTCCAGCGGACCGAAGGCGATCCAGACCGATCCCGGACCCCGCGCCGGGTTCGCCAACAGAAGGTCGCCGAGGCCGTCACCGTCCACGTCTCCTGCGGCCAGCACCTGGCCGAGCCCGGCGATCCCCTCCTCTCCCCGCACCCAGCTCCAGGCGTCGGCCAGCTCCTGGGACCGGTCGATGGGTCCCCGGAAGACGCCCACGCTGCCGGCGCCGTCTCGGTCGCCGGGGGCGCCCACCGCCAGGTCCGCCACCCCGTCGCCGTCCGTGTCCCCCAGGTCGACCAGGGCCGCACCGAGCCGGCGCCCGGGCCCCGCGCCGGTGAGCCAGGCGGGGCTCTCGGCCTCGATCAGGCCCGTGGGGCGCAGCCCCTCCATCAGGTAGACCACGCCCTCCTGCTCCTCCTGGACGGTGGCGCCGGGCGCCCCAACGGCCAGGGCGGCGGTGCCGGCGGGCGTGGCCACCGCGGCCAGCGCGGTCCCGGCCTCGGACCCCGAGACGGCGGCGGAGAGCTTGGTCTCCAGGAAGGCGACGCTCAGGCCATCACGGGAGGTGGCCAGGCTGGACAGCCTCGTGCCCCAGACGCCGCCGCCCTCGGGCCAGGTCGGGTCGCCGAAGTAGATCCAGCCCGGGTCGGTCGTGCCGCCCACCGCGACCACCGCGCTGGGGAAGGCGGCGCTGCCGTGGACCGCCGAGACGAAGCCCGTCGCCTCGCCGACACCGAGCGGGCGCTCCAACCCGCAGGGGCTGGACTCCGTCTCGCAGTCCTCGTCCCGGCCGTTGCCGCAGATCTCGGGTCGCCCCGGGTAGACCTGGTCGTCGAGGGGCTCGCAGTCGCCCTCCGCCAGCTCGTAGCCCGGGGGCTTCTCGCAGGAGACGATGCTGAGCTCCTCCACGCCGAAGCCGTCGCCGTCCTCGTCGTAGTACCAGGTGCGCATGCCGGTGGTGCCCTCGTCCACCTCGGCGTCGCAGTCGTTGTCGTAGCCGTCGCAGACCTCCTCGGCGGTGGGGTGGGTCTCGGGATCCAGGTCGTCGCAGTCCTCCCCGGCGGGCCAGACGTCGCCGTCCAGGTCGACGACCGTCTCGTGGACCGGGTCCGGATCGAGATCACAGGCCAGGTTGAAGCGTTCACACCAGGACGCTTGATCGCAGCCGGCGAGCAGCAAGAGGACGATCACGGCGCTCCCTGGGGGGGAGTCAAGGTAGCACCACCGGGCCGGAGCCGCGGGCCCCAGGCCGGCGCTCCCGGGCGATTCCGGCTATGAAGGGGACATCACGCCCAGCCTGGAGGGTCCCCATGGGCCGGTACGCCACGCCGATCCTGTTCATCGCCGCCGGGTTGTTCATCCTCTGGCACAACGCGACCTACGCCGACCGGGTGCTGCTGATCCCGGGCGTCGACATGATCTGGAAGGCGGCCGCCAACGACCCCGAGGAGCAGGGCCGGATCAGCGCGATCATCTTCATGAGCCTGGGTGGCGCCGGCCTGCTGTGGGCCATCTGGAAGACGATCAGCACCGGCAACCAGCGCTACTGAGGCCCGCGGGCGGCGCCCTCAACCCAGGCGCGCCCACAGCGCGGGGAGCTGGCGGAAGGCGCGCCCGCGGTGGCTGATGGCGTTCTTCTGGTCCGGCGACAGCTCGGCCAGGGTGCGGCCGGGGTGGTCCCGGGGCTCGAACAGCGGGTCGTAGCCGAAGCCCCCGGCGCCTCGGGGCGACGAGGTGATGCACCCCTCGCAGCTTCCGTCGGCCGTCGCCTCGCCCCGGTCGGTCACCAGCGCCAGCACGCAGCGGAAGCGGGCGCTGCGATCCTCGACGCCCAGGAGCTCACGCAGCAGGCGCGTGTTGTTGCTGTCGGCCGTTGCCTGCGGTGTGTAGCGCTTGCTGCGCACGCCGGGCGCGCCGCCCAGGGCGTCGACCTCCAGCCCCGAGTCGTCGGCGACGACTGGCAGGCCCAGGCGCTGGTGCACGAAGCGCGCCTTCTGCAGGGCGTTGGCCTGGAAGGTGTCGCCGTCCTCGGGCGGCTCGGGCAGGTCGGGCCAGCGGTCCAGCCCGACGACCTCCACGCCCGGCAGGCCGGCCTGGGCCAGGATGGCGTGGATCTCGTCGAGCTTGTGGGGGTTGGTGGTGGCGACGACGAGCATCGGGCGCGCGCTCCGGCTGTGTTAGGCTGGCCCGCTCTAACAGGAGAAGACCATGCGCTCCCCGCTGCCTCTCGCCCTCGCGCTCCCCCTCGCCCTCGTCGCCTGCCAGGAGAAGGGCAGCGGCATCACCGTCGGCGGCTCGGGCGCGGTCGAGGGTTGCACGCTGACCCTGGACGGCCTGAAGGACAGCCAGTGGGTCATGCTCAAGACCATGCCCGACAAGACCGAGGTGCCCGACCACCGGACCCGGATGAAGTTCATCGAGGAGGGTGGCCAGACCAAGGTGATGTACAACGTGGGCTCGCTGTCCGACGTCTACACCTACGGCTGCACCAAGAGCGGCGACGAGCTGACCTGCCGCGAGGTGGCGCGGCCGCGCGACTGGTGCCAGGCCCTGCTGGTGGGCGGCGGCGAGTGCACGGCCGAGGTCCTCAAGGGCTACGACCCGACCATGACCGACGAAGAGGTGGCCAAGGCCATCGAAGAGGCGAACGCCAACGTCACCAAGTACAAGGGCGGCGCGGACTGGAAGCAGTTCGAGCTGAACAACAACAACCTGGGCAACAAGCTCCAGGGCCTGCTGTACATCAAGGTCGACGACCGCAAGTGCCGCCTGCGGATCACCGACAACTACATGACGATCTACAACGGCAAGAAGGTCGAGGACAGCAACCCCGTCGGCACCAACCCCTTCGTCAAGCACGAGGGTGGCGAGCTGTTGTGGGAGCACTGCAAGGACGGTGGGGACGTCGCGACCCTGGCGAGCCCTGACTACCCGACCGACCTGGCCAACGTGCCGGTCATCCGCGAGGCGGCGCTGGGGCAGGAGGTCCACTTCCACTACCTGGGCCAGGACGGCCGCGCGCCGGTCGAGGGCTGCGAGTACAGCTACGACCTGTGGTTCGACGGCACGGCCCCGCAGCGCGGGCTCAAGCCCGAGACGGTCGACGTCGGCGGCAAGCCCGAGCTGCGCTGGCACTGGGCGCACACCTGGTCGGAGCCGAACAAGGACGGCACGCCGCTGGCCGGCACCACCACCATCCACCGCAAGTGGACCTGCGCCGACGCGACCAAGAGCGGCGAAGAGGTGAGCTGCGCCGCCCTGGTGATCCGGTAGGGCCCGGCCGGGCCCCTCTCCGCCGGGGGGAGGGGCTCAGGCGACCCGCATCCGCCAGGTGGTGCCGCCGGTGCCGTCCATCAGGACGACGCCCAGGGCGTCCAGCTCGTCGCGGAGCTGGTCGGCCCGCGCCCAGTCCCGGGCGCCGCGCGCCTCCTGGCGCTGGTCCACGCGCGCCTGCACCTCGGCCCGCGACAGGCCTTGCCGGGCCAGCAGCTTGTCGGTCAGCTCGACGAAGAAGGACGCGCTGTCCCGCCCGCCGACGCCGAGCACGCGCCCGGCCAGGTCGAAGGCGTCGAGCGCGATCCGGGCGACGGGGCCGGCGCGCTTGCCGGCCTTCTTGTCGTTGCCGAAGCGGTTGGTCACGCGCACCAGGTCGAAGAGGTGGGCCAGGGCCAGCGCCGTGTTGATGTCGTCGTCCATCGCCTCCCCGAAGCGCTCGGGGAAGGTCCGGGCCAGCTCGTACAGCTCGGCCGTGTCGCCGGCCAGCGTGGCGGCGATCCCGGCGGCGGCGGCGGCGTCGGCCTCGGGGGACCCCAGGCTGGGCGAGGACGCCAGCACGCCTTCGAGCACCTGGCGGGCCAGGTGGACCCGCTCGGCGGCCATCAGCGCGTCCTGGAGCTTGGTGGGCCCGAAGGGCAGGGGACGCCGGTAGTGGCTGTCCAGGTACAGGATGCGGATCGCCTCGGCCGGCACCTGGTCGGCCAGGTCGCGGATGCGGATCACGTTGCCCAGGGACTTGCTCATCTTGACGGGCTCGCCCGTCTCGTCCACCAGGGTCAGGTGGCCGTTGTGCATCCAGTAGCGGGCGAAGGGGCCGTGGCCGGTGGCGCACTCTGCCTGGGCGATCTCGTTCTCGTGGTGCGGGAAGACCAGGTCGATCCCGCCGCCGTGGATGTCGAAGGTGTCGCCCAGGTGCTGGGTCGCCATGGCCGAGCACTCGATGTGCCAGCCGGGGCGCCCGGGGCCCCAGGGGCTGTCCCACGACACCTCGCCCTGCTTGGCCGCCTTCCACAGCGCGAAGTCGCCCGGGTGCCGCTTGCGCGCGTCCACGGCGATCCGCTCGCCGGCGCGCAGGTCGTCGATGCGCTTGCCGGAGAGCTGGCCGTAGCGGTCGAAGCTCTCGACGGCGAAGTAGACGTCGCCGTCGGCCTCGTAGGCGTGGCCGCGGTCCACGAGCGCCTGCACCATGGCCAGGATGCTGGGGATGTGCTCGCTGACCTTGGGTGCGATGTCGGGCTCGACCAGGCCCAGGCGGGCCAGGTCCTCGTCCAGGGCCCGCACGAAGCGCTGGCTCAGGGCCAGCGGGTCTTCGCCCAGCTCGGCCGCGCGCTGGATGATCTTGTCGTCGACGTCGGTGTGGTTGCGGACGTAGGTGAGGTCGAGCCCCCGCTCCCGAAGCCAGCGCGCGACCACGTCGAAGGTGATCATCGCCCGGGCGTGGCCGATGTGGCAGTAGTCGTAGACCGTCATGCCGCAGACGTACATCCGCACCTGCCCGGGGACGGCGGGGCGGAAGGGCTCGACGGTGCGGGAGAGCGTGTTGTAGAGGCGCAGCTCGGACATGGGGCCTTCCTGGGAGCTTCGACTAGCCAGCGGCGTAGCGGCGGGCCTTCTCCAGGCGCTGCCGACAGCCGTCGACGCCCAGCAGCGCCAGGATGGGCGGCAGGCCCGGCCCCTCCCGCTGGCCGGTGAGCACCATGCGCATGGTGGCCAGGGCGCGGCCGGGGGCGGTGGCGTCGCGGCGGAAGTCGGCCAGCACGACCCGCCAGGAGCGCGCGTCCTCGCCGTTGTTCTCCACCTTGTCCATCGCCTTCTCGAACTCGGTGATCAGCTCTTGCGTCTCGGTCGCGCGCAGGACCCGCGCGACCTCGCGGTCGTAGTCGGCCGTCGAGGTCAGCAGGAGCACCGCCCAGCCCTCGGCGTCCGACAGGGTCGTCATCTCCTTGGCGACCGCGTCGACGAAGCGCGCCTGCCAGGCGGGGTCGCGCGAGGAGAAGGGGAAGCCCTTGCGCTCGAGGTGGTCGGACATGGCGGCCAGCAGCTCGCCGCGATCCAGGGCCCGCAGCGTGTCGCCGTTGCGGGACAGCATCGCCTGCATGTCGAGCGTGGGCGAGGCGACCGCCACCGCGTCCAGGTCGAAGGCCGCGCCCATCTCCGCCAGGGTCGTCGCGTCCCCGGGATCCCAGCCGGCGCGGGCCGCGGTCGCCAGGATGGCGCGCGGGTGGAAGCCGCGGGCCCGCAGCTCGCTGATGGTCAGCCCGTCGGGCTTCTGGCCGATGGGGACGCCGTCGGGGGTCAGCCACGGGGTGAACACGCGCAGGCGGGGCAGGGTCCAGCCCAGGGCGTCGGCGACGACCAGCCAGTGGGCGAGCTCGTGCGCGCGATCGGCGTCGACCAGCAGGTCGGTGGCCTGGGCGTCGCGCGCCGACAGCACCGCGCTGAACAGGGGCGTGGGGCTGCCGTCCTGCTCGATGATGGCGAAGTCCGCCCGGGGGCGCGCGGCCTCGATCCCCTCGACCTCGCGCGGCTCCTCGGGGACGATCACGCGGATGCGCGCCTTGCGCCCCATGCGCTCCAGCGCGGCGCGGTCGGTGAGCGACAGCTTGCGGCAGCGGTGGTCGTAGAGCACGGGCTCGGGGAAGGGCACCGCGTTGACCGTCATCTCGCGCAGCTCGGCCACGCTGCAGAAGCAGGGGTAGGCCTTGTTGGCGGCGACCAGCTCCTGGCCGACCTCGTGGGCGTGGCGGGCGTCGACGGCCGTGCCCATCTCGTCGGCTTCGATGCCCAGCCAGCGCAGGTCGTCGAGTGCCGAGCGGTTCTCGGTCGAGGCCACCACGGTGCCGCCGCGGCCACGGGCACAGAGGGTCCCGAACAGGGCCAGGCGCACTTGCGCCAGGTCGAGCGGGCGGCCGGGCGGGAAGAAGAGCCGGATACGCGGGGGGGTCAGGAGGCCTCCAGCCGTGTCTCGGAGCGAGGTCGAAGTGGGGGCGGCCGGGTGCGGGCCGCGAAGGAAAGGCGCCGACCGGGCCCGGCAGGCTCAGTCGAGGTTGACCACCTGGGGAGGCGCGGGCGCGGCGAACAGCGAGTTGATCTCGGTCTCGACGCTCTGCTCGTCCGTGTCCTTGGCGAAGGCGATCTCCTGGATGAGCAGGCGGCTGGCCTTGTCGAACATCTTGCGTTCGCCGAAGGACAGGTTCTTCTCCTGCCGCAGCAGGGCGAGGTCGCGCAGCACCTTGGCCACCTCGATCGGGTCGCCGGTCTGCAGCTTGTTGGTGTACTCGCGGTACCGCCGGTTCCAGGTCTGGTTGTCCGTGGGGACGTCCCGGTCCTTGAGCACCTCGTACACCTTCTCGACCTGCATGAGCGAGATCACGCGGCGCATGCCGATGGCGCTGATGTTCTGGACCGGCACGCGGAAGGTGCTGCCGTTGTCCAGGATCGTCAGGACGTAGAACGTGTAGCGGTCGCGATCGAAGTCGATCGTCTCGACGGCCTTGATCACCCCGACGCCGTGGGCGGGGTACACCACCTTGTCGCCGACCTTGAACTCCATACGAGCTGCCTCTCCGTGTCTGCCTCTCTGCGTCGTTCCCTTCGCAGCGCGCCGGTAGCGCGTTCCCCCGGACGCTGCACCTCCATTTGCGCGCGGTTGCGTCCGTCGCGGGAGGCGGGGTGCCGCAGATGTCGGCGGGATGCGCATTGTAGGCAGAGCGGGCGACTTGTCAATCCGCGGCTCGCGGCGGTGGCGGCAGCGGGGGCACGGCGGTGAGGGCCAGCGCCGGCCGCGCGCTGGTGGCCGAGGCGCTCCCGGTGATGGGGCTGGCGACGGCTGGCCTCGCGGTGGTGGGGCTGCTGGTGGTCCTGGGGCAGGCCCTCGCCGCCGCGGCCGTGGCGCCCGCTCCCGCCGGGGTCCTGCGGCTCGCCCTGGGCCTCTCGCCGGTCGTGCTGGGCATCGCCCTGCCCGTGGGCCTGCTCTTCGGCCTGGTGGCCGCCGCCCGGTCCTGGCGGGAGGGGGGCGACTGGCTGGCGCTGGCGGCCAGCGGCGGGCCGGCGCGCGCCGCGGCGGGACCGGTGCTGGTGGTGGGGATCGTCGGCGGGCTGGCGGTGGCGCTGCTCAGCCACGGGCTGGAGCCCCTGGGGCGGCGGGAGGCCTGGCGGACGCTGGCCGTCGCGGCGGGCGATCTCCGCCTGCAGCCGGGGCGGCCGGTGGTCGTCGGCGAGGCGCTGGTGCTCGCCGGAGACGTGGCGGGCCGCGAGCTGACCGACGTGCGGCTGGCGGTGGGCGACGCCGCGGTGGCCGCCCGGGCCGGGATGCTGCGGGGGGGAGGGCAGGTCGCGCTGGAGGACGGGCAGGCCCGCTCGCTGGAGGTGGGCGGCGCGCGCCCGTGGACCCTGGACTTCGCGCGGGCGGAGCTCCGCCTGGACGTGATGGCGCCGCGCGTGGAGCTGGCGGATCGCACCGACGCCGAGCTGCGGGCGCTGGTCGCGCGGCAGGAGGCCGAGGGCCGCGACGCCACCGCCGCTCGCCTGGCCCTGGCCCGCCGCAGCGCCCTTCCGCTCGCCCTGCCGCTGCTGGCCCTGCTGGCCCTGCCCCTGGGCGCGCGGGGGCTCAACCCCGGGCCGGCGACGGTCGCGACCGTGCTCGCGTGGTGGGCCGTGCTGCGCGTGTCCGACCAGCTCGCGCCGGCCTGGGGGCCCGCCGCCGCCGCCGCCGCGCCGATCGTCGCGCTGGCCCTGGGCTGCGGCGTCGCCTGGGGGAGCTGGCGCGAGGGGGGGCTCTGGCCCGGGCGCGGGCCGCGGGGCGCGCCATGAGGCTCTGGCTCCACCTGGCGGCGCGGGTGCTGGGCTGGACGGCGCTGGCGGTGGTGCTGCTGATGGGCATGGCGGCGATGGCCGGCGTGGTCGAGGGCGTGCGCTGGGGCACGCAGGCCGCGCTCCGGCTGGCGACGCTGGAGCTGCTGCCGGTGGTGGTGCCGGTGTTGCCGGTCGCCTGCGCGGTCGGCGCGGGGGTCGCGGCCGCCCGCGTCGCCGCGCTGGGCGAGGCGGTGGCCCTGGAGGCCATGGGGGTGCCCCCCTGGCGGCCGGCCGCGGTGGCCGGCGCCGTGGGGCTGCTGCTGGGGGTGCTGGGCCACGAGGTCCACCAGCGCGTGGTCCCGTCGGCCGCCGAGGCCGCGCTGGCCCTGCGGATCGAGCTGGGCAGCGCCGCCCCGCCGGCGGGCTGGCTGTGGACCGGGGACCTGCTGCTGCGGACCCGAGACGGGCTGCAGGTGGAGCTGGGCGAGGGGCGGGTCCTCGACGTCCGACCGGGGCAGGGGCCGCCCGATCGGGACCAGGTCCGGCGCGCCCGCGCCCTGCGGGAGCCGGTCGTGGCGGGCCCCCGGGAGCTGGGCGCCGACCTGCTGCCGCTGCGGGTCGAGGCCGCCCTCCGCCGCGTCCGGGCGCTCTCCTGCGCCCTGCTCGCCGCCCTGGCCTGGCTCGGGCCCGGACCGCGCCAGGGGGCGCGCCTGGCGCCGGCGCTGGCGCTCGGGCTGGCCTTCCAGGCCCTGTCCCTGGGGGCGGTCGCCATGGCGGCGGCGGGCCAGGTCCCCGTGCTGCCCGGCACGGCGGCCCCGGCCCTGGCGCTGGCCGCGCTGCTGGCGCTGCGGCTGTCCCGCTGAGCGGACCCGCGCTCAGCCGCCGCCGACGGACAGCCAGTAGCCGGTGTAGCGGTGCTTGTCGGAGGGGTCGGTCGTGAAGAAGCCCTGGTCCCAGTGGGCGATGAAGTAGTCGCCGGGCGGCAGCTCCATCATGGCGACCTTCTTGCCGGTCGCCAGCGTCTGCTCCTGGTAGTCGGGCTTCTCCTTGTAGGTGACGACCCACTGGCCGCGACCGTCCTTCTGGTCCCGGTAGGCGCAGCCCTCCGCGTCGAGCTTGAAGGGGCGCCAGCCGGGGCTCTCGTTGTCGAACAGGGCGTGGCTGCCTGCCGCCAGGCGGGTCGCGGTGCTGCCCTGGATGTCCAGGCAGTACCGTCGGGCCTTCACCTCGCCCTCGTCGATGGAGCGGGTGAGCCAGGCCGGCTCCATCGAGCGATAGCGGTTCTCCTCGAACAGGAAGACGCCCTTCTCGGTGGGCAGCGCGACCAGCACCGTCTTGCCCAGGTCGTAGCGCTTGCGCTCCGTCGCCTCGACCTCGACCTTCTGCTCGACGTAGCCGTCCATGTTGACGACCAGCGTGTAGGTCCCCGGCAGGCAGGGCAGGGCGAAGCGGCCGTCCTCGCCGGCCGTGGTGGCGCAGTTCGCGCCGATGGCCGTGACCCGTGCGCCGGGGATCGGGTCGCCGGTCACGGTGACCACCTGGCCGTCGACGGCCATCTGGCCGCAGGCCGCCAGCAGGAGGAGGGGGGCGGAGCGCAGCAGGGACAGGCGAGCGGCGGACATCGGTCCTCCGGCGCGCCGAGGTGCAGGTCCGGCGCGAGGAGAGGGGCGAGGCGGGGGATGCCTCGGCGGGGTGACCCCTCCCTACCACGCAGGGCCGCGCGTGCCCCTGTCCGGTACGGCGGATAGCACCGGCGCCACCTCGCAGGAGCCCGGATGTCCTCTCTCTTCGCCTCTCACCTCCCGGCCACCCTCGTCGTCGCGCTGCTGTCGGGCTGCGGCCCCTCCGCCGAGGTCCAGCGCCAGCTCGAGACCCAGCAGGCGGAGATCGATCGCCTCACCGGCGAGGCGGCCCGCCTGGAGAAGGAGAACGCCGCGCTGTCCGGCGACGTGCGGCGGCTGACCGCCGACCTGGCCCGGCTGCGCATGCGGGAGGTCTACACCCGCCTGGGGATCTCGGAGGGGCAGGCCATCTCCGCGGTCCTCGAGACCAACCTGGGCGCCATCACCTGCGCCCTGTGGCCCGAGAAGGCGCCGCAGACGGTGCTCAACTTCGTGGAGCTGGCCGAGGGCAGCAAGGAGTGGATCGACCCGCGCACCGGTCGCACCGAGGAGCGCCCGCTCTACGACGGCACGATCTTCCACCGCGTCATCCCCGGCTTCATGATCCAGGGCGGCGACCCGCTGGGCAACGGCACGGGCGGCCCCGGCTACAAGTTCGCCGACGAGGTCGACTCCGGCGCGACCTTCGACGCGCCGGGGCTGCTGGCGATGGCCAACTCCGGGCCGGACACCAACGGCAGCCAGTTCTTCATCACCGACCGGTCGCAGCCCTCGCACCTGGACGGCAAGCACACCATCTTCGGCAAGTGCGAGAACCTCGACGTGGTGCAGGCGATCGCCGAGGCCGAGACCGGCCCGCGCGACCGGCCGGTGCAGGACGTGGTGCTCCAGCGGGTCCGCGTGGTCCGCGGGGGCTGAGCGCCGGGCCGCCGGCGGGCCGCCTCAGAGCTGGAAGCCCACCCCTGCGCCGAAGGTGGTCAGGGCGTCCTTCAGCTCGCCGGCCTCCTGGTTCTCGCCCTCGCTCTGGACGAAGACGCCAGTGTTGCGGGCGAACCAGTCCACGTTGCCGTACAGGTAGAGGTTGTCCAGGAAGGCGTAGCCCAGGCTGCCGCCGACGGCGGTGGAGTACAGGCCGCCGCCGCCGTTCAGTCCCAGCGTGCCGCCCAGGTCGGCGAAGAAGCGGCCGTCCAGGTCCAGGTCGACCTCGGCGCCGACGTTGAAGCTCGGCACGATGAGCGGACCGTAGTCCAGCACCGGCGTGTCGCCGGTCGTGTCCTGCCGGTAGATCATGAAGTCGTTGACCGCGCCGCCGATCCGCAGGGCGGGGCTGATGCGCGCGCTGCCGGCGTCGACGGGGTAGCGGACCAGGACCAGGCCCTCGAGCTCGTTGACCCAGTCGGGCACGACGGCGTCGAAGTCAGCCAGCTCGACGGCGTAGCGGGTCGTCCGGAAGTTCACCCGGGCGCCAAACAGGTCGGCGCCGGGCGACCAGGCCTTGGCCCGCGCGCCCAGGCCGGCCGAGCCGGCGGCCGGGGTCTCGCCGCCACCGAAGGCGATGCGGTCGCCGTAGAGGGGGCCGCGCTCGGTGAAGGGGACCTGGCGGAAGCTGTAGAAGCCGCCGAGGAAGCCGGCCTGCACCCGCAGCCAGGGGTGCTCGCCCGCCTCGGCCGGGGGCGCCTTCTCCTTCTTCTCCTTGGTGGCCGGCTGCGCCACCACCGTCTCCGCGACCGGCTGGGTGGTGGGCATCACCGGCGCCTCGCGCACCGTCGGGTCGGCGCTGGGGCCCGTCGCGGCGGCCTCGGCGGCGGCGATCCCCCAGACCGGGTCGGGCTGGCCGACCGGCACCTCGATCATGGTGGAGACGCCCGACTCGGGGGAGACGACGGTGACGCGGATCACGTCGGTGCCCTGGGCCGGGGCGGTCAGCTCGGTGGTGTAGGTGCCGCCGCCCTTGTCGGCGGCCGTCGTGGTGCTGCCGGCGTTGGTGAAGACCTGGAGCTGGCGGCCGGGGGCGCCGGCACCGGCGCCGTCCTTGGCCGTGATGGTCAGGGTGATCGACTGCCCCGGCGCGACCTTGGTCGCCGAGGGGCTGACGGCCAGGGCGGCCACCTGCGTGCCCAGCGTCCGGGCGCCCGTGGTCGCGGAGGGGGCGGTCGTGGCGCCGGCCGCGACGGCCGCCGCGGCGCCCTCGCGGGGCAGGGTCAGGCCACGGACCAGGGGCTCCCAGCGGGAGCGCAGGGCGACCGCCTGGGCGTCGCCGCTGATCGGCAGGTCGATGCCGGTCGCGCCGTTGGGCACCTGCAGCAGGCCCGCCGCGCCGGTGTGCCCGCCGCTGGCCGCCTGCACCACGACCAGGCCGCGGCTGCTGCCGGCGGTCAGGGTCGCGTGGGCGACGCCGTGGGCGTCGGTCATCACGTTGGGGCTGAGCTTCGCGTCGCCCTCGGTCACGCTCAGCGCCACGGGCGTGTTGGGCACCGGGTAGCCGGCGTCGTCCACGGTCAGCAGGGTGAGGACGACCTGGCTGGCGCCGTCGCTGGTGACCCGCTCGGCCGAGGGGAACACCAGCACGCGGGAGAGGGGGTTGCTGCTCGGCTCGGCCAGCACCACGCCCTGGACCGCCACCGGAGCGCTGCCCTCGCTGCGGAAGCCGGCCTCGACGAAGCCCTGGCCGCGGTCGGCGGGGGCCGCCTCGACGATGGCCCCGGCGGCGCCGTAGCTCAGGCCCCGGCCCTGGGCGGCGCCGGTGACGCGGGCGCGGACCTTGAAGTGGCCGTCCTTCTCGGGCAGCCGCTCGGGCACGGTCTCCAGGGCCAGGGCCTCGGGCCGGGCGGGCAGCAGCCGCACCTCGAGGGTGTCGCCCTGCGGGCCCTGGGCGTCCTCGACCTTGACCTCGACCTGGGCGTTGAGCGCCTGCGAGGACAGGGCCGGCGTCCAGTCGGCGGCGTAGATGCCGCCGCCTTCGTGGCGGACCGCGCCGAAGGTGCCGGTGCTGGCGCTGAAGCTGACCTTGGCGCTGCCGTCGGGCTTGCCGTCGGGCTGGGCCACGAAGACCCGCACGGTCGTCGCCGTGCGCCCGTCGGCCGGCACGGCCGGGGCCAGCGGGAAGAGCTGGCTGCGCGGCGTCGGCGGCACCCGCAGGTCCATGGTGCGCTCGTCCCGCTGCTCGCCCTTCACCGAGATCACCGTCGCCTCGTTGACCCCCGGGGGCACGGTCAAGGTGACGGTGGTCTTGCCCTCGGCGTTGGCCTGGACCGGGCCGAACTCGCGGCCGGCGACCCGGACGATGATGCTGGCGTCGGGAAGGCCGGTGACCGGGAAGGCCGTGCGGCCGTAGAGCGGGATGGCGAAGGCGCCCACGGTGCGACCCGGCGCGCGGCGGTCGCTGACGGTGACCAGGGCCAGGTGGGGGAAGAGCTTGGCGGGCGCGGTGTAGAGGAGGGAGTACTGCCCGCGACCCAGGGGGGTCACGTTGGCCACGGTGCCCGAGGACGCCTCGACGGCCAGGTCCGCGCCGCTCAGCGTCGACTCGGCGCCGCCGCTCAGGTTGATCGTCACCGTCGCCGTGGCGTCCTGGCCCAGCACCACCTGGCTGGGGTTGGCGGTGGCGGCCACGCTGTGGGCGAGCGAAGGCACGACCTGGGCCTTGGCCTTGAGCACCAGGTTGGCCCCGTCCGGCGGCTTCACGCGCAGCGTCAGCTCGGCCTCGGTGGCGGTGTTCACCGCGGCGGGCGTCCAGGTGACCCGGTAGCGCCCCGGGTCCAGCTCCTCCAGCCGCCCGGTCTCGCCCAGCGAGGCCAGCACCTTGCCGGTCAACCCGGTCATCGGCGTGCCGTCGGTCTTCATGGCGACGATGTGCAGGGTGGTGGCGGTGCGGCCGTCTCCGACGACCTCGTCCACCGGCACCAGGGCCACCAGCGGCTCGGCCAGCACGGAGGCCTGGGCGTGGGCGGCCGTCGGCGTGGCCAGCAGGCCGGCGCTGGCGAGGGGCGCAGAGAGCAGGAGGAGCAGGGGCAGGGTGGCTCGAGAGCGCGGCAGCATCAGCGTTCCGTGCGGCGGTGCGAGGGACCGGCCCCTGCGGCCAGGGAGGGGGAGGGGGGGCGCGGGTCGCGGAATGGTAGGAGCACGGTCCCACACTGTCAACGCGCATCCCGCAGCCATCGGCGGGACCCGGGATAGGCGGGGGGGATGGACGACCCCTTCGACCGGCACGCGGTCGACTACGACGCGGCGTGGGGCCGGGATCCGGTCGCGGCCGCCTTCCGGGACGAGGTGCACGCCACGCTGGCGCGGCACCTCCCGCCCGGGGCCCTGGTCCTGGACGCCGGCTGCGGCATCGGCCTGGACGCGCTGCGCCTGCAGCGATCCGGCCACCGCGTCGTCGCGATGGACGCCAGCGCCGGCATGGTCGCCCAGGCGCGGGCGCGCGGCGTCGACGCGCGGGTCCACCGGGTGGAGGACGCCGGCTCGCTGGGGCCGGTGGACGCCGCCCTGCTGGACTTCGGGGTGATCAACTGCCTGGCGCCGGTGGCAGCGGCGCAGGGCCTGGCCGGCGCCGTGCGGCCCGGCGGGGTGGCGGTCGTGGTGCCCATGCCGCGGCTGCACCCGACCTGGACGGCGCGCTGCCTGGCGCGCGGGGACCTGCGGGGGGCGGTGGGGCGGCTGCGCCCGGTGGTGGAGGTGCCGGTCGCCGGCGGCACGGTCCGCACGCGCTACCTCTCCGGTCGCGAGCTGGCCCGGGCCTTCTCGCCGTGGTTCGAGGTGGTCGAGCAGCGGGGGCTGGGCTTCTTCACCCCGCCCCCCGGCAGCCGGCTGGGCCCGGCGCTGGCCCGGGTCGAGCGCCCCCTCCGGGGCCTGCCCCTGCTGCGCTCGGTGGGCGACCACCTGGTCGTCGTGCTGCGCCGCACCGCAGTACCTGCCGAGGTGCTGCCCGCCGCCGTCGGCGAGGGGCGCCTGCGGCGACGCCGGGAGACCCGCCGCGCGCAGCGGACGGGCGAGGTCCGTCGCCTGCGCGTCCTGGTGCTGCACCTGACCGACGGCTGCAACAGCCGCTGCGCCGCCTGCGACTTCCGTGGTCCCGCGGGGGGCGAGGCGCTGACCGCCCCGGTCGCCGCGCGCCTGGCGCGGGAGGCGCGCGCCATGGGCTGCGGCGAGGTGCTGCTGACCGGCGGCGAGCCGCTGCTGCGGCCGGACCTCGAGGATCTGCTGCGCGGCGTGCGCCTGGCGGGCATGCGCCCCACACTGCTGACCAACGGCCTGCTGCTCAGGCGCCACGCGGCGCTGGTCGCGCGGTGGTGCGAGGAGGTGGTGGTCAGCCTGGACGGCTGCGACCCCGCCTCCTACCGGGCGGCGCGGGGGGTCGACGGCTTCGCGGCGGTCCAGGCCGGCGTGCTGGCGCTGCGGGCGCAGGCGCCGGGCCTGGTCGTGCGCGCCCGGGTCACCGTGACCGCCGCCAACCAGGGTCGCCTGCTGGAGATCGCCCAGGTGGCCCGGGACTGGGGCCTGGCGGCGGTGAGCTTCCTGGCCGCCGACCTGGAGGGCGACGCCTTCGGGCGGGCGTCGGCCGGCCCCGGCGATCCGGTCCTGACCCTGCGGCCCGACCCCCAGGCCCTGCGGCGGGAGCTGGCGGAGCTGCGGCGGGCGCTGCCGCCGGGCTTCCTCTCGGACAGCGACGCCGCGCTCGACCGCATCTGGCAGCGCGCCCGGGCCGACCAGGGCCTGGAGGCTCCGCGCAGCCCCCGCTGCGACGCGCCCTGGACCAGCGTGGTCGTCCAGCCCGACCTCTCGCTGCGGCCCTGCTTCTTCCTGGACGGGGGCGGCGCGGACGCCCGCCGGGGCCTGGCCGCGGGCCTGCACGCGCTGGCCCCTCGCCTGGCCGCCCTGGACATCGACCGCCACCCCACCTGCCAGCGCTGCGTGTGCTGGGCGCGGCTGGGGTAGGGGGCCGCCGTGCACCTCCTCCTGTTCAACCCCCGCGCGCAGAAGGCCCACCGCCGCCTGCCCCTCTCGCTGCTCTTCCTGGCGCGGGCGCTGCCCCACGAGGTGCGGGGCCCGACGGGGCGCGGCGAGCCGCTGACCTGGGAGATCCTCGACGCCAACGTCGACCCCCGGGCCAAGGAGCGGGCCGAGGCGGCGATCGCGGCCGACCCGGCGGGCACGGTGCTGCTCGTCACGGTGATGCCCGGGCCCCAGCTCCGCCAGGCCGTGCCCTGGTGCCGGCACCTCAAGGCGCTCTGGCCCCAGGTCCGGATCGTGTGGGGCGGCTACTTCCCGACCGTCTACCCCGAGGCCTGCGTCGCCGACCCCGCCGTCGACCTGGTGGTGCTCGGCCAGGGCGAGGACACCCTGCGCGAGCTGGTGGTGGCCCTGGCCGCGGGCGCCGATCCGCTCGCGGTGCCCGGGGTGGCCGGCTGGCGGGACGGGGCCCTGCGCAAGGCCGGGGCCCGCGGCTACAAGGTCTCGTCGCGGTACGGGGACCCGCCCTTCCACGCCCTGGACATGGAGCGCTACGCGGCCCGGACCTTCCTGGGGCGCCGCACCTTCAACCACCACAGCTCGGTGGGCTGTCCCTACACGTGCAACTTCTGCGCGGTCACCAACATGTTCGAGGGGCGGTGGCTGGCCGACCCCGCCGCCGACGTGGTGCGGGTGGTGCGCCGCCTGCACGACCAGCACGGCGCGGACGCCGTCGAGTTCCACGACAACAACTTCTTCGCGGCCGAGCGGCGGTGCGCAGAGGTCGCCCGGGGCCTGCGCGGGCTGGGCCTGCGCTGGTGGGGCGAGGGGCGCATCGACACGATGCTCGGCTGGAGCGACGCCACCTGGCGCCTGCTGGCCGACAGCGGCCTGGCGATGGTCTTCTACGGGGCCGAGAACGCCGACCAGGCCACGCTGGAGGCGATGAACAAGGGCGGCCTGCAGGTGCACGAGACGCTGGAGCTGAACCGCCGGGCGGCCGCCTTCGGCGTGATCCCGGAGTTCAGCTTCGTGCTCGGCAACCCCGTCGACCCCTGGGGCGACGTCGAGGCCACGCTGGCCCTGATCCGCCGGCTCAAGGAGGACAACGGCGCCTGCGAGATCATCCTGTACATGTACACGCCGGTCCCGCTGCCGGGCATGTACGAGCAGGCCGTCGCCCAGGGCTTCTCCTTCCCGCGGACGCTGGACGACTGGCTGGCGCCGCCCTGGACCCGGTACGAGGAGCGCCGCAACGCGGTCACGCCCTGGCACAGCCCGGACCTGGTGCGCCGGGTCTACGACTTCGAGGCCGTGCTCCACGCCCGCTGGCCCAGCGTGAGCGACCGGAACCTGCGCCCCTGGCAGCGCCGCCTGCTGCGGGCGCTGGCGGCGCCGCGGTGGCAGGCGGGCCGCACGGGCCGGCCCCTGGAGCTCCGGGCCCTGCAGAAGCTGTGGCACTATCGGCGCCCCGAGGAGATGGGCTTCTAGCAGCCCGAAGCACCGCCCATGAAGCTGTCTGCCCGCATCACCGCGCTGGAGCTGAGCGCGCCGCTGCAGCGCCGGTTCCGGCAGGTGCTGGCCGAGCTGGCCGCCTCCGACGGCGAGGTCAACGCGGCCGAGGCCCGCCTGATCGACCGGCTGGCGCCCCCGCCGGTGGACGACACGGTGGAGCCGGCGCCCCTGCAGGGCCTGTGGAAGCACGCCGAGGTCCTGGTCGAGGCCTGCCTCTTCGTGGCGGTCTGCGACGGCGAGTACTGCGTGGAGGAGGCGCGGCGGGTCTCCGAGCTGGCCCACGCGCTGGGCCTCTCGGCTCGCCGGCTGCGCGAGGTCGAGGCGCGCACCTTCGCCCACCTGCAGGCCCGGTCCTGAGCGGTCGGCCCGCGGCGGGGGACGCGGGTCCTACCGGGAGGCCTCTCGCAGCAGGGCCTGGAGCGTGGGGCTCAGGGGGTGGACGCGCGGCCCCAGCTCCTTGAGCGCGCTCTCCAGCACCCGCAGCGCCTCCGCCCGCTCGCCGACCGCCAGCGCCGCCCGGGCCAGGGCGACCGCCGCCTCGGGCCGGCCCGGCGCCAGGGCCCAGGCCTTGCGCCCCGCGCCGACGGCCTCGGGGGCCTGGCCGGCGGCCAGGCTGGCCTCGGCCAGCGCCGTCCACGCCACCCAGGAGTCGGAGTGCAGCTGCAGCGCCCGGCGGGCGGCGTCGACGCCGCGGCGGCCGGCGCCGACCTGGACCCACCGCCGCGCCTGCTCGGCCCAGGCCTCGGCCGTGGCCTCGGGGGCGGCCAGCAGGGCGCGCTCCAGCGCGCTGGCCCCGTCCACGGGCTGCCCGGCGCGGTCGTGCGCCAGCGCCAGCGTCCGCAACAGGTCCTGGACCAGGCGGCCGCGCTCCTGGGGGGAGTAGCCGTGCCCGCCGACGATGATCTGGTGCTGCTGCGGATCCTGCTCGTAGGGCGGCAGGGGCAGCGCCCGGCGCAGGGTCTCGACCGCGCGCGCGGGCTGGTCGGCCTCCAGCCAGGCCAGGCCGAGCTCCCGGGCGACGCGGCCGTCCTGGGGCCACAGGGCCTCGGCCCGCGCCAGCAGGCGGGCCGCGCCCTCGGGGTCGCCGCCGTCCAGGCGCAGGTCGGCCCGCAGCAGGCGGGTCTCGGCGTCCTGCTGCTCGAAGGCGCGGGCGACCAGGTGCAGCTCCCGCGCGTCGGCCGGCTGCTGGCAGGCGGTGGCGAGCCACGACGCCTCGGCGTTGATCTCGGCGTCTTCGGGGGCCAGGCGCGCGGCGCCCATGGCCAGGGGCATCGCCCGGGCGCAGGCGCCGGGCTCGCCCTCCCGGTGGATCAGCCAGGCCCGCAGCAGGTCGGCGCCCGGGTCCTGGCCGGGCGCGGGGAGCACGGCGCGGGCGTCGGCGAAGCGGCCGGCCGCCAGCTCGGCCTCGGCCAGCAGCAGGGGCAGCCCCGCGCCCTCCAGCAGGGGGATGGCCTCCTGCCCGCGCCCCAGCGCCAGCAGGGCCCGCGCGTGGCCCTCCTCGCCACCCCGCGCCCCCTCGGCCTGCGCGCGCTCGGCGCGGGCCAGGGCGGTCTGGGGCTCGTCGGCCAGGCTCCAGGCCAGGGCGGCGCCCACCAGGGCGTCCTGGCGGTCGGGGTGGTCCACCAGCACGTCGTCGTAGAGGCGCGCGGCGGCCTTGGCGCGGCCGGCCTCCAGGTAGCGATCCGCCTTGCGGACCTGCCGTCCCGCGCCGCCGCAGCCCGGCAGGAGCAGGGCCAGCAGCAGCGCCGGCAGCAGGGACCTGGCCACCAGGGCGGGCGGAGGCCCCGCCGCCGGCGCGCGCCCGCGGCGCGGGCTCAGACCCCGGCGCCCAGCAGCCAGTAGGGGCTGCCCTTGAGCTGGGCCTTGAGCTGCTGCACCTCGCTCGGGTGCAGCTCGAAGGTCTGCGGCTGCCCCGTCCGCGGGTCGATCTGCGTGGCGAACCATCGGTCTCCGACCTTGCTCTTGTGGAGCATCAGCCCCCGCGGGTCATCGTAGACCATGTCGAGATCCGCGGCGGTCAGCGGGCGGTTGGGATCGGGCGGTGCGGGGGGCGGCTCGGGCTCGGCGGGCTTGGGCGGGGCGGCCTTCTTCGGCGTGGTCGCCTCCAGGATGTCCTCGATCTCCCACCGGGTCTCGAGCAGCTCGCCCTTCATGGCGGCGTCCAGGGCGTCGCGCGCGGGGGCGCCGGCGTCCCCGGTGCACAGCGCGGTGAGCGTCGCCTTGGCGTCGGGCTGGCCCTTGCGCAGGGCGGTGACCAGCTCAGCGATGCGCGCCTGCAGCGCATCGTGGTCGAGGCTAGCGGCCATGGGGTCCTCCTTTGGGGGCCGGGCCTAACGCGGGCCGGGCCCGGGGGGATCGTCGATTCGTAGCGGCGCGGCTGCGATGGGTGGATCCGAGGCGGCGCCGGGGCGAGGGTGCCGGCGGGGGGTGATCGGCGAGGAGGACGATGCCATCGGCGTCTGCGAGGGTGGCATGCCGGTTGCTCTCTCGGGCGGCACACCCCTGTGGAGGTCCCATGCCCCCGTCCCCGTCCCCGGTCCTGGCTCTGCATCCCCCCCCGGCTCCCGCCACCGCGCCCGGCGCGGGCCTGCGGGGGCACCTCGCGTGCCCGGACGGCTCGGCGCTGGTCGGCGACGGTGGCCACGCCGCCGAGCCCGTGGCGCTGGCCGCGGCGCTGGGCGCCGCCGTCGTCGGCGGCGGGAGCTGGCTGGTCGCCGCGGTCCTGGGGCTGCTGCCGCTGGGCCTGGACCCGGCAGGGGCGACGGCCGCCGGCGACGCGGCGCGCGGGCTGGGCGCGGCGCTGGGAGGGGTCCTGCTGGCGGGCCTGCTCACCCTGCCGCCGCTGGTCCTGCTGTCCACCCTGGGGCGCCGCGAGGGCTCCCTGCACCAGGTCGTGGCGGCCGCGACGGTGGGCCCCGCGGTCTGCGGCGCCTGGCTGGGTGCCACCGCGCCGGTGGTGCTGCTCTACGCCCCGACCGCGCACGGCGGGGAGCCCGGCGAGGGCGTGGCCACCTTCCTGCTGCTGGTGCTGGCCCTGGGCCTGCTGGCCTTCGTGCAGGGCGGCGTCGCGGCGGTCCGCCGGGCCCGCAGGGCCGGAGCCGCCTCGCCCGGCGCGGCCGCGGTCCTCGTCCACTACCTGCTGACCACCTGGACCGCGCTGGTCCTGACCCTGCACCTCGCCTGAAGCCCCCCGCCCGCTGGAGTCCCCATGTCCTCGCTGCCCCTCGCCCTCGACGAGCTCCCCTCGCCGCCCTCGCCGCGGTCCGCGCCCGAACCCGTGGCTCCGACCGACCCCCGCGGCCTGCTGGAGGCGCTGCTCCGCGACGGCGCCGGCCTGTCTCGCGCCCTGGTGGACGGCCCCGGCGCCGCCGCTGCCGTGCCGGCGCTCGCCCTGCTGGCCGCCGGCGGCGCGGCCCTGTTCGGCCTGGCCATCGGCGTGCAGGGGGGGCTGGCCCAGGCCCTGGTCAGCGGGGTGAAGCTGCCCCTGATCGTGCTGGGCAGCGCGGCGTCGACGCTGCCGGTGCTGCACGTCTCCTGCGCCCAGGCCGGCCGGGCCCTGGCCCCCGAGCGGCTGTCCGCCCTGGTCCTGCAGGCCGTGGCCACCGCGACGGTCACCATGGCGGGGCTGGCCCCGCTGGCCGTGGTCACCTGGCTGACCTTCAGCCTGGGCGGGGACGGCGGCGGGCACGAGGGCACGGACGCGGCCTTCTACGCCTACCGCCGCCTGGTGCTGGCCACGGTCGCCGTCGGCGGGGTGGGCGGGCTGGTCGGCGCCCTGCGCCTGTGGCGGGTGCTGCCGGTGCGCGCGACCCTGCCCTGGATCGCCGCGCTGGGCCTGGTCGGCCTCCAGCTCTCCTGGCTGCTGCGCCCGGTGATCGGCATGCCCGGTCGCCTGGTCGTCCTCCGCCCGGTGCAGGGCAGCGGCCTGCACGAGGTGCTCTCGGCCCTCGCGGCCGTCCTGGGGGTGTGAGGTGGAGGCCTGGATGCTGTTGTCGGCGTGGCTGGCGGTGGGCCTCGCGGTGGGCCTGCGCGGCCGCCGCAGCGCCTGGGAGCGGGTGCTGGCCGTGTGCTTCTGGCCCTTCTTCCTGGTCGCCCCGGTGGGCCCCGACCCGGCCGCCGGCAGCGCGGGCCCCACGACCGCCTCGGCCGCCCCGCTGGCCCGCCTGCGCGCCGCGCTGGCCCCCGGCGACCCGGCCCACGCCGTGGTCGACCGCCTGGCCTCGGCGCTGGACCGCCAGGGCGCGCGCCTGGCCCGCCTGGAGGTCGCGGCCGCCGGCGCCGGGCCGGTCCCGGGCGACGAGCCGGCCCTGGCCGAGGCCCGCCTGCGCTCGCGGGACCTGCTGGTGCAGGCCCGGGACCGGGAGCGGGCCGCGCTGGGTGTCGCGCTGGCCGCGGTGGAGGAGGCCGCCACCCGCCTGTGGCTGCTGCGCGAGCGCGGCGAGCCGGCCGAGGTCGAGGCCCTGCTGCGCGGCCTGGTCGCGCGCCTGGACGCCGGCGTCGAGGTCGAGGGCCTGGGCCCCCGCGGCGAGGCGCGGGCCGGCGCCTGAGCGGGCGGCTACGCTGTCGGCGGAGGTGCGGATGCTCGCGGGCTGGCTGTGGGTGGCGCTGGGCTGCGCCGACAAGGGGCCTGCCGACAGCGGCGACCCCGGCACCGGCGGGGACGGCGGAGGCACCACCCCCGGCGGGCACGACAACGTCCTGATCCTGGTCGCCGACGACCTGGGGATCGAGGCCTCGGCCTGCTACCCCGACCAGGGCGTCAGCCGTGCGCCCCAGCCCCACATCGAGCGGCTGTGCGGCCGCGGCGTCGCCTTCGAGCAGGCCTGGTCCATGCCGGTCTGCTCGCCGACCCGGGCGGGCATGCTGACCGGGCGGGCGAGCTGGCGCCACGGCGTCGGCGAGGCGGTCCCCGAGGAGGTGGAGCTGGCGCTGTCGGCCGACGAGCGTTCGCTGCCGCGGGCCCTGGCCCTGGGCGGCACGGGCCACGCCGCCGCCCACGTCGGCAAGTGGCACCTGGGCAGGGCCCTGGACGGGCCGAACACCCTGGGCTGGTCGCACTTCGCCGGCCCGCTGCTGGGCGAGGTCGGCGACTACTACGACTTCGAGAAGGTGGTGGACGGCCAGGCGGTGCGGGTCGACACCTACGCGACCACCGACACCGTCGACGACGCGCTGGCCTGGCTCTCGGATCAGCAGGGGCCGTGGGTGCTGTGGGTGGCCTTCAACGCGCCCCACACCCCCCTGCACCTGCCCCCCGAGGACCTGCACAGCCAGGTGGGCCTGACCGGCGCCGCCGCCGACGTCGAGGCACGGCCGGCCCAGTACTTCCAGGCCATGGTCGAGGCGATGGACACCGAGATCGGCCGCCTGCTGGACGGCATCGGAGAGGACCAGCTCGGCCGGACCTGGGTGATCTACGTCGGCGACAACGGCAGCACCACGACCACCAACCAGGGCTGGGTCCCCGACGAGCACGCCAAGGCCACGCTCTACCAGGGCGGCGTGCACGTGCCCCTGGTCGTGGCCCCGCCCCTGGACCCCGACGGCGCGCCCGCCGCGCGGCGGGTCTCCGCGCCGGTGGGCACGGTGGATCTCTTCGCCACGGTGCTCGACCTCGCCGGCGCCTCCGCCGCGGCCACCGAGGGGGTCGAGCTGGACAGCCTGAGCTTCGCCCCCCTGCTCCGGGCGGAGGGGGCCACGCCCGCCCGCGCGCGGGTGCTCAGCGAGGTCTTCGGCGAGCGCACCCGCGCCGACGAGCAGGGCCGCGCGCTGGGAGACGGCCGCTACAAGCTGATCGAGGTCCAGGATCGCGGGCAGGAGCTCTACGACCTGGAGGCGGACCCGCTGGAGCAGGTCGACCTGCTGGACCAGGGGGCGCTGGACGCCGAGGCGGGCGCCGCCTACGAGGCGCTGGCGGCGGAGCTGGCCGCGCTGCCCGACCTGCCCGTCGACTGAGGCCGCGGCCTCAGACCGAGGGGTGGCGGCTCTGCGGCTGGACCCGGGGGCTGGCCTGCAGGTCGAGCACGTAGACGACCATCTCCTTGCCGTAGAAGGTGAAGCGGCCGCGATCGGCGAAGCCCCAGCTCCGCAGCTGGCGGTTGGCGCCCTCGTTGTCGGTCTCGGTCGTGATCTTGACGTAGCGGTGGCCGCGGGCGGCCAGCTCGTCGAAGAGCACCTTGTTGATGAGGCCGCTGACCCGCGTGCCGCGCAGGTCGGGCGCGAAGGAGCAGAACAGGCTCTCGGCGGGCACGTGCAGGCCCAGGTCGGGCGTGCTGGCGGCGAAGTAGCGGGCCGTGTGCAGCAGCGGGCGGAGCACCCTGGGATCGCGGGCCAGGCCGGGCAGGGCGGCGGGGCCCAGCAGGAACCAGCAGGCGCGGAAGACGTGGTGGAACATCGCCTCGCTGTCCTGGCTGCCGGCGATGAAGCCCCGGATCCGCTCGTCGGGCGGGCGGCGGGGATCCTCGTGGACGAAGCCCAGGAAGCGGGGGTCGTTGACCAGGCCATGGTAGAGCTGGCGCAGGAAGGGCTGCCCCAGGCGGGCCCACAGGCTGTTGCCCATGGCCGCGTGGTGCAGGGCCGCGACCTGGGGCGCGTCGTGGAAGGACATCGGGCGGATCGCGGCCATGACCGCGGGATCGACGGGCAGGGGGCGGACCTGTTGCGCGCGGACCGCGGGGTCCTCGACCGAGCTCACGCCTCGCGCCCGTGGGCCCGGCGCAGCGTGGCGAGGAACTCGGCCTGGCTGATCGCGCGGTGCTGGGCAGCCAGGAAGTGACCGAGCGCGTCCTCGAAGCCGAACTGGTAGCTCTCGTCGAGCAGGCGGCGGGCCAGGGTCACTGCGACGACGTGCGCGGGGCCGAAGCTCTCGACCGTGCGGGCGACGGCCGTCTCCAGGTCGGCGGCCACCTCGTCCACCAGGCCCAGGCGCAGCGCCTCGTCGCTGCCGACGACGGGGCAGCGCAGCACCAGGCGCCGGGCGTGACCAAGGCCGACGTACTTGGCCAGCCGGAAGGTGGCCATGCCCGGCAGGAAGCCCAGGTGCACCTCGTTGAGCTGCAGGGTCGCGCCGGGCGCCATGATCCGGGCGTCGGTGACCAGCGCGAGCTGCACGCCGCCGCCGACCACCGGCCCCTCCAGCACGGCGATCGTCACCTTCTGCAGGCGCTCGACCCGCGCGCAGAGCTTCTCCCACTTGTTGAAGCCGTGGATGTCGACCGGCTCGTCGGGGCGGAAGTCGGCGAAGTCGATGCCCTGGCAGAACACGCCCCCGGCGCCGCGCAGGACGACCACCCGGGTCGGGCTCTCGTCCTCGAGGTGGTCGCAGACCTCGGTCAGCTCGCGCACCAGGCGCATGTCGATGCGGGGGTGGGTCAGGGTCACGGTCGCGACCGTGCCGTCCTCGGCGTAGCGGAGGGTCTGCAGGCGCTTGGGATCGAGGGCCATGGGGGCTCCGGGGAGGGGGGCCGGGGCGGGCAGCCGCCCGCGGGGAGGGGGCTACCAGCGCAGCAGGGCGGTCTCCACCGTGGAGCCCGGGCCCATGGTCATCATCACGCCGTAGTCGCCGCGCCGGACGCCCCGCTCGGCCAGCAGCCGCTGGTAGCTGAACAGGAAGCTGCCGCTGCCCAGGTTGCCCATGTCGCGCAGCACGCCGGTGGTGTGGCGCACGTCGTGGGCCGTGATGCCGACGGTGTACTTGATCGCGTCGATCACCTTCTTGCCGCCGCTGTGGACCAGCCAGTGCGAGATGTCGCGCACGCGCAGGCCGTGGCGCCGCAGCAGCGCGTCCACCGGGATGTCGGCGTGCAGGCCGAGCACGTAGGGCACGTCGCGGGCGAGCTGGAAGCTGAACTTGCCCTGGGCCTCGTCCCAGACGTAGATCATCGCGTCCCAGGCGTCGGGGATCAGGTGGCTCTCGAAGCCCAGCACGCGCGGGGCGAAGCGCGGCTCGTCCAGCGGGTCGGCCCGGACGAGGGCGGCCGCGCAGCCGTCGCCGAACAGGCTGTTGACCACCCCGGTGTTCAGCGTGTCGTCGTAGACGTAGAGCGCGCTGTTGACCTCGCAGCAGACCAGCAGGGCGTTGCGACCGGGGTTGGCGCGGGCCCAGGCCACGGTGGGGTTCAGCGCGTTGAGCCCGGCGTTGCAGCCCATGCCCACCACGTCGGCCCGGTGGCAGTCCACCCGGAAGCCCAGGTGCTTGATGTACATCGCGGTCAGCCCCGGCAGCATGAAGCCCGTCGAGGTCACGCAGCAGAGGCAGTCGATGTCGCTGGCGCCCAGGCCGGTGCCCTCCAGGCAGCGCCCGATCGCCTGCTGCCCCAGGCGCAGGGCCCAGCGCCGGTGCTTGGCGAGCAGCTCGCCCTGGGTCTCGGTGGGCCGCCCGCTCTCGTCGGCGGTCGGCAGCACCAGGTAGCGCCCGTCGATGTGGCTGGCCTGGAAGACCTCGCGCACCGCAGGGTTCACCACGCGGAAGCGCTCGAGGATCTCCTGCTGGGTGTAGCGGTCGGGGGGATGGCTGGTCCCGACGGCGAGGATGCGGGCGCTTTCCACGGGGCCTTCCGGGGCGGGATCAGAGCCTACCTCTGCGCGGGGGCGAGCGCGCCCTCGTGGTAGCCTGAGCCATGGCCGACAGCCCGCGCCCGGCGCGCGACGCCGCCCCCCTCGACGCCACGGATCGGGCCCCTGCGGAGGCCGCCGAAGGCGCTGGCGCGCCGGCCCTGTCCGCCGAGCTGGAGACGCGCGAGCAGTACCTGCTGCGAGAGGAGGAGGCGGTCGGCGGGACGGACCTCGCCCGCGGCATCAACGACGGCCTGCGCGCCCTGGCCCGCGCGGCGCGCAGCTTCCTGCTCTACGACCCGGGCAACGAGGCGATCCGCGTCTTCCTGGACCAGTACCGGCGCGAGATGCTCGAGGCGGTGCAGGCCGTCACGCACGCCGGCCACCCCGAGGGCGTGGACCTGGTGGTCCGGCCCTTCGAGCTGGCCTGGCTGGGCGAGGTCGTCTACCTGGAGCGGGATCGCGAGCGCTCGCTGGCCTTCCGCATGTTCCGCGACGGTGTGCGCAGGCTGACCCTGGGCCCGGCCGTGACCTGGGACGAGCTGCTGCGGCTGCTGCAGATCCTGTCGATCCGCTTCACCGGGGTCCGCCAGCAGGAGGAGGACATCGTCACCCTGCTGTGGAAGGCCGGCTTCCAGGGCATCGAGATCGTCGCCGTCGAGGGCTTCGTGCCCGAGGACGACGCGCGGGACGACGGCGTCATGGACGCGCTGGAGGTCGCGGGCCAGGGCGAGGAGCGCGCCCGCACCGGCCGCGCCCGCGCCCGGCGGGCGGGCGGGGAGGCAGCCTCCCAGGAGCACGTCAACGCCAGCTTCGTCGACGCCCCCCCCGACTTCGACCTGCCCATCCCGCCGTCGCTCGAGCCCGGCCGCCTGTTGCCGATGGAGATCCCCCAGGAGGCGCTGGAGGAGCTGCGCCACGAGGCGGGCAGCCTGAGCCTGCCCGATCACTGCGTCCGGCTGGTGACCGAGATGTTCCGGCTGGTCGCCGACCCGACCGACCCGACGGACTGGTCCGACGTCGCGCACCTGGCCGACGAGGTGCGGGACTTCCTGCTCTCCGAGGGCCAGCTCGAGCCGCTGCTCGCCCTGGTGCGGGCGCTGGAGGACCTCCGCGCCGTCGACCCCCGGCGCTTCGACGGGGTCACCTCGGGCTTCGTGGACGCGCGGGCGCTGCGCCGGATCATCCGGTCGATCCCGGCGGCCCACACCCGGCCCCCTCCCGAGCTGCTGTGGCTGCTCGACCACCTGCCCGGGGACCACCTGGCGACCTGCCTGGAGGTGCTGGCCACCGAGCGGGGCACCTCGGCGCGGCGCATCGTGCGGCAGCTCGTCGAGCGCTTCGTCACCGAGCGGCCCGAGGTGGTGCTGGGGCGGATGCGGCTGGAGGACCCGGCGGTCGCCGCGGACCTGCTGCGGGCCTTCTGCGAGGCGGTGCCCTCGCGGGCGCTGGAGGCCGTCGGGATCGCCGTCGAGCGCGGGGACGCCGACCTGGCCTTCGAGGGCCTGCGGGTGCTGGAGCGGCAGGATGTGGGGCCCGCGCTGAGCCAGGCGCTGCTGGGCCTGCTGGAGAGCGGCCTGGAGGAGGTGCGCCTGCGCGTGCTGGAGCAGGTCGCCGGGCGCCACATGCAGGCCCTCTACCCCCAGGTGCTCGAGATCCTGCTCCGGCGGACCCGGGGCGACATGACCCCGGCCGAGGCCACCGCCTTCGGGACCACGCTGGTCGTGCTCGATCCCCAGCGTGCGGCCACGCAGCTCACGGAGTGGATCCGCCCCAAGGGCCTGCTCAAGCGCTTCTTCCACGATCCGATCGGCCACCGCTGGCTGCAGTGGGCGGCGGTGAGCGGCCTGGCCCTGGTCCCCGGCGAGGAGCCGGAGAAGGTGATCCGCTGGCTGGCCGAGCGCGCGGGCTCGGAGCTGGCCGACCACTGCAGCCGCACGCTGGCCCGGCGCCGCAGGGAGCAGCATCATGGCTGATCCGGCCTCCTCCCCCCCTGGCGCGGGAACGGCCGACGCCACGCTGCACGAGGCCCAGGACGCGCTGGGGCGCGCGCTGGAGCGGGCCCGCTCCGGCGAGGACCGCGAGCTGGCCGCCCAGGTGCGCGACCACGGCCACCAGCTCGTGCGCCTGCTCTTCGGCCTGCTGCGGATGACCCGGGTCCACGCGGTCGACAACGAGGCCTTCGAGAAGCCCCTGCACGAGCTGCGCGAGACCCTGGAGCTGCTGATCGGCCTGCTGGGGGTGGTCCACTGCATCGCCGTCGAGGACCAGGTCTACGTCAACGACGTGCGCATCCGCTTCCAGGATCGGTCGGAGGGCGGCGGCGAGCTGGGCGGGGAGCTGCGCCGGCTGGGCATCGGCGGGATCAGCTTCCACGCGGTGCCCGGCCCGGACTCGCTGCGCGTGCTGGTGCGGGGCTTCGCCAAGCCGCCGGTGGGCGCGGTGAGCCGCCAGGCCCTGGCGCTGCTGCTGGGGGGCACCGGGGCGGAGAGCATCGAGCTGCACGGGCTGTTCCGGTTCCGCGTGTCCGGCGAGGAGGAGGAGGTCGAGATCCGCGACGCGCGCGTGGTCGCCAACCGGGCGACCAGCGTGGTGGACGAGACCTGGGACAACCTGGTGGGCAGCCGTGTGCCCAACCCGCTGCCCCTGCGGCGGGCCGTGACCGAGATCCTGCACATGGGACCCGGCCTGGAGGGGCTGTGGGACGACCCGCGGGGCGCCTCGGCCTTCGGCGGGCACACGCTGCGGGTCTGCCGCTACGCCCTCTACCTGGGCCAGGCCTGCGGGCTGTCCGACGAGGCCGTGCAGGACCTGGGGCTGGCCGCCATGTTCCACGACATCGGCTACTCGGCCCGGGAGGGGGCGCGGCCGGCGACCGCGACCGAGCCCGCCGAGCCCGGCTACGCCCCCCCCTTCGAGCGTCATGCCGCCGCCGGCGCGCGGGTGCTGCTCCGGCAGCGCGGCTTCCACGAGGCCAAGATCCGCCGGGCGCTGGCCGCGCTCGAGCACCACCGCGACTACGACGACGCGCGGGGCCGTCCCTCGCTCTTCGCGCGGATCCTGCGGATCTGCGAGGACTACGACAACCTGGTCCGTCGCCGGGGTGGCCGGCTGTCCCCGCCGCAGGCGATGCGGCGGCTGGTGACCGGGGCCGGCACCCGCTACGACCCGGTGCTGCTGCAGGCCTTCGTCAACGTGATGGGCCGCTTCCCGCCGGGCACGCTGCTGCAGCTGGTCGACGGGCGGGTGGCGCGCAGCATCGGCACCGCCCGCAGCCCGCAGACCTGGGCGACGCCCGAGGCGCGGATCGAGGCCGACGAGCGGGGGCGGCCCGTCGAGGGCGAGTTCCCGATGATCGACCTGGCCCTGGGGCCGGCCATCGTGCGGGAGCTGGGGCGGGGCTGAGAGGCGCTCAGCCCTGGCGGGGGGCGCCGGCGCGGCGGCTGTAGAGCAGGGCCTCGGCCAGGCGCTCGCCGCGCAGGTCGGCGGCGTCGTCGCGGGCGATCAGCTCCTTGGCCAGGCGCAGCGCCAGCGGGTCGCGGGCGGCGACGGCCCGGGCCACCGCGAAGGCGGCCGCCCGCGGATCCTCCGCCAGCTCCACCGCCAGGCCGGTGGCGACGGCTTCCTGCGCGTCGAGCACCCGGCCGGCCAGGATCACCTGCCGGGACAGGCTGGGGCCGA
>JAKLKF010000013.1:0-55140 GCA_023150805.1 Myxococcota bacterium | reverse complement strand
GGTCGTGCCGCCCGCCGAGGGGACCAGGCCCAGCGCGGTCTCGGGCAGGGAGAAGGTGGCGGCGGGCCCCACCACGCGCAGGTCGCAGGCCAGCGCCAGCTCGCAGCCGCCCGCCACCGCCGGGCCGTGCACGGCGGCGACGCTGACCAGCGGGCATCGCGCGATCCGGTCGAAGACCCGCTGGCTGCGCAGGTCGAGCGCGTCCAGGGGGCCCTGCCGGGACAGCTCGTCCAGGTCGGCTCCCCCGCAGAAGGCGCGGTCGCCGGCGGCCTCGATCAGCAGCGCGCGCGCGCCGGCCTCGACCACCTCGTCCAGCGCCTGCTCCAGGCGGTCGAGGTGGGCGCGGTCGTAGGCGTTGGCGCGGTGCGGGCGGTCCAGGCAGAGGATTCCGACGCCGTCCTGGACCCGGGCTGTGATGGACATGGCCGCCTCGCGTGGGGTCGAGCATACTCGCTCTCCATGGCATCGACCCCACGAGAGCAGGTGGTCCACGACGAGCTGGAGCCCTGCCCCTACCTGGAGGGCCAGGTGGCGCGCCTGCCGCTGCGCTGGCAGCTCGAGCGCCTGTCCGGCGAGGAGTTCGACCGGGCCCTGGACCAGGGCGACCGCCGCGTCGGCCGGATGCTGTACCGGACCTCCTGCCCCTCGTGCCGGGCCTGCGAGCCGCTGCGCATCCCGGTGGCCACCTTCGTCCCCTCGCGCTCCCAGCGCCGCGTGCTCCGGCGCAACGAGGACCTGCGCGTGGAGCTGGGCCCGGCGACCTTCAGCGAGGAGAAGCTGGCCCTCTACAACCGCCACAAGTTCGAGCGGGGCCTGGCGCGGCGCGAGCAACCGATGGACCGGCGCGGCTACGAGGGCTGGTTCCTGCGCTCCTGCACGCGGACGCTGGAGATGCGCTACCTCGAGGGCGACCGGCTCGTCGGGCTGGGCATCGTCGACCTGGGCGCCCGGGACGCCTCCAGCGTCTACTTCTTCTTCGACCCCGACGCGTCGCGCCGCTCGCTGGGGACCTTCTCGACGCTCTGCGAGATCGACTGGCTGGCGCGGCAGGGCGGGCGCTACCACTACCTGGGCCTGTACGTGGCCGACTGTCGCCACCTGGCCTACAAGGCCGGCTTCCACCCCCACGAGCGCCGGATCGACCAGGGCTGGCAGGCGGTGGCCGCGCCGGAGGACCCGGGGCTGACGCCACCCGTGCGGGGGGCTACCGGGGGGCCATGAGCGACCGCCCCCCCTGCGCCGGCCTGTGGAACACGCCGATGGTGCACGTCGACGGCGACGTCACGACCTGTTGCCTGGACGAGCACCTGGAGAACCGCCTGGGCAACCTGCGCACCCAGGGGCTCGCGGAGCTCTGGCACGGGGAGGGCATCGAGGCCTGGCGCCTGGCCCAGGTCGAGGGGCGCTTCCAGGACTCCGGCCCCCTCTGCACGCGGTGCAACTGGCGCAGCGCGGGCGCCTACCCGCCGGACAAGGTCGCCGACTGGTTGGCCCGGCTGCGAGCCCGGCGCACCGCGCCCGGGTAGAATCCGACGCCCGCCCGGCCGGGCGGTGAGGGAGCGTGGCAGCGGTGAGCGGTACGGTCGTGGACCAGCACTCGGCGGAGACGGACGTGGTCGTCCGCACGGTGGGCCTGCGCAAGGTCTACCGCGCGGACTTCTGGAAGCGCGCGGTGGTGGGGCTCGAAGGCCTGGACCTCGAGGTCCGGCGCGGCGAGGTCTTCGGCATCGTGGGCCCCAACGGCGCCGGCAAGACCACCACCATCAAGATCCTGACCGGCCTGCAGCGGCCGACGGCGGGGCAGGCCTTCATCCTGGGCCACTCCTGCGAGGAGCCCGAGACGCGCAAGCGCATGGGTTTCCTGCCCGAGCGGCCCTACTTCTACGAGCACCTGTCGGCGCGGGAGCTGCTGGACTTCTACGGGCGCCTGTTCGACATGCCCACCCGGCATCGGCGCGAGCGCATCGACCTGCTGCTCGAGCGCGTGGGCCTGACCCGCTTCGCGGACGTGGCGCTGCGCAAGTACAGCAAGGGCATGGTGCAGCGCGTCGGCCTGTGCCAGGCGATCCTGCACCAGCCGGACCTGGTCATCCTCGACGAGCCGATGAGCGGGCTCGACCCGCTGGGTCGGGCGCTGGTGCGCGACCTCATCCTGGAGGAGCGCACGCGTGGCGCGACCGTCTGCTTCTCCAGCCACATCCTCTCGGACGTGCAGGCCCTCTCCGACCGCGTCGCGATCATCGTCCGGGGGCGGCTGCGGGGGGTGGGCACCGTCGCCTCGCTCATCGGCGACCGCGTGCGCTACGTCGAGCTGGTGGTCGAGGGCGAGGTCGACGTCGGCGGCGAGCTGGTGCGGCGCGACGGGGCGGTCCGGACCCTGCGGCTGCCTCCCGATCGGGCCGACGAGGCGGTGCGCGCGGTCGTCCAGGCCGGCGGTCGGGTGCTGGAGCTGCTGCCGGTGCGCGACGACCTCGAGGCGGTGCTGCTGGGAGAGGTGGAGCGCGCCGGCCCGGTGGACGAGACCCGCCTGGGGGTCCTGTGAGGTCCCCCTCCGCCGCGCCACGGTCCGCAGGGAGGCAGCCATGAGCCGCATCTGGGCCCTGGCCACGAACACCTTCCGCGAGGCGGTCCGCGACCGGATCCTCTACTCGATCCTGTTCTTCGCCTTCGGCGTGCTGGTGCTCTCGCTGGCGATGCAGGAGGTCACCATCGGCGACCAGGCCAAGGTGGTGCGCAGCGTCGCCCAGGGGGCGGTGGACGCCTTCGGGTCGATCATCGCCATGTTCCTGGGGATCTCGCTGGTCTACAAGGAGATCGAGCGCAAGACGGTCTACACCATCCTGTCCAAGCCCATCGCGCGCTGGAAGTTCGTGCTGGGCAAGTACACGGGCCTGGTGCTGACCCTGTGGGTCGAGGTGCTGGCGCTGACGGTGCTGTACACCGTGCTGATGACCCTGCAGCAGCGCTTCCCGCCGCCGGTGCTCTTCGTCAGCATGGGCACCCTGATGCTGGAGCTGATGCTGCTCACGGCGTGGGCGACCCTGTTCAGCACCTTCTCCACGCCGACCACGGCGGCGGCCTTCACGCTGGCCATCTTCATCATCGGCCACCTGGCCGACGACATCTGGCTGTTCGGCAACCAGGCGGACAGCGCGACGGTGCGCCAGGCGGCGCGCGCGTTGTACTGGGCCCTGCCGAACTTCGAGCTGTTCAGCTTGCGGGTGGAGGCCGTGCACGAGCGCGAGGTGCCCTGGGGACGGGTGGGGCTGGCCCTGGCCTACGGCGCGGCCTACACCAGCGCCGTGTTGACCCTGGCGATCGCCGTCTTCCGCAACCGGGACCTGAAGTGATGGAGCGGGCGGCATGAGCGCAGACCTGCCGCCGATCGCGCTGGTCGACCTGGCGGCCCGCCACCGGCGGGTGGCCGACGAGGTGGAGCGGCGGGTGCTCGCCGTGCTGCGCGGGGGCCGCTACGTCGGCGGGCCGGTGGTCGAGGAGGCCGAGGGCGCGGTCGCGGCGCTGCTGGGCCGGCGCTTCGGGGTGGGCGCGGGCAGCGGCACCGACGCGCTGGCCCTGGCGCTCAAGGCGCTGGGCGTGGGGCCCGGCGACGAGGTGATCGTCCCGGCCGTCAGCTTCTTCGCCACCGTCGAGTCGGTGCTGCACACGGGCGCCACGCCGGTCCTGGTGGACGTGGGCGCGCCGCGGCCGCTGCTGGACCCCGACGCCGCGGCGGCGGCGGTGACCACGCGCACGCGGGCCATCGTGCCGGTCCACCTCTTCGGCGACGTGGCGCCGGCCCCGGCGCTGGGCGTCCCCATCGTGGACGACGCCGCCCAGTCGGTGGGCACCTCGCCGCCCCCCCGGCAGGGCCTGCTCGCGGCGGTCAGCTTCTACCCGACCAAGGTGCTGGGGGCCGCGGGCGACGGCGGCCTGGTGGCGACCGACGATCCCGAGCTGGCCCAGCGGCTGCGCCGGTTGGGCTCGCACGGCATGTCGGTCAACAACGTGCACCACCGCGTCGCCGGCCACGTCGGCGGCAACAGCCGGCTCGACGGAGTCCAGGCGGCCGTGCTGCTGGGGCACCTGGCGGCCCTGCACGAGCGCGTGGCGCGGCGGCGGGAGATCGCGGCGCGCCTGGACGCGCTGCTGGGGGACCTGGCCCTGCCCCGCGACCCCGGCAGTCCCGTCAGTGTCTACGTGATCCGCCACCCCCGCCGCGACCGTCTGCAGGCCGAGCTGCAGCGCCGGGGCGTGCTCACCGCGGTGTACTACCCGCTGCCCATGTCCGCCCAGGAGGTGATCGGCGGGGACCTGGCCCGGGCGCGGGCGGCGACCCCGCGGGCCGCCGCCTTCTGCGACGAGGCGCTGGCCCTGCCCTGCCACGAGGACCTGTCGGAGGCCGACGTGGCGCGCCTGCTGGAGGCGCTCTCCGGGGCGCTGGCGGCCTGCGCTTGAGCCCCGAGAGCGTCCACCTCGTGCTCGGTGGCTTCGCCCTGGCGCTGGGCCTCGTGGTCGGCAGCTTCCTCAACGTGGTCATCGCGCGGATGCCCGAGGATCGCTCGGTGGTGTGGCCGGGCAGCGCCTGTCCGGCCTGCGGCACGCCGATCCGGCCCTACGACAACGTGCCGGTGCTGGCCTGGCTGTGGCTGCGGGGGCGCTGCCGGGCCTGCAAGAGCCCCATCTCGCCCTTGTACCCGGTGATCGAGCTGCTCACGGGCCTGGTCGCGTGGCTGCTCTTCCAGCGCGTGGTGCCGGGCCCCGAGCACTACGACCTGCCGCACCTCGCCGCCTTCCTGGTGGTCTTCCTCTTCGCGGCGATGCTCATCGCCCAGACCTTCATCGACGTGCGCCACTACATCATCCCCGACGAGCTGAGCGTGTACGCGGTCCCCGCCGGCGTCGCGGCCGCCGCGCTGCTGGCCTGGCTGGGCTACGACGGGCCCCTGGTGGCGGTCGGCTGGCAGCAGGCCGTGGTCGGGGCGCTGGCCGGCGGCGGCGTGCTGGGGTCGGTGATGGGCCTGTACTGGGTCGTCCGGCGCGAAGAGGGCATGGGCTTCGGCGACGTCAAGCTCCTGGCGATGATGGGGGCCTTCCTGGGCGCACTGCCGGCCGTGCCCTTCGTGCTCTTCGTGGCCTCGGTGGCCGGAGCGCTGGTCGGCGTGCCCGTGGCCCTGCTGCGCGGGCAGGGGCTGCGTGCCGCGCTGCCCTTCGGCCCCTTCCTGGCGCTGGCCGGCATGATCTGGCTGCTGCACGGGCCGGAGCTGATCCAGCGCTGGTTCCCCGGCGTGGGCCTGGTCCTGGGCCTCTGAGGCGGTTGGGAAGCTTGCTTCCCATTGGGCAGACGAGGCTTGAACCCACGCGGAGCAAGGTTTCGTGGGGGTCGTCGAGCGAGGGCTCCGCGAGCGGGAGGCGAGGTCTGCGGCTGCGCTGCGCGGCGATTGGGAAGCCGGTTTCCCACCCTCTCCCATCGCAAGTGCTCGGAATTCCGTTGGCCCAGAGTTGGCACGGCTCGTGCATATACTTCTCGCGGCACCGGGAAGGACGGTCGGCCCGACCGAACGAGCCCAACCGGCTGGCTCTTTGACGTCAGTCGCTCTCTCGCAGCAGCGCCCTCTCCCCCGGGAGCGGGGTGGCGAAGCGAGCAGAGCGGGAAGCCCAAGGGAGCATCGGGCTGCCGGCCTCGCGCAAGCGGGCAGGCGGCAACGGACTCGGCCATGGAGCAAGGCCCTGGGGACGCGGGGCGCACGGACAGGACGGCGGACGCTGGCAACGGCGAAGGCAAGGTCGGACCGGGCGCTGGAAACGTCGAGAGGGCAACGGCCGCGGTGACGCGGTACGGCTGTGGACGAGGGAAAGGCTCCGAAGGGTGACCGCGCCTGAGGGAAGGGCGCGGGAGGACACAGCAGGAGCGGTGGACCGCACCGACTTCGAGAAGCAGCGCTTCGGCGCCGTGACCCTCGAAGGTCGGCACGGGTAGAGCCGGTGGCTTCGGCCCCGACCTCGACCCCGGCCGGCGTCGGCAGGCGGGTCTTCGGACCCCCTCGACCCACGTCGCGCAGCGACCCACCCACGCGACCAGGACCTCGGTCCCGGGCGCGTGCACGCTCCACCCCATGCCCGCAAGGGCCGCTGGGCGCCGACCTCCCGAACCTCCAGAGATGGAGGCCCGCCTCGATCCCCGCCCGGCGGTGTCTGGCTTCGGCCGACACCTGTCGCGACGGACCCGGATCGGAGCGAAGCCTGCAACCAGGCGAACCCCATGGTCGGCTGCAGGGTGCAACAGACCTGCACCGCGTGTGCGGAGCAAGCCGCCGAAGTCGTGAGAAACGGCAAGGGCGGAACGAGCGCCGGGAGTGGCATCCCGGGGCCGATGGCACGCCGCGAAGCCCCCACGGAGCCACAGGGTGACCTGTGACCACCGGGGAGCAACCGCCGGACCTCGCCGGGCGAGGGACGGGCCGGTCGCGACGCGCCGGGAGTGGACGCGCACGCTGGATGTCGACGGAGGGGCATCTTTGAGACGAACCCCATGAGAGGAGTCCGGACCGACGCTGTCGGCCTCGCGAGAGGCAGGCGGAACACGGATCCCGGACCGCGCGTCGGCTCCCCCCGGGGAGCAGGACGTGTCTTCGATGGAGAGGCCAACGACCACGAGGGGCGCACACCCTCCGGGCGCAAACCCGGATGGCCCCCTGGATGGACCCGCGAAGTCCCCCCCCACCGCGAGAGCGGTCGGGCCAAGGACAAGGCGGGCGGCGGGAAAGGCCCACGACCCGCGATCCAGGACGGCCCGCGCCACGCACCCCGCAAGGGGCACCGGCGCACCCCCCTGAAGGTCAGCCAACTCCAGAAGGCCGCGACGGCACCTCACCCGCAAGGGTGGAGCGCCCCGCATCCACGACGTCGCGAGACACTCTGAAGGGGCGTCCCCGACCGACACCACCGGTGCCAAGACAGACCCCCCAGGCCGCAAGACCTGGGGGGTCTCGTCGTTTCCCGACGCGCCCGGCGGCGCCTACTCGTCGCACGCCCCGTCGAAGAGCACCAGGCCCGACCCCGTGGACTCGACCAGCTCCACGGTGGAGTCACCGTCCAGGTCCCCGATGGCGATCGAGCAGGCGGTCCCCAGGCCGGCGGAGACCTGCAGCACCCCCGACGCGACCAGGCCGTCGGGGGTGTGGAGGAAGACCCCCTCTCCGCCCGCCGCGTAGAACCGCTCGACCAGGTCGGTGCGGCCGTCTGCGTTCAGGTCCCCCAGGACGGCGCACCAGGTCGTCGACTCGGGCCCGACCCGGCTGGCCGTGAAGGCGCGGCCGTCGCCGGCGTTGAACCACGCCCACATCAGGTAGGAGTCCAGGCCGAGCAGGTCGAGGTCCCCGTCGTGGTCCAGGTCCGCCGTGGCCAGCAGCGAGACCTCCGCGGACTCGCGGAATGTCTCCGAGAAGCCGCCGGAGCCATCCCCCGCCAGCACCGACAGGGAGCCGGCCTGCCCCAGGGCCAGGTCGAGGTGACCGTCACCCGTGAGCTCGGCGAGGTGCAGGCTGCCGACGGAGGTGCCCTTCGCGACCACGGGCCCCTCCGTGAAGGAGCGGGCGCCGTCGCCCCGCAGGACCAGGGCGCCCCCCTCGGTGAGCACATCGGGGACGACCAGGTCGAGGAAGCCGTCCTCGTCGACGTCGCCGACGCCCACCGAGTCGCTGTACCGGAACGGACGGAGCTCGGTGACCTCGGCGATTCCGGCGTCCCCGTCCATCCACAGCACCACGACGGAGGGCGTGGGGCTGGTCTCCCCTCGCCCCGATGCGACGACGTCGAGGTGGCCATCCGCATCCAGGTCCACCAGCTGCACGCTGTGGAAGTCCGTACCCGGGCCATGCTCACCCGTCAGCACCAGGGACGCCCCGGTCGAGCGCAGGATCTGCACCCGCGACTCCACGCCGACAGAGGCGGCGGCGATGCCCACCAGGTCGTCCAGGCCATCCCCGTCCAGGTCCCCCATGGCCGTGGGGCCCAGCGCCTCGTGCTCCTTTCAGATCGCGTCCCCGAAGGCGCCATCGTCCTGTCCACGCGCCACCGCGACCCAGGTCTCCTCGCGGGTGGTGAGGGCCAGGTCGTCCCGCCCGTCGCCGTCGACATCCCCCGCCGCCAGCGCCGACAGCGTTCCCCCCCAGCTCTGCCCGCTCGTCCACCCGTCGTAGGCCAGCGCGCCGCCATCGGCGCGAAACAGGTAGCTCCCGCTGCCGACGCGCGCCGCCACGTCCTGGTCGCCGTCGCCGTCCACGTCGACCGCGACCAGGTCGTAGTAGTTGGAGCCATCGAAGTCGTCGGGACCGCCGCTCAACCCGAAGCTGAGCCCCCCGGCGCCGTCGTTGGACCACACCTCGAGCGAGTTCGACGAGCCCACCGCCGCGACCAGGTCGACGTCCCCATCGGCGTCGATGTCCGCCCCCGCCAGGCTGGTGCCCACGCCGGCCAGCACCTCGGAGCGAGCGGTGAAGTCCCGGCCGCCCTCGTGGAGCAGCAGGGTGAGCAGCGAGGTGCCCCCTCCCAGCGCGATGTCGAGGTCCGCGTCCCCGTCCAGGTCGTGCACCACCAGCTCGTAGCCGCGCGCCGGGAGGGTCTCGGGCGTGAAGGTCCCGCTGCCGTCACCCCACAGCGCCAGGGCATCCAGGCCGTCACACCCCGCCACCAGGTCGACGGCGCCGTCGCCATCGAGGTCGGCCGCCGCCAGGTCGAGGACGGACGGGCAGCCGCTGCGGGTGGCGATGCCCGACCCATCCAGCGCGCCCGCGCCCACCCCCAGGTGGACGACGACGTCCCCCGCGCCGTTGGCCCAGGCCAGGTCGGCCAGGCCATCGCCGTCGAGATCGGCCACCACCGACACCCCCGGCGCCACCGGTGGACTGAAGGTCGTGCTCCACGCGAAGGTCCCGTCGCCCCGCCCGAGCCAGACCTGCAACGACGCCTCGCCGGGGATGGTGAAGACCAGGTCCAGCACAGCGTCGCCGTCGAGGTCGCCCAGGGTCGGCTCGCTGGTCTCGGCGCCCAGCTCCTGGACCCAGAAGCCGCTGTGGATGGCGGTGAAGGTGGCCGCGCCCGGCAGCACCGCCGGGTCGTCGTCCACGCAGTCCCCCTGGCGCTCCGTCCAACCATCCCCGTCGTCGTCGACATCCGCGGCGTCGACTGTGCCCCCGTCCGCGCCGCCCCCGTCCGCGCCGCCCCCGTCCGCGCCGCCCCCGTCCGCCGCGTCAGGTCCGTCGGCGTCCCCGCAGCCGAGGACGTACAGGAGCACCACCATCCGGAGCAGAAGATCCACAGACACCTCGGGATCTATCCACGAGTATCCTGGATCTTTCCGCCGTCACCCCGCGCCCCCCGCGCGCTCAGCCCAGGAAGTACCGCGGCGGGATCCAGCTCCAGCCCGCCGCCGCGCTGGCCGCGATCCGCGTCTCCATGACCGCGCGCACGCCGTCCACCACGTCCTGCCAGGTGAGCACGGTGGCGTCCTCGAGCACCAGGGACTGGGCGATGCCGGGCACGTTCTTCTGCCCGAGCGCCCGGGTGGGCAGGCCGGGGAAGCGCTCGACCATCGCACCCTGGATGCTGCGCACGAAGCCGGCGAAGGAGCGGTCCTCGGCGGCGACGACCAGGCGGCCGGTGCGCGCGACCGAGGCGGCGACGGTCTCCAGGTCGGGCGGCACCAGGGTGCGCAGGTCGATCACCTCGGCCTGCACGCCCTCGCGAGCCAGCTCCTGGGCGGCGTGCATCGCCGTCCACACCGCGCGGCCCCAGGCGACGACGGTCACGTCGCTGCCGGTCCGCCGGGTGGCCGCCTTGCCGAAGGGCACGCGCAGCTCGGGGTCGATGTGCGGGATCTCGCCGCGCATGATCGACTTCTTGAGCGCGGCGATCTCCTGGCTGTCGGTGGGCTCGCCGGGGAAGGCGGGGCCCAGCGTCTGCCGGTACATCCACTTGGGCTCCAGGCACACGACCGGGCCCTTGTACTCGGCGGCCGTCATCAGCAGGCCGTACACGTCCCACGAGGTCGAGGGCATGATCACGACCAGGCCGGGGATGGGCGTGAAGTAGCCGTCGATCGACATCGAGTGGTAGACCGCGCCGCCGCCGAAGGGGTCGGTGGGCGTGCGCAGGATGGTGGCGAAGCGGCTGTTGCCCGCGGTGGTCCAGTACAGGTTGCCCATGTGGACCAGCCAGTGGAAGGCGTTGAGCGTGTAGTCGCCGAACTGGATCTCGGGCATCACCACCAGGTCGGGGTGCAAGCCCGCCCCGCAGGCGGTGCCCAGGATGAGCGGCTCGTTGAGCGGCGCGTCGATGATCTTGTCGGGGTGGCGGGCCTTGAGCCCCGCCGTGGCCTGCATCACGCCGCCCAGGCGGCCGACGTCCTGGCCCCACAGCACGCCGTTGTGGCGCTGGATGATGTGGTCGATCGCCGCCCGGATGGCGCCGCCGTAGGTGACGTGGGTCTGGCCCTGGCCGGGCGTCTCCTGCACGGAGGGGAAGGCCGGGTAGACGTGGTCGAACAGGCGGTCGGGCAAGGGGTCCGGCTCGAAGCGCACCTTCTCGATGAGCGCGGAGACGACCTCGTCCTCGGCCTGCATGACGGCGCCCAGGGCGTGGTGGGCGAAGAAGTCGCGCCCCTCGCCGGGCACGCGCTTGAGCACGTCCTCGGCCTGGAGCACGCCGCGGCGCACCAGCGCCTGGCCGAAGGCGACCAGCGGGTCCTGCTGGCCCAGGTCGAAGGTCACGTCGGCCGCCGAGCTGTGGCCGTTGAAGCGCGGCAGCGAGTGCACGTAGAGGAAGGCCGGCTTCTGCTCGTCCCGCACGTAGCGGGCGCACTCGTAGGAGGTGGCGTGGACCTGCCAGAAGTCCCGGCCGTCGCAGGAGAAGAAGCGCACCCCGAAGCTGGCGGCGTAGGCGGCGAAGTCCTTGATGCCCCGCCCCTCGTCTGGCCGGGTGCTGATCGCCACGCCGTTGTCGGTCACCATGACGATGGTCGGCAGCGACCAGACGCTGATCGCGTTCATCGCGTCGTGCAGGTCGCCCTCGGCCGTGGTGCCGTCGCCCACGATGCCCAGGGTCAGCGCGTCGGTGACACCCTTGACCTTGAAGCCCATCGCGTAGCCGGCCGCCTTGCCCAGCTGCATGCCGACCGGGCTCTGCACGGGCAGGATGCCGACCTCGCGGATGTCCAGGTGGTAGACCATCTGGCGGCCGCCGCTCATCGCGTCGGTGGACTTGCTGAACTGCTGGCGCAGCACGTCCAGCGTGAAGCCCTCGCGGCCGTTCAGCTCGCACCACATCGCGCACAGGCTGCCCGAGCGGTAGTGCGGCACCACGCCGAAGCGGGCGGGGTCCGTGAGCCGGGACAGGGCCAGGGCCGTCGCCGTGCCGTGCACCTCTTCGCCGGGGCCCCAGATGGCGAACTTCACCTCGCCCCGGCTGACCAGGCGCACGATGTGCTCCTCGGTCGAGCGGGAGCGCACGGCCACGCGGTAGGCCAGGCGCAGCTCGTCGTCGGTGGGCTCGGGGATGCCGGCGGGCGAGGGGGCGGCGCGGGTCATCGGGTCGGTCCGTCCGGGGCAGAGGGGCAGCGCAGCTAACACAGGCCCCGCCGGGCCCGCCGCCGGCAGGCCACGGTCACCGTCAGTTCACCGGCCCCCGCGGCGCTGGGGCCGGCTCAGATCACCATGCGCTCGCCGTGCCCGGACAGCGGGCGGTCCAGCCGGAAGGGCGCGAGCGAGGCGCTGCGTCCCAGCACGCGGATCTCGGGCAGGTCGTGGCCGGCCTCGACCAGGGCCAGGGCCACCGCGGCGGAGAAGGGGCCGAACATCGCGCCGTGGCCGGAGAAGCCGACCAGCCGCAGCAGGTTGGGCACCACCGGGTCGAAGCCCAGGAAGGGGTTGTGGTCCGGCGTGGTGCCGTAGTAGCCGCAGGTCGTGGCCGTGATGCCGGCGAACTCGCCCACCGCCGGCAGGTACGCGGCCAGGGCCAGCCAGGCCTCGACCGCCTTGCCCTCGGCCCCGGCGCGGTGGAAGAAGGCGGGCTCGACCCGGTCCTGGTCATCGTAGTCGAAGTCCGGCTCGGGCTCGGCGGGGTGGGCGAAGCCGGCCATCAGCGAGCCGGCGTTCTCGGGGCGGCAGTAGGCGCCCGGGGGCGTGATGACCAGGGGCATGGCCTGGAGGGTGGCCGGGTCCATCGCCTCGCCGCGCTCGAGGAACCACAGGTAGCGCTTGAGCGGGGCGATGGGCAGGTCGGTGGCCCGCAGCAGCCGGCCCAGCCGCGGCGACCAGGCGTTGGTCGCGTCGATGAACAGGTCGCCCTCGAACCACTGGCCGCGCGCCTGCACCGCCTGGATCCGCCCCCCCTGGTGCCGGGCCGCGTCCACCTCGGCGCCCTGGTGGATCGCCGCGCCGTCGCGGCGGGCGGCCTCCAGCGCGTCGTTGTAGACGATCTCCGGGCGCAGGAAGCCGTCGGTCGGGCACCAGGTCGCGCCCGAGATCCGCTCGCCGTCGACCCAGGGGAAGCGCTCGACCGTCTCCTGCGGCCGGAGCAGCTCGACCTCGGCCAGCCCGACCGCGCGCTGCACCTGCACCCGGCCGGCCGCCGCCTCCCACGCCGGGTCCCCCTCCAGCAGGAAGAGGTAGCCGTTCTGCACCAGGGGGCTGCGCTCGCCGCCCACCAGCTCGGGGAAGCGCCGGTAGAGGTCGACCGAGTAGCGCATGCCGAGCACGGTCTCGGGGGTCGAGAACTGCTGGCGGATGCCCGCCGCGGTCCGCGAGGACGAGCCGGCGCCGATGTGCCGGGCTTCCAGCAGGGTCACCGCGTGCCCCGCCCGCTGCAGCTCCCAGGCGCACAGCGCGCCGGTGATGCCTCCGCCGATGACCACGACCCGCTGTGCCGGCATGCCGCCTCCGAGGACGCCCCACCTATCGCGCCGGCCGGTCGCAGCCCGACAGCGTGGCCACGCGCCGCGATAGCCATGCAGCCCCTCCTGACCGGAGCGCCCGATGCCCCCTCGTCCCGTGGTCCTGCTCATCCTCGACGGCGTCGGCTGGGGCCGCCGCGACGACGGCGACGCGGTCTTCCTCGCCCGGACCCCCCACCTCGACGCCCTGCTGGCGGACCAGCCCTGGGGCCTGCTGCAGGCCCACGGCACGGCGGTCGGCATGCCCAGCGACGAGGACATGGGCAACAGCGAGGTCGGCCACAACGCCATGGGCGCCGGCCGGGTCTTCGACCAGGGCGCCAAGCTGGTCAACGCCGCCATCGACAGCGGCGAGATCTGGCGGAGCGAGGCGTGGGCCCAGGCGATGGCCGCCTGCCGGGCGGGCGGCACCCTGCACCTGCTCGGGCTGGTCAGCGACGGCAACGTGCACAGCCACGTCGAGCACCTGCGGGCGCTCATCCACCGCGCGGCCCAGGAGGGCGTGCGCCGCCTGCGGGTCCACGGCCTGACCGACGGCCGCGACGTGGCCCAGCGCAGCGCGCTCACCTGGTTCGCCCCGCTGGAGGCCGAGCTGGCCGCGCTTCCCGGCGACTGCGCCGTCGGCAGCGGCGGCGGCCGGATGCGGATCACGATGGACCGCTACGAGGCCGACTGGCCCATGGTCAAGCGCGGCTGGGACTGCCACGTGCACGCCGTCGGCGCGCGCTTCCCCTCGGCCTGCGCGGCGATCCAGGCCGCCTACGACGCCGACCCCAAGGTCGACGACCAGTACCTGCCGCCCTTCGTCGTCGGCGACTACGACGGCATGCACGACGGCGACGCCGTGCTGCTCTTCAACTTCCGCGGCGACCGCGCCATCGAGGTGAGCCGGGCCTTCACCGAGCCGGGGCTTGCCGCCTTCGACCGGGCCAGCCCCGGCGGGCGCCCCGCCCCCGTGGTCTCCTTCGCCGGAATGATGGAGTACGACGGCGACCTGCACGTGCCGCCCTCGTACCTGGTGCGCCCGCCGGCCATCGCCGACACCGTGGCCGAGCGGCTGTCCGCGGCCGGGCTGCGGACCTTCGCCACCAGCGAGACCCAGAAGTTCGGACACGTGACCTACTTCTTCAACGGCAACAAGAGCGAGGCCCCCCCGGGCGAGGAGCGGTACGAGGAGCCCTCGCTTCCGGTCCGCTTCGACCAGGCCCCGGCGATGTCGGCCGAGGCGGTCACCCAGGTCGCCGCGACGGCCATCCGCTCGGGCCGCTACGACCACGTCCGCGTCAACCTGGCCAACGGCGACATGGTCGGGCACACCGGCGACCTGGCCGCCACGGTGCAGGCCGTCGAGGTGGTCGACCGCTGCGTGGGCGAGCTGGTGGCGGCCACGGTGCAGGCCGGCGGCGCGCTGCTGCTCACCGCCGACCACGGCAACGCCGACGAGATGTTCCGCCCCGCCAAGAAGGGTGGCTACCAGCTCGACGCGCAGGGGCAGCGGGTGCCCAGCTCGGCCCACTCGCTCAACCCGGTCCCGGTGGTGCTGCTGGACCCCACCGGCACCTGGCGGCTCCAGAGCCCCTCGCCCGGCGCGCGGCTGGGCGGGCTGGCGCAGATCGGCGCCACCGTGCTCGACCTGTGCGGCGTGCCGGTGCCCGACAGCTACCTGCCCTCGCTCGTCCGCCGGGTGGCCCCGTGATCGACCTGCGCAGCGACACGGTCACGCGGCCGACCGCCGCGATGCGACAGGCGATGTTCGCGGCCGAGGTCGGCGACGACGTGTACGGCGAGGATCCGACGGTCAACCGCCTGGAGGCCGTCGCCGCCGAGCGGCTGGGCAAGGAGGCGGCGCTGTTCCTGCCCAGCGGGACCATGGCCAACCAGGTCGCGATCCGCTGCCACACGCAGCCCGGCGACGAGGTGATCCTGGAGGCGGGCGCCCACCCCTTCCACTACGAGGCGGGCGCCGCCGCGATGATCTCCGGGGTGCTGCTGCGGCTGCTGCCCGGGGTCGACGGCGCGCTCGACCCGGCCCAGGTGCAGGCCGCCTTCCGGGGGCCGGACGTGCACGTCGCCCCGCAGACCCTGGTCTGCGTGGAGGACACCAGCAACCGTGGCGGGGGCACGCCCTGGTCCCTGGCCGCCCTGGACCAGGTGGCGGCGGTGGCCCACGCCGCCGGTGCTGCGACCCACATGGACGGCGCCCGCCTGTGGAACGCCGTCGTCGCGACCGGCGTGCCCGCCGACCGCCGCGCCCGGGGCTACGACACGGTCGCCTTCTGCCTGAGCAAGGGCCTGGGGGCGCCGGTGGGCAGCCTGCTCTGCGGGCCGGCGGCGCTGATCGGGCGCGCCCGGCGGGTGCGCAAGGCCCTGGGCGGCGGGATGCGCCAGGCCGGCTTCCTGGCTGCGGCCGGCCTGTACGCGCTGGACCACCACGTCGAGCGGCTGGCCCTCGACCACGCCCGCGCGGCGGACCTCGCCGCGGGGCTGCGGGGCCTGGGCCTGGCCCCCTCCCCTGCCCCCACCAACATGGTCTACGTCGAGGTGGAGGACGCCCCCGCGACCGTGGAGGCGCTGCGCGCGCGCGGGGTCCTCTGCAACGCGGTCGGCCCCTCGCGGCTCCGGCTGGTGACCCACCTGGACATCGACGACGAGGACGTCGCCGCGGCGGTGGACGCCTTCCGGCAGGTCCGGGGCGGCTGACCGGCCCGCTCAGGTCGCGGTGGCGGCGCCGAGCTGGACCAGCTCGGCGAGCACGGCGCGGACCTGGTCGGGGGGCCCGCCGACCTCGGCGGCGACGGCGGCGGCGTCGCGCTCACCGTCCAGGGCGCGCAGGCAGGCCACCGCGACCGGGTGGACCGGGATCGGCGAGAAGGGCGCCTCCCACAGCAGCCAGCCGGTGTCCGCCAGCTCGCCGCGGCGAAGTGAGCCGGGCGTGCCCGGCGCCAGCAGCGCGTCGGCCGTGGCCTGGAGCACCGGGCCATCCTCGCCAGCGGGGGCGGCCTGGAGCAGCTCCGACCAGGTCGCGACCCCCTCGACCCGCAGCCCGGCGCGGCCCCAGGCCTCGAAGGCCCGCTGGTGATCGCCCTCCAGCCGAAGCTCGGCGAGGGCCAGGCGCGCCGCCGGCGTCGGCGGCAGCGGCGTGGTCAAGCGCACCGCCCCCAGCTCGCCGCGCACCAGGGCCGCGGCCAGCTCGGCCCGCCGCGCGACCAGGGCCTCGCCGGGCAGCTCGGCCACGGCGGGCAGGTGCAGGTCCACCTCCTCCGGCGCGGCCTCGACCCCCAGCGCCGCGGAGACGAGCTGGCGCCCGTCGTCGGGCCCGCGGGTGCGCAGGTGGACCGGTCGCCCCTCGACCTGCTCGCGGATCCAGGCCGCCGAGGGCTGCGGCCAGGGCGTGCCCGGCTGCGTCTGCCAGCCCAGCGCGGCGCAGGCCAGCTCCGAGGCGCGGGCCAGCACGGCCAGGTCCCCGGCGGCCGGGAGCGCGAGCCAGGCCGACAGGGCCGGCTCGACGGCGGCGCCGACCGGCCAGGTGTCCAGCCACAGGCTCATCAGCTCGCCGGCGCGGGACCACTGCTGGCCCTCCAGCGCGTGCGCCAGCCGGGCCTGGAGCAGCTTCCGGACCGGGCCCCACAGGGTGCGCCGGCTGAAGAGCTGGTCCCGCATCCGGGCGCCCAGGTCCAGGCTGTTGCCTCGCAGCGCCGGCCCCCACGGCGGGAAGGGCCCCGTGGGCAGCAGCTCCAGCGGCAGGACGGCGACGGCCGGATCGAGGGGGGGGCGCTCAGGCAGGGGCCACCTCGCGCTCGGTGGCGTCTGCGTGCAGCGGCGGCACCCAGAGGTTGCTGTAGACGGGGACCTCCTCGTCGGCCAGGGCCCCCAGCGACACAGCGCGGGCGAGCGCGTGGTAGTCGGGGTGCCCCGAGGAGGACAGCACGACCAGGGGGTGGTCGGGCGGGTAGCGGGTCGCCAGCCGGTCGCGCAGCTCGGCCAGCAGGCCGCGGCTGCCCGCGACGTCGAGCGCGTCGCCGCCGGAGCTGAACTCGCCCAGCTGGCAGAGCAGGGCCGGCGCCTCGGGCGAGAGGAGCACGCCGTCGCGCGCGACGTTCCAGGCCGAGTAGAGCTGCAGGCCGCGGTGCCCGGTCCAGTAGACGCGCCCCAGCACGATCTCGACGAAGGACATGCCGTGCACCAGGCGCAGCGGAAGGCCGCGGGCGGCGCAGAGCCGGCGGGCGAGCAGGACCGCGTCGTTGATGAACAGCGGGCTGCCGGCGACCAGGTACAGCACGTCGACGCCGTCGTCGAAGGCGCGCCGCACCAGCATCCGGGCCAGGTCCTGGTAGGCGGTGGGGCGGTCCACCCCCGGCAAGCCGTACAGGTAGTCCAGCGGCCGCACGTGCAGGCCCGGGGCCAGCTCGGCCACCAGCTCCCGCACGTGGGCCAGGCCGTAGGCGCGCACCCGCGCGGGCCGGGCCGCCGCCTGCTCCAGCACCTGCCGCGCCTCGAGGGTCGCGTGCTCGGCTCGGGCCGGCCCCAGGCCGACGATGGTCAGGCTCCCGCTCACCGCGCCATCGGACACGGTCGCGGCCGCGCCGTCAAGTGCCGCCCCGCCGCAGCCCGTGCGCGCTCAGTCGCAGGTGGCGTTGCCCGAGTAGTGGATGTCGACCTGGTCGCCCTCGGTCGGGATCGAGCTGCTGAACACGACCGAGTTGGTGCCTGCGTCGTAGGTCCAGCCCGTCGTGCGGGGCGTCCCGTTGACCTCGACCCACACCGTCTCGGGCACCGGCGTCCGGGTGAGCGCGAAGGTGTCCTGGAAGACGCTGGCCTCGGCCAGGGTGGCCATGTTCGCCGGGGTCGCCCAGTTGTCGCAGATGTTCAGGTAGACGCCGCCGGTCGCCCCGACGGCCTCCATGTAGCCGGTGCCCGGGTCGGCGCAGCCGCCGCCACCGCTGGACGGGCCGGCGATGGCCGACAGGCGCACGCTGGACTCCGAGCCCTTCTTGGCGATGATGCGGTCGACCAGGGTCCGCCAGGCGCCCGGGGACTGCTCGGGCTCGTCGCTGACCATGATGATGTGGAGGATGGCCTCCTCTCGCATGAAGCCGGCGTTGCACTCTCCGCCGTCCGTCTTGTCCACCGCGTTGGCCGCGGGGGTCAAGAGCGCCTCGGTGTAGGCGCCGCCCCCGCGCGTGACGGCGGTGCTGAAGGTGTTGGCGTAGCCGGTCGTCGACCGGGTCAGGATCCCGCTGTTGTTGCAGCCGTCGTCATCGTTGACGACCATGACCTGCCAGTCGGTGGTGTAGGTCGTCAGCGAGGTGATGAAGGTCGAGAAGTTGTCGCCCAGCAGCCGCTGGTTGTCGTCCATCGAGCCCGACTGGTCGACCAGGAACATGATGTCCGACGGTGGATCGGCGGGGATCTCCCAGGTGTCGGTGTAGTCGCCGGCGTACTCGCCGGTGCCGTCGATGGCCGCCTCGCGCACGCCCAGGGGCTCGTTGCTCTCGACCACCAGGTTGCCCGTGTAGGTGCGCTCGGCCATGGGCAGGAAGGAGAGCAGGATCTGGCCGGACTCCCCCGGCTGCAGCGTGAGCGGCAGCGAGGGCGAGGACAGCTCGGTGAAGGCCCCCTCCTCGTCGCCCTCGTAGCCGATGCTGGTGACGATGAGCACGTCGTTGCCGACGTTGCTCAGGTAGACGTCGGTGTCCTCGGTGCAGCCGATGTAGCCCGTGCCGAAGCTGACCGGGTCGGGCTGGATCGCCAGCTCGGGGACCGCGCCCGCGCCCACCAGCTCGACCAGGGCCTCGGGGTTGAGGGGATCGTCGCTGCTCACGACCGCCTGGCCCATCTGGTCGTAGGAGCCCAGGGGGGAGAAGGCGACCTCGATCTCCTGGCTGGTGCCCGGGGGCAGCACGAAGGAGGTCTGCTCGCTGAGCAGGGTGAAGCTGCCCGCGTCGCCCAGCAGCTCGACGTCGTGCACCGTCAGGTCCATGCCCCCGACGCTGCTGATGGTGAAGGTCTTGACCACCGCCTCGTCGGCCTGCCCCAGCGTGCCGAAGTCGATGCGGCCGGGGTCGACCAGCATCGCGGGCACGGCCCCGTCCTCGTTGGGCTCGGACACGTGGAAGCCCTGGTCGCTGCAGGCGGTCGCGACGACAGGGGCGAGGAGGAGGAGCACGCGAGGGAGGCGGGCCAGGTGCATTTCCGGTCTCCAGGGGCCGAGCGCAGGTCAGCCTTGAGCGGTGGTGGGCTTGTCAGCCGTTCGCAAGAAGCATGCCGGTTGTCATGGACGATGACAAGCCCCCCGCCTCCACATTCCGCCGGCCCCGGTCCCCACTCGGTCCCCCCCGGGCCGCCCTCCGGACGCAGGACGGGCCCGAGGCCGGGGCGCGAACACCCCACCCCCGGGCCCGATGGGACATGGATGTCCCGGCCTGCTGTCGCGATCAGAGCAGGTCGGCGACGGCCGCCCGCTCCTCCTCCAGCTCGGCGAAGTTCGCGGCGATCTTGCCCTTGGCGAAGGCGTCGAGCTCCAGGCCCTCGACGATGCTCCACTGCCCGCCCTTCACGGTGACCGGGTAGGAGAAGATCAGGCCCTCGGGCACGCCGTACTCGCCCTTGCTGGCGATGGCCATGCTGGTCCAGTCGCCCGGCGCCGTGCCGAACTCCCAGGTCGCCATGTGGTCGATGGCGGCGGCGGCCGCGCTGGCGGCGCTGCTGGCCCCGCGGGCCTTGATGATGGCGCCGCCGCGGGTGGCGACCGTGGAGATGAACTCGCTCTTGAGCCAGGCCTCGTCCACCTGGCCGAGCACCGGCTTGCCGCCGATCTTCGCGTTGGCGAAGTCGGGGAACATGGTCGGGCCGTGGTTGCCCCAGATGCCCATGTTCGTGACCTGCCCGGCGGTGACGCCGAGCCGGCCGGCGAGCTGGGCCTTGGCGCGGTTCTCGTCCAGGCGGGTCATGGCGCTGAAGCGCTCGCGCGGCACGTCCGGCGCGTTGGCCATCGCGATGAGCGCGTTGGTGTTGCAGGGGTTGCCCACCACGACCACGCGCACGTCGCTGGCGGCCTTGGCGTTGATGGCCTTGCCCTGGCCCGTGAAGATGGGGCCGTTGACCTTGACCAGGTCCGCGCGCTCCATGCCGGCCGTGCGGGGGCGGCTGCCCACCAGGAAGACCCGGTTCACGCCGTCGAAGGCGACGTTGGCGTCGTCGCTGGTCACGATGCCGTGCAGCAGCGGGAAGGCCGCGTCGGACAGCTCCATCACGACACCCTCGAGCGCCTTGAGCGCCGGGGTGATCTCCAACAGGTGCAGGATGACGGGCTGGTCCTTGCCGAAGCAGTCGCCCGAGGCGATCCGGAAGAGCAGTGCGTAGCCGATGTTGCCGGCGGCGCCGGTGACGGCGATCCGAAGCGGTGCTTTCACGAGGGGCTCCAGGGAGCGGGGGAGGTCGCGCGGGTCCCGCGCGGGGCCCGGCCCCCTAACCAACCCGACCCCGGGCCTGCCCCTGGGCGCGACGCCCTGCCGTCGGTTCGGCCCCGCTCAGATCACCCGCCGCATCACCGCCGGGTCCCGCGTCTTGTCGAAGACCTGCTGGCACCGGCGGCAGCGGAACTGCACCTCGAAGGGCATGGTCGTGATGCCCAGCAGCACCCACACCCAGTCCAGGCCCGTGTACTGGGGCACCGGCGAGACCATGAAGTGGTCCCGGTCGTGCCCGCACCGACAGGTGGGCCGCGCCGGCTCCGGCGGGGGGTGGTCGCCTTCCGGTGCGCCCACGGCCGCGTCAGTGCCCGCCGCCGTGACCACCCTCGCTGCCGTGGCCGCCCTCCTTGAGGACCGCGGGCGCGCCGTACTTCGCGCCCTTCTCCGCGTGCAGCGTGTGGTTGTCGAGCTTCTGGAAGAGCGCGCCGCGGCTGGTCAGGTCCGTCAGGGTGAAGCCGAAGAAGACCAGCATGAACCAGAAGGCCGACAGGAAGACCAGCACGTTGAAGCGCGTGTCGTACTTCAGGTGCATGAACCAGCCGGCGACCAGCACGGCCTTCACCGTGGCGACGCCGATGGCCGCGATGATGCTCCAGTTGCCGGGCAGCTCGGCGTAGGAGACCGCGAAGGTCAGCACCGTCAGGATCAGCAGCAACCCGAAGATGGTCAGGTAGGTGCCCATCGACGAGATGTGCTCGCCCGCGGGGTGGTCGTGCCCGTGACCGTGCGAGGGGGCGGCGGCGTGGCTGGAACTCAAGGGTCGCTCCGGGTCTGGCGCGAGGCGGAGGCCTCAGCGCACCAGGTAGAGGAGGGGGAAGAGGAAGATCCAGATCAGGTCGACCAGGTGCCAGTAGAGGCCCACGTTCTCGACCAGGGCGTAGTACTGGCTGCTGACCTTGCCGCGCCGCAGCGGGCCCATGATCATCCACAGCATGATGCCGATGCCGATGACCACGTGCAGGCCGTGCACGCCGGTCATCATGAAGTACACGCTGAAGAACAGCTCGGGCGCGCCGCCCTCGATGCCCTCGTAGGTGTAGAACTTGCCCGGCAGCGTGCCGACGTGGAACTTGTGGGAGTACTCGAAGTACTTCACGATCATGAAGCCGAAGGCGCAGCCGATCGTGATCCACAGGTAGCGCACGCAGCCCTTGATGTCGTCGAGCTGGCAGGCGCGCACCGCCAGCGCCATCGTGAGGCTGCTGGTCAGCAGCACCACGGTGTTGAAGGCGCCCATGCGCTTGTCGAGCAGCTCGTGCGCCGCCAGCCAGGTCTCGGGGTACAGCGCGCGGAACGCGAAGTACGCCATGAACAGACCGGCGAAGAAGAGGATCTCCTGCACCAGGAAGAGCCACATCCCGAACTTGACCGCGGACTTCTGCTGCGGCGCGTCGTGGAAGTGGTGGGCCAGGAAGGCGGGGTGATCACCGTGGGCGTGCCCGGCGGCGACCTCCGACTCGTTCTCGATTCCGTTGCTCATGTGCTCAGGCCCTCGAGGTGTCGATCTCGTCGAAGTCGTAGGGCCCGGTCCGGCAGATGACCTGGCCAGCGAAGTTGTGCTCGATCGGGGGGGACTCGGTCTCCCACTCCAGGGTCTTGGCCTCCCAGGGGTTCTTGGGAGCCTTGGCGCCGCCCTTCATCGACCACAGCAGGTAGAACAGCGTCAGGAACAGGCCCGCGGCGAGCACGAAGGAGCCGACCGTGGACAGGAACTGCCAGGTCTCGAACTCCGGGGCGTACTCGTGGTACCGGCGGGGCATGCCGCGGGAGCCCGCGACGAACTGGGTGAAGAAGGTCAGGTTGAACCCGACGAACACCAGCAGCGCGCCGATCTTGGCCGGCAGCTCGGGGAACATGCGGCCCGTCATCTTGGGCCACCAGTGGTGGATGCCCGCGATGAAGCCCATCAGCGTGCCGCCCATCATCACGTAGTGGAAGTGGGCCACCACGAAGTAGGTGTCGTGCATGTGCACGTCGACGGCCAGCGTCGCCAGGAACAGTCCGGTCAGGCCGCCGATGGCGAAGATGAACAGGAAGGACAGCGTGTAGAGCATCACCGTGTTCAGCTCGATGCTGCCCTTGTACATGGTCGCCACCCAGCTGAAGACCTTGATCGCCGTGGGCACCGCCACGCCGAAGGTGATCAGGCTGAAGATGGTGCCGGCCAGCTCGGACTGGCCGGAGACGAACATGTGGTGGCCCCAGACCAGGAAGCCGATGGCCGCGATGGCCACCGAGCTGGCGGCGATGGCCGTGTAGCCGAAGATGTGCTTGCGGCTGTGGATCGACACCGTCTCGGAGATGACGCCGAAGGCCGGCAGGATCATCACGTAGACGACGGGGTGACTGTAGAACCAGAAGAAGTGCTGGAACAGGACGGGGTCGCCGCCCAGCGCCGGGTCGAAGATCCCGATGCCCATGGTCCGCTCGAAGACGAGCAGGAAGAGCGTGATCGCGATGACCGGGGTCGCCAGCACCTGGATCAGGCTGGTGGCGTAGGAGGCCCACACGAACAGGGGCAGCCGCAGCCAGGTCAGGCCCGGCGCCCGCATCTTGTGGATGGTCACGATGAAGTTGATGCCGGTCAGGATCGAGCTGAAGCCCAGGATGAAGGCGCCCATCAGCGCCGAGACCACCGCGCTGTCCGTCGTCGAGCTGTAGGGCGTGTAGAAGGTCCAGCCGGTCTCCACGCCGCCAGCGAGCAGGGTGAAGACCAGGAAGGCCGCGCCCAGCATGTAGATGTGGAAGCTCAGCAGGTTCAGCCGCGGGAAGGCCACGTCCTTGGCGCCCAGCATCAGGGGCAGCAGGAAGTTGCCCAGCGAGGCCGGGATCGACGGCACCAGCACCAGGAACACCATGATCGCGCCGTGCAGCGTGAACAGGCGGTTGTAGGTGCTTCCGGTGAACAGGTCCGGCTCGGCCGTGGCCAGCTCGACCCGGAAGGCCAGGGCCAGCAGGCCGCCGACCAGGAAGAAGGTCAGGATGGACCCCAGGTACATCATGCCGATGCGCTTGTGGTCCAGCGTGAACAGCCAGCTCATCAGGCCGCGCTTGGCGGTCAGGTACGACCCGTGGTCGTGCCCGTGGTGGCCGGCGGCGAGGTCGCCCGTCGTGGATGACATCTCGTGGTCCTACTTGAGGGTCTTGATGTAGTCGATGAGCGCGCTGATCTCGTCGTCCTGCAGGCGGCCCTGGTAGGGCGGCATCTGCCCGGCGAAGCCGGCGACGATCTTCGCGTTGGGCGTCAGGATCGACTCGCGGATGTAGTTGTCGTCGATGGCGACGCTGCTGCCGTCGGCGAGCTGCTCGTTCGCCCCGTACTTGCCCTTCAGCGACGGGCCGATCAGCGTGCTGCCGTCGATCGAGTGGCAGCCGGCGCAGCCCTGCGCGGTGAACAGCTTCTGTCCGCGCTCGACCGGGCTCATGCTGGCCGAGGCGCTCTTCTGCCCGGCCACCCACTCGCGGAAGGCCGCGGGCTCCATGGCGATGACCTTGCTGGTCATCCGGCTGTGGTCGTCCCCGCAGTACTCGGTGCAGTAGATCTGGTACTCACCGGGGGCCTTGGCCTCGAACCACAGCGAGGTGTAGCGGTTGGGCACCGCGTCCTTCTTGGTCCGGAAGGCCGGGATGTAGAAGCTGTGCAGCACGTCCACCGAGGTGATCGTCAGCCGCACCGGCGTGTTGCTGGGCACCACCAGGCCGTCGGCGCTGGCGAGCTGCAGCCCCTGCTCGGGGTACTCGAAGGACCAGTTCCACTTCTGCCCGGTGACCCGCACGTCCATGGCGTCGGCCGGCGGCACCTGCATGTCCATGTAGGTGACGAAGCCCATGCCGAAGAAGGACAGCAGGAACAGCCCCGGGATGAAGCTCCACGCGAACTCGAGCGCGTGGTTGCCCTTCACCGGGCTGGTCTTCTGGTCCTTGCTGCGGCGGCGGTAGGCGATGGTGAACCAGGCCATGGCGCCGATGATGAGGACGAAGAAGAAGACGTCCAGCCAGTAGATCAGCGCGAAGGTGGTGTCGACCTTGTGCGAGAAGGTCGAGGCGCTCTCGGGCAGCCACCACTTCGGCGTCAGGGGGATGGCGTCTCCCGCCCGGGCCTTTGCACCGGCGAGGAGCGGCAGGAACGCAGCGAAGGTCACGACGTGTGCTCCGGTGGGTCGGCGCCCGGTCCCTCCCGGCGAGGGGAGAGCTCCTGGCGCCAGAGGACGATGCCCAGGCCGGCGGCGATGAGCAGGCTCACCGCGCCCCCCAGGCGCATGATTCCGTAGGCGAATGGGCTGTAGCGGCCGATCGAGTCGTCGTAGTGGAAGCAGGACAGGAGCAGGCGCTCCGCCGTGCTGCCCACCCGGCCGGCCGCGGCCTCCATCAGGCCGAACTTGAGGTCGCGGCCCGAGTACTGGATCCCGTACAGGTAGCGGGCGACCGTCGCGTCGGGGGCCATCAGCATGATGGCCGCGGCGTGCGCGTACTGGTCCTGCTCGGCGTCGTAGCGGTAGGCGAAGCCCACCGCGTCGGCGATCGCCTGCACCTGGGCGGCGTCGCCGACCAGGAACTGCCAGTCGACGTCCTGCCCCCGCCCGTAGGCGTCGAGGTAGGCCTTGCGCTTGTCCTGGGCGAGCTGCGCGGTGTCGTCGGGGTCGATGCTGATCGTGACGATGCGGAACTCGTCACCCGGCACCCAGTCGAGCTGCTGCAGCCCCGCGACCAGGCCGTTGAGCTGCACGCTGCAGAGCACGGCGCAGCCGTAGTAGTTCAGCGTCAGCAGCACGGGCTTGCCGTCGCCGAAGTACTGCCCCAGCCGCACCTGCCGCCCCGTGTGGTCGGTCAGCAGGGTGTTGGGGTTCACCGCCGCGCCCAGGCGCTCGGTCACCGTGATCCCGTCGAGCTGGGCCGGGACCGCCTCCACCGCACGCGCCTCCGCGCCGCCCACCGCCAGGCAGGCAACGAACAGCCCGGCGGACAGCCGGGCGCGGAGACCAGCGGGCGGAGCGGAGGTCACTCGTGTCCGGCCTCTCCAGCGGGAGCCGCCGGCTCGGCCGACGCGCCCGCGACCGGCACGTGTCCGTCGACGTCGTAGCCCTTCGCGCGCAGCTCCGAGGCGCTGGTGGTGTCGAACAGCCACACGGCGGTCGCGATCAACACCAGCGTCACGGCGGTCACGCCGGCCGCCGTGATGGTCAGGAACTTGACGGGCACCTCGTCGGGTTCGCAGGGCAGCTCGCCCTCGCCGTGGTGCTCGTGGTTGGTCGCGGCGCTCAAGTGGCACCTCTCCGGAATGAGGCGACCGGCTAACCCCGGACAAAGTGTCACGCCAGCATCGGTTAGACGACCGATGCAAGCCGCATGCAAAGTTGTTGTGCACCCCACTGTCGCCAGGACCGGAACGGTGACCCGGCCCTTGACATGCGCCAGGAGCGCGGTGAGAAGGCCGGCTCCAGCTACGGGGAAGGAATGCACCAGCCCATCGCGGCCAGCGCCACGCCCACCGGGACCCTCACGCGGGACCCGGGCCTGCTGCGGGACCTGCTCTCGCTCACCAAGCCGCGCCTGTCCTCCCTGGTGCTGTTCACCGCGGGCGGCGCCCTGTCCCTGGCGCCCGTCGAGGTCCCGCTGCCCACCGCGCTCGCCGCCATCCTGGGCACCACCCTGGTGGTCGGCGGCGCCAACGTGCTCAACTGCTACCTGGAGCGCGACAGCGACGGGAACATGGCGCGCACCGCCACGCGCCCCCTGCCCCGCCGGCGCATGGACCCGCGGCTGGCGCTGGTCTTCGGCGTCGCGCTGAGCCTGGCCAGCATCGGCCTGCTCACCGCCATGACGCCCCCGCTGGCCGGCCTGCTCGCCGCCACCGCCCTGGTCCTCTACGTGCTGGTCTACACGCCGCTGAAGCGCGTCAGCAGCCTGTCGGTCCTGGTCGGCGCCGTCCCCGGTGCCCTGCCGCCGGTCATCGGCTGGGTCGCGGCCACCGGGTCCATCGACGCCCCCGCCCTGGTCCTGTTCGGGGTGCTCTTCCTCTGGCAGGTGCCCCACTCCCTGGCCATCAGCATCTACCGCCAGGACGAGTACACCCGGGCCGGCCTGGTCGTGCACTCGGCCGAGCACGGGCTCGAGTCCACCCGGCGCCAGATGCTCATCTACTCGATGGGCCTGTTCCCGGTCCCCCTGCTCCTGGTCCACCTGGGCGTGGCCGGCATGCCCACCGCGGTGGTCGGCTCGGCGCTCGGCGCGGTCCTGCTGGCCTCGGCGCTCGACGGCTGGCGCCGCCAGGCGGGCGCCCGGTGGGCGCGGCGCTTCTTCTTCCTGACCCTGTTCTACATGACGGGCCTGTTCGCGGCCCTGGTGGTGGACCACTGGCTGTGAGGCGCACCCTGCCATGAGCGCGCCAACCGCCCCGGGCCCCGGCCCCCACACCCCCATGTTCGAGCGCCGCTGGGCCTGGGCCCTGTTCGCCGTGCTGGTCCTCGGGCTGCCCGCCTTCGCCGTGTACTGGCGCACGCCCCCGGCGCTCGAACACTACAGCCCCCTGCCCGGCTTCGCGCTGGTCGACCAGCAGGGCCAGGTGGTCACCAGCCTGGACCTGCGCGGCCAGGTCCTCCTGGTCGACTTCATCTTCACGCGCTGCCCGGACGTCTGCCCCCTGCTCTCCAGCAAGGCCGCCTGGCTGCAGCGCAACCTGCCCGCGCACCCCCTCGGTGGGGCGCCGATCCACATCCTCTCGCTGACCGTCGACCCGGCCCACGACCGCCCCGAGGTCCTCGCGGAGTACGCCGCCCGCTACGACGCCGATCCCGCGCGCTGGAGCTTCCTGACCGGCGAGGAGGAGCAGGTGCGCCAGGTCCTGGCCGACCTGCAGCAGGTGGCCGAGCTGGTGGACCCGGGCCAGGAAGGAGAGGCGCCGAGCATCGCCCACAGCGAGCGCTTCCTGCTGGTCGACGCCGCCGGCAGCGTGCGCGGCTTCTACAGCAGCGACGAGCAGGGCATGCTCGACCTGCGCCGGGACGCCCTGCGGCTGGCGCGGTCCGGCGGCCGCTGAGCCCGTCGACCGGGCCCCGCGTGCTCAGCCCGCCAGCAGCCGCGGGTCAGGGCTGACCACGCCCCCCATCCGGCCCAGCAGGTCGTCCAGCATGCGCAGGGTCAGGCCCCAGATCCGCACGCCGTCCAGCTCGACGTGGGGCATCCACCAGCGCTGCCCCTGCCAGGCCAGCTCGAAGCCCCCCCGGCCCTCGCCGGCGGCCAGCCGCTCCAGCTCGATCCAGTGCACGCTGGCGACCTCGTGGTTGGGCTGCAGCTCCGGCAGCAGCGAGAGGGTGTAGACGAAGGGCGAGACGACCAGCCGCGTGGGCCCGGCGCGCACCGGCGAGGACAGCTCGTCGAGCGCCCCCACCAGGCGCCCGGCCCGCGCCAGCGCCAGGCCCACCTCCTCCCAGGTCTCCCGCTCGGCGGCGGCCAGAGGCGAGGCGTCGCCGGGATCCACCCGCCCGCCGGGGAAGGCCATGTGGCCGCTCCAGGGGTCGCCCGCCCGGTCGCTGCGCTTGATGAAGAGCAGCCGGGCGGAGGGGTCCACCACCGCGGCCACCGCCGCCCGCGCGGTGTCCGGCGGCAGGGGCAGGGCGCGGCCCGTGGCCTGCGCGAGCGCTCGTTCCAGTCGGTCCCTCATGCGATCGGGAGCGTAATCCCGAAGCTGCGGGTTAGGCACCCGCGCCGCGGCCGGTCGACGGGCCGCCCCCACCCGCCCCACGGACCGAGAATGGCAGCCCAGCCGGAGCGCAGCCCCCGCGATCGCGACGAGGACGACGAGCGCACCGGCCTGCAGCGCACGGGGGACTGGCTGTGGGACCTGGCCCGCACCTGGGGCCCGGCGATCCTGGTCGTGCTGCTGATCCGCTCGGTGCTCTTCGAGCCCTTCCGGATCCCCAGCGGCTCGATGGTGCCCACCCTGGCGATCGGCGACCACATCCTGGTCACCAAGTACAGCTACGGCCTGCGGTGGCCCCTGACCCGGATCCCCGTGGGCGAGCTGCGGCCGCCCGAGCGCGGCGACGTCGTGGTCTTCGTGTACCCCGGCTCGGACATGGACCCCACCACCGGCGAACCCGCGCTGGGCCACTGGCTGGACGTGCCCATCCCCGGGATCACCATCGACTACGTCAAGCGCGTGGTCGGCCTGCCCGGCGACACGATCCAGGTGCGGGAGAACGTGCTGTACGTCAACGGCCGCGCCCAGGGCCAGACGCTGGTCGGCCCCCTGGAGTTCGTCGACGACCGCTGCGACCCCTACCCGACCCGCCAGATCGAAGAGGACCTGGAGGGGCGGGAGCACGCCATCCTGACCACCACCCGCTACGGGGGCCGGATGCCGGACTTCGGCCCGGTCACCGTGCCCGAGGGCCACGTCTTCGCGATGGGCGACAACCGCGACCACTCGGCGGACTCGCGGGTGTGGGGCTTCGTGCCGCTGCGCAACGTCAAGGGCCGCGCCCGCTTCGTCTGGCTGTCCTACGACCAGTGCAAGCCCGGCCTGCCGCTGCTGGGCGAGCTGCGCGGCGACCGCATGGGGGCCACCCTCCGGTAGCCCCCGGGATCGATGACCGCTCGGCCCCGCGCTCAGCTCCGGGGCAGGTCCGGCTCCAGCTCCTCCAGCGTGATGGTCTCGTGGACCAGCCGCTCGTTGGTGCTGCGCAGGTGCTGGGCCAGCTTGCGCAGCATCTGCCACAGCACCGCCGTGCCCAGGGCCCCGTCCTGCCGGATGACGCGCTGGAAGCCGGCGCGGCCCATCACCAGGAAGCGCGCCTCGGTCAGCGCGCGCGCGGTGGCCGACCGCACCGGCCGATCCACCAGGACCAGCTCGCCGAAGTAGTGGCCCGGCCCCAGCTCGGCCAGCACCGTGCCCTGCTTCTCGATGGACACGCGGCCCGACACGATCACGTAGAAGTCCTCGCCCGGGGCGCCGTCCTCGAACAGCTCCTGCCCAGGCCGGGCCTCGAACTCGCGGGCCTGCTGCGTGAACTCCAGGAGCTGGCGGTAGGTGCAGGACTGGAACAGGTCGACCTGGCGCAGGACGTCCATGCGCTCGCGGGTGCGGTCGTCGGCCACCCGGTCGGCGGCCTCGGGGCTGGCCAGGCCGGCGATGGCCACCGTGATGTTGTCCCGTCCGCCGCGCTCGTTGGCGGCGTCGACGAGCTGGCGCGCGGCCTGCTCGGGTCCCGCCTGGCCCAGCACGAAGCCCAGCTCCCGCTTGCCGATGTACCGGTGCAGGCCGTCGGTGCACAGCACGAAGCGGTCCCGGGGGTCGATCTCGAAGGCCAGCGAGTCGACCAGCACCGAGGCGAAGACGCCCAGCGCGCGGGTGATCACGTTCTTGTTCCGCGCCGTGCGGGCCTGGGCCTCGTCGATCAGGCCCTCGTTGAGCTGCTGCTGGACCATGGTGTGATCCTCGGTCAGCGGGTGCAGCTCCCCGCCGCGGGAGAGGAAGACCCGCCCGTCCCCCACGTGGACCAGGAAGGCGGTCGTGCCGACCACCAGCACGGCGTCCAGCGTCGTGCCCATGCGTCCGCCCTCGCCCGTCAGCGAGAGCGAGGTCTCGTGCACCTGCCGGCAGGCCTGCTGCACGCCGTCCTCGAGCAGGTCCAGCACCGCGTCCCGGTGCGCCTCGGTCGGCTCGGCGCGGAAGGCGGCCAGGTGGTCGACCCCCGCGGCCACCACCTCGCGCAGCACCCGGCAGGCCAGCTCGCTGGCCACGTCCCCGCGCTGGAAGCCGCCCATGCCGTCGGCCACCGCGACCAGCCCCAGGTCCGGCGCGACCAGGTAGGCGTCCTCGTTGGCCTTGCGGGCGCGGCCCGTGTCGCTGATCGCCCAGACCTGCACGCTCATGCTTCCTCCTCACCCGGACGGGCGGCGGTCGCCGCCGCCAGGCGCTGCGAGGTGACCCGCAGGTTCGAGGACACGCGCAGCAGCATGCTCCAGAGCACCTTGACCGCCATCGTCGCGTCCTTCTTGAGCGCCTGCAGGAAGGCGTCCCGGGCGATCGTGAGCACCTCGACGTCGCTGAGCGCCTCGACCGTCGCGCTGGCCCGCGGCTCGTCGAGCATGCTCATCTCGCCGAAGATCGAGCCGGCGCCCGTGCGCGCGATCCGCTGCCCGTCCTTGTTGACGCCGACCGTGCCCGCCACCAGCAGGTAGAGCGTGGTGTTGACGCTGCCCTGGCGCAGCAGCAGCTCACCCTCGCGGTAGCGCTGCGGGCGGGTCAGGCCGACGAAGGCCAGCAGCTCGTCGTCGGTGCACCACTTGAACAGGTCCACGCTGCGCAGCAGGCTCAGCCGGTCGAGCGCAGGCCCGGCAGCGCCCCCGACCTGGGCCACCCCCAGCAGCCGCGCCCGGTCTGCCGGGGCCAGGGCCACCCGCAGCACCGCGTCCGCCAGGCCCTCCACGTTGGGCTGCTCGTGCACCCGGCGCAGGTCGCGCGCCGAGACCCCCTCCGCCAGGCCGGCACCGACCACCACCAGCCGGTCCCCCTCCGACAGCCCGATGGTCAGCGCCTGCACCAGCGGCGGGTCCGCCGACTCGCCCAGCAGCGGCACCACCGTGATCGGGTCGTCGTGCCCCGGCGGCGGCGCCTGGTCGCGCGGCGGCGGCTCCTCGGCCAGCTCCGCCCGCCCGGTCAGCCGGTGCACCAGCCCCTCGTGCAGCAGCAGCACCTCGCCCCGCCCCCCGTGGGCCACGACCGCCTCGTCGCGCACCAGCAGCGCCACGTCCATGCTGACGCCCACCGCCACCTGCCGACGGCGCCCTAGCGCGTGGACCTCGCGCGAGGCCTGCGTCAGCCCCTCCCGCAGCAGCCCCTGCAGCCGCGACCGCAGCGCCGGCGAGGGCAGGCGGTTGAAGCGCTCGACCACGTCGGCGTGCTGGCGCAGGTGCCCCAGGAGCTGGTCCACCGCCAGCCGCGCCGCCACCGTGCCCGCGCCCTCGTCGACGGCCGCGCCGTCCTGCGCCGCCTCGGCCTCCGCCACCACCACCACGCCCAGCTCGGCGTCGACCTCCACGACGCCGCGAGAGGAGGCGCCGGCGCCGCCGCCGGGTGCGGGGCCGAGGCTGCGGGTCGCGAACGCGGTGGCGACGGTCATCGTGGGCACTCCTGGGGACGGCCGGCGGGAGGACGGGGCATGTTATCAGCCCCCCGGCGGCGCGGCGGCGCCCGCTGTCCCGCTCGCCGGGTGTGCCCCCTCCTCCCAGGCGCCCATGCCCCGGTCCCGCCCCACCCCGCTCTTCGTGGTCGAGGTCCTGGGGCTGCTGGCCTTCCTGGTCCTCGCGGTCGCCTTCGCCCTCGATCACCGCCAGGGCCGCGGCGCGATGGTCCCCCTGGACGTCCAGGCCCTGGCCGCCGGCCCGGCGCGCGAGCGCTGGATGGGCATCTTCTTCGAGGACCAGAAGGTCGGCTACGCCGTCAGCCGCAGCTCCCCCACCGCCGACGGCGGCAACCTGCTCGAGGGCCGCAGCCGCTTCCGCCTCGCCGCCTTCGGCACCATCCAGGACGTGATCACCGCCCAGGCCGCGCTCACCGACGCCCAGGGCGCCCTGCGGCGCTTCGACTTCTTCATGGTCACCGACCAGGTCCGCCTCTCCGCCCGCGGCGAGGTCCGCGGCCAGGACATCGTGATGGAGGTCGACAACGGCGGCGAGGTCAGCACCCTGACCTTCCCGGTCGAAGAGCCGCCCCACGTCCAGCTCTCCCTGGAGCAGGTCATCGCCCGCGAGCAGCTCGCCATCGGCAAGCGCTTCGAGGTGCCCTTCTTCAGCCCCGCCACCATGGCGCAGGGCACCATCGTCTACACGGTCGAGGACGTGGAGATCCTCGAGAACGGCGAGGAGGCGTGGTGGGTGCGCACCAGCTTCGACGGCGTCGAGGCGCGCGAGCTGGTCACCACCGCCGGCGAGACCATCCGCCAGGAGAGCGCGCTGGGCATGTCCATGGTCCGGATGACCGCGGACGAAGCCCAGCAGATGCCCACCTCCGACCAGGCCGTCGACATCATCGCCAAGAGCGCGGTCAAGCTGGTCGGCCACCTGCCCGACGCCCGCGGCAGCCGCCGCCTGGAGCTGGTCATCCAGGGCGTGCCGCCCGAGCGGGTCTTCCACCAGCCCCCGCAGCAGGTGCGCACCGACGACCGGGTCGTCGTCGACATGCCGCTGCTGGCCGAGCTCCCGCGGCCCCCGGTGCGGCCCGACCCGGCCGTGCCGCTCGACCCGTCCTGGATCGAGGCCACCGCCACCATCCAGGCCGCCCACCCCGACATCCAGGAGAAGGCCCGCGCCATCGTCGGCGACGCCCCCGACCGGGTCGAGGCGGTCCGGCGCCTGAACGCCTGGGTCTTCGACTACGTCGAGAAGGTCCCCACCTTCGGCGTGCCCTCGGGCCTGGAGGTGCTGCAGACCGCCCGCGGCGACTGCAACGAGCACTCCGCCCTGTTCGTCTCCCTGGCGCGCAGCGTGGGCATCCCCACCCGCATCGCCGCGGGCGTCGTCTACAGCGACCGGGTGTCGGGCCCCGACGGCGGCCCGGGCGCCTTCTACTACCACGCCTGGCCCGAGGTCCTGGTCGGCGACCCGTCCGGCTCGCCCGACGCGCACGCCTGGCTCCCGGTGGACCCCACCTTCGGCCAGGTGCCCGCGGACGCCACCCACGTCAAGCTGGTCGAAGGCGACCTGGACCGCCAGGTCGAGATCCTCGCCGTGATGGGCCGCCTGGGCTTCGTCCTGGTCGAGGCGCGCTGATGGGCAGCGCGCCCCAGGCCCGTGCTACCTTGCCGGCCGCGCAGGGGCAGACCCGATGATCCGCGTCGAGGGCGTCGAGAAGTGGTACGGCAGCTTCCAGGCGGTGCACCGCCTCGATCTGCACGTGCCGGCGGGCCAGGTCTTCGGCTTCCTGGGGCCCAACGGCGCCGGCAAGACCACGACCATCCGCATGCTCTCGGGCGTGCTGCTGCCCACCACCGGCCGCATCCTCATCGGCGGCGTCGACATCCAGCAGGACCCGGTCGGAAGCAAGCGCATGGTCGGCTACATCCCCGACCGCCCCTACCTCTACGACAAGCTCACCGCGCGCGAGTTCCTGCGCTTCGTGGGCGGCATGTACGGCGTGCCCCCCGACCAGGTCGAGGCCCGCTCCGAGCGCCTGCTCGAAGAGCACGACCTCTCCCACCGCGCCGACGAGCTGGTCGAGGCCTACTCCCACGGCATGAAGCAGCGGCTGGTCCTCTCCGCCGCCCTGCTGCACGAGCCCCCCGTGCTCATCGTCGACGAGCCCATGGTCGGCCTGGACCCCCACGGCGCCCGCCGGATCAAGGACCGCTTCCGCCAGCTCGCGCGGGAGGGCCGCGCCGTCTTCATGTCCACCCACTCCCTGGACGTCGCCCAGGAGGTCTGCGACCGCGTCGGCATCCTCTACGGCGGCCGGCTGGTGGCCCTGGGCACGGTCGAGGAGCTGCTGCAGGGCGCGCAGGGGCGGGACCTGGAAGAGGTCTTCATGACCATCACCGAGGAGGAGAGCCAGGCCCGCGGCCTGCCGCTGACCGGGCCCCAGAACCTGCGAGGTGCCGGGTGAGCCTCCGCCCTTCGTGGCCGCTGCTCGCCGCGCTCGCGCTCCTGGCCCTGCCGGCCTGCGCGGGCGGCCGCCACGCCCGCCGCCTGGAGGGCCGCTTCGAGCTGGGCCAGCCCGGTGACACCTGGACCCGGGTCAAGCCCGGCGGCGCCGACCAGGCCTGGTACCACGGCGGCCTGTCGGCCAGCATCTACGCCGACAGCAACTGCGCCACCCGCTTCGACGACCGCCCCCTGGACAAGCTGGCCCAGGCCGCGGTCTACGGCGTCGCCACCAGCGCGCCGCTGCGGACCGAGGACCGCACCATCGACGGCCGCGACGGCCACCTGCGCGTGGTCGACGGCCGCATCGACGGCGTCACCGTGCGCATCGGCGTCGCCGTCCTCAAGAAGGACGAGTGCGTCTACGACCTGGTCTACATGGCGCCGCCGACCACCTTCGACACCGGCTGGGACGCCTTCGAGCAGGTCATCGGCGGCTTCCGCACCCGAGGGGGCTAGGCGTGCCGCTGAGCGCCTTCTTCCAGGCCCTGGGCGAGGTGGCGCTGCTCACCGCCCAGGCCGCGCGCGAGCTGTTCCGCCCGCCCTGGGAGCTGCGCCTGTGGATCGCCCAGCTCGACCAGGGCGGCGTGCAGAGCTGGTCCATCACCTTCCTGACCGCCATCTTCACCGGCATGGTCATGGCCAGCCAGTTCGCCATCGGGCTGGAGCCCTTCGGCGCCAGCCTCTACACCGGCAAGCTGGTCGCGCTCGGCATCGTGCGCGAGCTGGGCCCCGTGCTCACCGCCCTGCTGGTCGGCGGGCGCGTCGGCGCCGGCTTCACCGCCGAGCTGGGCAGCATGGCCGTCACCGAGCAGATCGACGCCATCCGGGCCCTGGGCGCCAACCCCGTCCGCAAGCTGGTCCTGCCCCGCGTCTTCGCGATGGTGGTCGCCCTGCCCCTGCTCACCGTCCTGGCCGACCTGGTCGGCTGCGCCGGCGGCATCCTCATCACCATGGTCGAGGTCGGCATCACCTTCCGCTTCGGCCTGGAGCAGATGATCGAGACCGTCGGCGTCCCCGACCTGCTGCACGGCATCATGAAGAGCGCCTTCTTCGGCTACTTCATCGCCATCATCGGCTGCTGGGTCGGCATGAACACCCGCGGCGGCACCGAGGGCGTGGGCCAGGCGACCACCCACACCGTCGTCTGGACCAGCATCACCATCCTGGTCAGCGACTTCTTCCTCACCCGCATCTTCCTCGCGATCTACGGCTGAGCCGTGTCCCACGCCCCGCCCGAGCCCCCCGCCCCGCCGCCGCAGCCCGGCGAGGTCATCGCCGCCTTCCGGGGCGTGCGCAAGGCCTTCGGCCCCAAGCTGGTCTACGACGGCCTGGACCTGGAGATCCGCCGGGGCGAGACGCTCACCATCATCGGCGGCTCCGGCCAGGGCAAGAGCGTCTGCCTCAAGATGCTGATCGGCCTGCTGCACCCCGACCAGGGCAGCATCACGGCCTTCGGCCAGGAGGTGACCACGATGGACGAGCGGGCGCTGCTCAAGGTCCGCAGCCGCATCGCCATGCTCTTCCAGGCCGGCGCCCTCTTCGACTCGATGACCGTCGCCGAGAACATCAAGTACCCGCTGCGCGAGCACCGCTGGGGCAACGAGGAGAAGATGGACGCCCGGGTCGAGGAGGTGCTCGACCTGGTCGACCTGCCGGGCATCGCCCACCAGAAGCCCAGCGAGCTGTCCGGCGGCATGAAGAAGCGCGTCGCCCTGGCCCGCACCATCGCCGTCGAGCCCGAGGTCATCCTCTACGACGAGCCGACGACCGGCCTGGACCCGATCACCATCCGCCGCATCAACGGCCTGATCCTGCGCCTGCAGGAGCGGCTGGGCGTGACCAGCGTCGTCGTCACCCACGACATGGACACCGTCTTCACGGTCACCGACCGGCTGGCCCTGGTGCACAACAAGCGCATCGCCTTCACCGGCACCCCCGACGAGGCGCGCGGCGCCGACCTGCGCTTCCTGCGCGAGTTCGTCAAGGGCGGGCGCGGCACCCTGGACGAGGACCTGACCTGAGAGCGGCGACGAGCGCCGGCTCCCGGCGTTAGGAGCGCGCTCCCCCCGGGAGCCCCGATGGCCCACGCGCTCGACCCCTCCCCCCTGACCGGCGGGCGCCTCTCCGTGCTCTTCCGGGCCTGGCTCTGCCTGGACGACCACGCGCCGGGGGCCTGGTCCGAGGGCTCGGCCAGCGCCGCCTGGGACCACGTCGTCGAGCACGCGCTGCACGGCGCCACCCACAGCCACGCCGCCCGCTGCGCCCGGGCCGACCTGCCGGCCCCGGTCGTCGTGCACCGCCACGTCCGCGGCGGCATCGCCGAGGCCACCGCCGCCGCCAGCCAGCTCCTCGGCAAGGCCGCCGACCTGCGGGTGCTGGTCGCCTACCTGGGCGGCCCCGGGCAGCCCACGTCGGCCGCCGAGCTGGGCGCGGCGCTCCAGCCGGCCTTGCAGGGAGAGCAACGCCTGGTGCTGCTCCTGGGCGCCAGCCGGTCGCTGCCGGGCCCCTCGCTGTGCTGGGAGCGCGTGTTCACGGCCTGGGAGCTGGCCGGGCCGCAGGCGCCAGCCGCCCCCTCGCCCCTGGGCCACCCCGCGCTCGACGGCCTGGCCCCACTCCTGCGCGCCCTGCCCACCACCACCTGACGCGGGGCCGGGGGCGCTACGGGGCCTACTCCTCGGCCGGCGGCTCCTCGGGCACCAGCGAGTTGCCCTCCTCGTCGATCTGTTCACCTGCCAGACGCCGGTCGTAGATGTCCCGGCGCTTGCTGTCGTGCAGATCGTTCACGACCCGCGCCGTCGTGATCGACTCCGCCTGCTTGCCGACCACGCCCACCAGCTTCCAGGCACCGTCCACGTACTGCACGCTCACGCTGCGCTCCTTGCCCGAGCGCTTGTGCTTGAACAGGGCGTGCGCCATCGTCTTGTCCTTGCGATCCGGCACGATGCGCTCGAAGGCCGTGTAGTCGTCCTGGACGTACTCCAGCCACGGCGTGCCGTCCTGCATCCGCGGCTCGCCGCGCGGCACCGGCCCCGCCGCGATCACCTCGCCCACCGAGCAGGTGCCGACCTTCTGGTCCTCGAACAGGTTCGTACACGACAGCGCAGCGAGCGCGGCCTGGAAGTCGCCCTCCCACAGGGCGTCGTCGTAGGCCTTCATCGCCGCCACCACCTGGTCGCGGGTCGGCGCCTTGGGCGCGGCCTTGCTGGCCACCTTGCCCGGCGTGCGCTCCTCGCCCCCCGGCATCGGGTGCGGACAGTCCCCCTCGGCCAGCAGCACGCTGCCCTCGATCACCGGCGGGCCGTCCCCCTCGCCCTGGCGCACCACGATCTCCCGCTCCTTCAGGCCCGGGTCCAGGCACTCGAACCAGGGCGAGGGCGTCGCCATCGTGTAGGCGACCTTGAAGCGCCAGCGGTCCTGGGTGCCCCAGTCGAAGGTCGCCTCCTTGATCTCGGCCTTCAGCCCGTCGCCCAGCAGCACGCAGTACCCGGTCTGGGTGCTGGCCGTCAGGTAGCGCTGGTTCTTGTAGGTCGGCGAGATCCGCGCCACGCCGCCGCCGCCGCTGGGCCGGGCGCCGGGGTTGTCGTTGAAGGCCAGGTCCTTCTGCTCCAGGCAGCTCTTGTCGAAGTAGGGCGCCTGCAGCCACACCGCCTTGCCCTTGAGCAGCAGGCCCGTGCGCCCCGCCGGGGTCGCCGCGGCCAGGGCCGGCTCGAGCACGGCGCGCGCCTCCTCTTCGGAGATCGAGGCCGCGGGGCCGCAGCCGGCGAGCAGGGCGAGGGTGAGGGGCAGCAGCACGGGGCCTCCAGGAGCGGACCGGGGAAGGTCGGGGGGCCGGCACGGTAGCACGCGGGCCGCCCCCCGTTGGATAGGCTGGCGGTCGCACCCCCGAGGTCCCCATGCCCGCCGCCGGCCCGCCCAACTACTGGGACTACCTCCACCTCGACCAGCTCCTGTCCATCCAGGACGGGCTGGAGCGCGACGAGACCCAGCTCAAGCCCGACGAGCTGCACTTCATCATCGTGCACCAGGCCTTCGAGCTGTGGTTCAAGCTGGCGATCCGCGAGCTGCGCCTGGCGCGCGACCACCTGGCCGAGCCCCGCGTCCCCGAGGAGACCGTGCCCCACGTGGTGCACCACCTGCGCCGCGTCACCACCATCCTGCGCCTGGCCGTCAGCCAGTTCGAGGTGATGGAGACGCTCACCCCGCAGGACTTCCTGGCCTTCCGCGACAAGCTCGTGCCCGCCAGCGGCTTCCAGAGCTTCCAGATGCGGGTGCTCGAGGTCCTGCTGGGCGTGGACATGGACAAGCGCGTCCGGTACGGCGACGTCGACCCCATCGCCCACATCCGCAAGCTGGCCGAGACCAGCCCCAGCAGCGCCGTCGCGCTCGGCCAGCTGCAGCAGGCCATGGCCGAGGTCACGCTCAAGGGCGCCCTGCAGGAGTGGCTCTACCGCACGCCGATCCGGGGCAGCGGCCCCGCCGACCCGGGCGACGCCGCCGTCGTCACCGCCTTCGTCGACGACTACCTGGCCCGCGTCGCCGACCTGCACGCCCGCCAGGCCGTGGCCATGCCCGCCGCGCTCGGCGTGGACCCCGCCAAGGTGGGCGAGCGCTTCGCCCTGGCGACCGCCCAGGCGCGCAGCTTCCTGCTGGCCGAGGACGTGCCCGAGCCCGACCGCGACCGGACCCGCCGGGTGCGCGCCGCCCTGGTCTTCATCGAGAGCTACCGCGAGCTGCCCCTGCTGGCCTGGCCCCGCCTGCTGGTCGACACCATCGTCGAGACCGAGGAGCAGCTCGTCCTGTGGCGCCACCGCCACGCCCGCATGGTCGAGCGGGTCATCGGCCGCCGCATCGGCACCGGCGGCAGCAGCGGCGTCGAGTACCTGGACCAGACCACGGCCATGCGCATCTTCACCGAGCTGTGGACCGTGCGCACCCTGCTGCTGCCCCGCCACGAGCTGCCCGAGCTGCCCGAGGCCTCCTTCTACGCCTTCGCCGGCGGGGGCGCCTGATGTCGGGGCGGTACCTCACGAAAGAAGGCTACGAGCGCATCGCCACCGAGATCGAGCAGCTCTGGCACAAGGAGCGGCCCGAGGTGGTCGCCCAGGTCACCGCCGCCGCCGAGCTGGGCGACCGCAGCGAGAACGCCGAGTACATCTACGGCAAGAAGCGCCTGCGCGAGATCGACAGCCGCCTGCGCTACCTGCGCAAGAAGGTAGAGGGCGTGACCGTCGTCGACCTGGCCACCCTGCCCCGGCGCAAGGACGTCGTCTTCGGCGCCCGGGTCACGGTCGAGGCCTACGAGAAGGCCGACGAGGACCCGGTCACCCGGGTCTACCGCCTGGTCGACCAGGACGAGAGCGACCCCACCACCGGCCGCATCAGCGTGCAGAGCCCCATCGGCAAGGCCCTGCTCGGCCGGCGGGCCGGGGACATGGTCACCGTCTCCCTGCCCAAGGGCAGCCTGGAGATGGAGGTGATCGAGGTCTTCTACGGCGCCGACGGCTGACCGGTCCGGCCGCCCGCCGGCGTCTCAGCCCTCGCAGGCGACCTTGTCCTTCTTGCGCTGCTTGAGCTTCTCGACGTTCTTCTTCGCCGCGGGGCTCAGCCAGCTCGGGTCGAAGTCCTTGCGCTGCACGTACCAGTCGCGCTTCTCGAACTCCTGCTCCCAGGTCGGGTCGTTGAAGTCGTAGCCGTAGCGGGCGTAGATGTGGTTGCGCATCGCGTCGTAGGCGCTGCACGGCGGCACATCCGAGAAGGGCCAGTCCAGCTCGCAGATCGGGTCGTCCTGGATCCCGTCGGCGCCGCAGCAGGTGCCGCGGAAGTCGGCCTGCAGGGTGTCGAAGTCCCACTGGATCAGGGCCAGGCCGTTGTCCTCGCAGATCTCGCGCTTGGACTTGCCGGCCAGCGGGTCGGGACCCGGGGCGGGCGCGGCGGGGGCGGGCGCCGCCGCGGGGGCCGGCGCGGCGGCAGGGGCGGTGGGGGCGGGGGCGTCGGACTCGCCGCAGGCGAGCAGCAGGGAGAGCACGGCGAGCAGGGCCATGGGGGTCCTTCAGGGCTTGGGGATCTTGACGCGGCTGACCATCAGCGTGCCGGAGATCGCGTACAGGATGACCAGGGGGTGCAGCGCCGAGGGGCCCAGCCGCAGCTCGCCCAGCCACAGCGCGTCGCCGACGGCGTGCAGCCGCCAGGCCACGAAGAGCAGCAGCACGATGAACAGGCTGGTCGGGATCGGCGTGCCCTCGAAGTGGCTGACCTTGCCCGTGTCGGTGGCCAGGCTGGAGGCCGTCACGTTGAAGCGCGCCAGCCGGGCGGCGCCGCAGGCCACGAAGAAGATGAGCACCAGGCTGTCCCAGCCGCCGCGGATCCCCAGCGTGAAGCCCACCACCGCCGGCGCCACGCCGAAGGAGATCACGTCCGCCAGGCTGTCCAGGTCGCCGCCGTAGGGGCTCTGCCGCTTGTGCCGCCGCGCCACCCAGCCGTCCAGCGCGTCGGCCACGAAGGCCACCGGCAGCAGCCCGAAGGCCGCCCACAGCCACGGGCTGTCCACGCAGGCCGCCAGGTGGGCCTTGCCGGCGTCGGCGCAGGCGCGGCCGGCCACGTCCATGTGGTTGAGGCAGGCGAAGATGGTCCCCGTGCCCGCCGCCGCGTTCACCAGCGTGACGTAGTCGGCCAGGGCCAGGCTCTTGAACATCGAGGGCGAGCGGGGGGCGTCGGTCACGGACGGCACTCTACCAGCGGGGTAGGAGCGGCACCCGACCTGGAGAGCACATGCCGCGCCTGCTCGTGCTGGACTTCGACGGCACCATGACCGACGCCGAGGCCGAGGGCGCGCCCTTCCGCGACGGCTACCTCGACGATCTCGCCGTCCTCACCGGCCTGACCCGGCCCGAGGTCGACGCCCTCGCCCACCGCTTCGAGGCCGAGGTGGCCGCCGCGCCGGCCCGCTACGGCTGGGTCTTCGACGGGCGGATCGTCGCGCCCGCCACCGTCGACCCCTACCTGCGCATCATGCCCGTCGCCCGGCGCATCTTCGAGGAGACCGGCGCCTTCCCGCGCGAGCAGGACCGCACCCGCCTGCTCGACGGCATCCTCTACAAGTACAACTACACCAAGACCCGGATCGCCTTCCGCGACGGCGCGCGCCAGGCGCTCTCCGACCTGGGCCAGGCCGCCGACCTGCACACCTGCATCGTCACCAACAGCCACACCGACGCCGTCCAGCACAAGGTCCGCGTCCTGGGCGGGCCGGACGGCGCCCTGGACTGGCTGGTCGACCGCGTGCACGGCCGCGCCCGCAAGTACGTCATCGACCACGCCTGGCAGGCCGTGCCCGAGCACCTGGAGCTGCCGGGCCTGGACCGCCCCGTCCTGCTGCGCCGCCGCCACTACGCCGAGGTGCTGGAGGGCCTGCTCGCCGAGCGGGGCCTGGGCTGGTCCGACCTGGTCGTCGTCGGCGACATCTTCGAGCTCGACCTGTGCCTGCCCTGGGCCCGCGGCGCCCGCGTCGGCCTGCTGGCCAACGCCCACACCCCCGCCTACGAGCGCGCCTTCCTCGCCCAGAACCCCCGCGGCGCCGTGCTCACCGCCCTGGACCAGGTCCTGCCCTTCGCCCTGTCCTAGCACCGCTAGCTTCAGGTGCCGGCTGTTATCCATTGATCGATGCGGGCGCCGACCAAGAAACCCCTCCACCTCAGTTTCCTGGTCGCGCGACCTACCTGCACGCGCCCGCGGCGATCCACTCCTCGATCCGCGCCGCGCCGGCCTCGTCCACCTGCAGGCTGCCCAGCGGCGGCATGCGCGCCGCCCCCAGGTCGCGGATCCGCGCCAGCAGCACGCTGCGCGCCGGCTCCCCCGGGGCGACGATCCGGGCGTCCTCGATGCCCAGGTCCCCCTGCGAGGGCGCCGCGCACAGCCCGCTCTCGGCCAGGTCCACGCCCCAGCGCAGGTCCAGGCTGCCGCCGCCGGGCCCGCCGGGCTGGTGGCAGAAGGCGCAGTTGGCGTGCAGGTAGGAGCGCGCCGCCGCGTCCAGGTCCGGATCGTCGAGCGCCACCAGCGGAGTCACCGCCGCCTCGCCGGCCAGCAGGCCCGCCTCCCGCCAGGCCGCCACCTCCTCGCCGAGCTGCGCCAGCTCCAGCCCCAGGCTCACGCTGGCCACGTCGGTGTGGCAGGTCCGGCACTCGGCCCGGCTGGGGTAGTGCCAGGCCTGCCCCGCCACGTCCTCGCGCAGAGAGCCGTCCAGCAGGGTCGCGTCGGCGCCGTCCTCGTCCCAGCGGTAGCTGTAGCCGGCGTGGCTGCCGTCCTCGTGGTGGACCAGCAGCCGCGTCTCGAAGGGGCGCCCGTCCCGGCGGAACTCCTTGACCACCACGCTGCCCGCCGGCAGCGACAGGTCGCCGCCCTCGCCCACGGTGGCCACCCCGCCCTCGGGCAGGGAGAGCCAGCGCGCCTTGTCGGCGCCGTCGGACCAGAAGGGGTGGCGCACCTCGTAGGGCAGCAGCCCCGCCGCCACCTGGGTGGGCGCCAGGGGGTCCACGCAGCCGGTCTCGGACAGCCGCTGCGGGAAGTCGGACACCTCCCCCTCGCCCGCGGGCACCACCCGCCAGGCCGTGCCCTCGTACATGCTGAGCAGCAGCACCTCGCCCGCCGGGTCCTGGGCGAAGCCCGACCAGGAGTGCTCGGGCTCCAAGAGCAGCCGCGCGGCCGCCCCGCCGGTCCGCGGGTCGGCCTCCAGGGCCCACAGCCGGCCGGTCCAGAAGTCCGCGTACAGGTAGGCGCCGACCAGCGCCAGCGCCTCGCCCCGGTAGACCACGCCGCCGGTGACGCTGCGGCCCTCGTCGTGGCTGTACTCGGCCTCCGGCAGCAGCAGCCCCTCGGTCTCGCAGCCCGCCTGGTAGCAGGCGCTGCCCTCCATCTCGCTCCAGCCGTAGTTGCCGCCGGCCTCGATCCGGTCGATCTCCTCCCAGCGGTCCTGGCCCACGTCGCCGGCCCACAGCTCGCCGGTGGCGCGGTCGAAGGACATGGCCCAGGCGTTGCGCAGGCCCCAGGCGTAGACCTCGGGGGCGCCGGGCTGGCCGGCGAACAGCCCCTCGGCGGCGAAGGGGTTGTCGGCGGGGATCGCGTAGGGCGCGCCCTCGGTGGCCTCGGAGACGTCCAGCCGCAGGATGGCGCCGAACAGGTCGGTCGGGTCCTGGCCGGTGCCCAGCGGGTCGCCGGCGCTGCCCCCGTCGCCGACGCTGACGTACAGGTAGCCGTCCGGCCCGAAGGCCAGGGCCCCGCCGTTGTGGTTCTGGTAGGGCTGGGCCAGCTCCAGCACGACCAGCTCGCTGTCGGGGTCGAAGCTCTGTCCACCGTCCAGGCTGGTGAAGCGGGAGAGGTGCCAGTCCGCCGCGGCGCCCCCGGTGCCCGCGGTGGTGTAGACCACCCAGGCGTGGCCGTTGCGCGCGAAGTCCGGGTCGAAGGCCAGGCCCAGCACGCCGCACTCGTAGGACACGAACAGGCGGTCGCGCAGGTCCAGCGCGAAGGGCGCCTCGGTCGCGTCCTCGCCCGACCAGGTCCGGATCCCCGCCTGCTGCTCGATCACCCACCACCGCTCGGCGTCGCCGGGCGCCTGGGTCAGGAAGATGGGCAGGTCGAAGGACAGCGCGGGGAAGGCCCGCGCCAGGCCCACCTCGCCCGCGGCGACCGGCGGCGAGGCGGGCAGGCTGCAGCGCGGCCCCTCCCCCGGCGCCGGGGTGCCGCCGTCGGTGGTGCCGCCGTCCGCGCCGCCGCCGTCGCCGCCGCCATCGGTCCCCGGATCGGCGCCGCCGTCCTGGCTGGCGGTGTCGTCGGTCGGGCCCGGACCCGGGTCGGTCCGACAGCACAGCAGGAGGAGCAGCAGCACGAGGACCTCGGGGGGCGGGGGTCCCGTCCCTCCTACCCCTCCCCGCGGGCCCCGGATCTGGCGCGAGACTTGCACTCTTTCGCCCCACCCTCGCGATCCGGAGCCCCCATGTCCGCCCTGCTCCTGCCCGACGGCGCCGTCGACCTGAACGCCATGCGCGAGCACCTGCTCATGGAGCTCGGGCACCTGGCGGGCCGCCAGGACAAGATCCAGTCCCACCTGCAGAACGAGGATCGCGAGATCCCCCACGACTGGACCGAAGCGGCCCAGCTCCAGGAGAACGACGAGGTGCTGGAGGCCCTCGAGGAGAGCGGCCGGACGCGGATCAGCGCCCTGCGCGCCGCGCTGCAGCGCATCGACGACGGCAGCTACGGCGAGTGCGCCCTCTGCGGCGACGAGATCGAGCCCCGGCGGCTGGTCGCCATGCCCACGACCACCCGCTGCGTGCGCTGCGCCGACGGCTGAGCCCCGCGCCGCCGGGTCCCGCCTGCGCCAGCCCACCCCTGCCCCTGTGTCAGCCCGCACAGGACCGGGTCGACGTGCCCGCCTCCGCGCTGTAGGGTGCTCCTTCCCCCGCGCCGGAGACCCCCCGCATGTCGCGCCACGAGCTGTCTGCCCCGCTGTCCCGCCCCCTGCTGGCCCGCCCCCTGCTGGCCCTGTCCCTGGGGGCCGGGCTGGCCGCCGCCCTGGCCGCCTGCGGGCCCAAGGCCGCCCCGGTCGAGAGCGCCGCGACCCCCGCCATCGTCTACCCGGCCGCCGCGCGCGGCGACGTCGTCGACGACTACCACGGCACCCTGGTGCCCGACCCCTACCGCTGGCTGGAGGACACCGACGCGCCCGAGACCCGCGCCTGGATCGAGGCCCAGAACTCGCTCACCCGCTCGTGGATCGACGCCGTGCCCGAGCGGCCGGCCATCCAGGCCCGCCTGCACGAGCTGTGGAACTACGAGCGCTTCGGCGTGCCCTTCCACCAGGAGGGCCGCTACTTCTGGAGCCGCAACGACGGCCTGCAGAACCAGTCCGTCGTCTACACCGCCACCGCGCTCGACGCCGAGCCGCAGATCCTGCTGGACCCCAACACCTGGAGCAGCGACGGCACCGTCTCGCTGGCCACCTACGCCGTCGACGAGCAGGCCCGCCGCGTCGCCTACGCCACCTCCGACGGCGGCAGCGACTGGAACACCTGGCACGTCAAGGACATCGAGACCGGCCAGGTCCTGCCCGACGAGCTGAATTGGAGCAAGTTCTCCGGCGTGTCCTGGCTGCGGGACGGCAGCGGCTTCTTCTACAGTCGCTTCCCCCAGCCCGAGACCGCCCTGGCCGACGTCAACGAGCACAACAAGCTCTACCTGCACCGCCTGGGCACCCCCCAGGACCAGGATCAGCTCATCTTCGAGGCCCCGGCCAACCCCCGCCGCGGCTGGGAGGGCCACGTCACCGACGACGGCCGCTGGCTGGTCATCACCGGCACCGAGGGCACCGAGAACAAGAGCCGGATCTACCTGAAGTCCCTGGACAAGGGCTGGGAGGACGACGCCCCCGGCCAGGGTGTGATCAAGCTGCTGGACGCGTATGACGCCGGCTACTACCTGATCAGCACCGAGCAGGACCGGCTGTGGTTCTGGACCAACAAGGACGCTCCGCGCGGCAAGGTCATCGCCGTCGACGCCGGCAAGCCCGACCCCGCGTCCTGGACCGAGGTCGTGCCCCAGAACGACGCCGTGCTCGACTACGCCAACCGCGTCGGGGACCACCTGGTCCTGACCTACACCCGCGACGCCAAGAGCGAGGTCAAGGTCGTCACCCTGGACGGTGCCTTCGTCCGCGACGTCACCCTGCCCGGCGTCGGCACCGTCTCCGGCTTCGCCGGCGACCCCGACCGCGACGAGACCTTCTACTCCTTCACCGGCTTCACCGATCCGTCCACGATCTACCGCTACGACGTCGGCACCGGCCAGTCCACCCTGTTCAAGCGCCCCAACGTCGCCTTCGACCCCGCCCAGTACGAGACCAAGCAGGTCTTCTACACCAGCAAGGACGGCACCAAGGTGCCGATGTTCATCACCCACAAGAAGGGGATCGTGCTGGACGGCACCAACCCCACCATCCTGTACGGCTACGGCGGCTTCAACATCTCGCTCACCCCCTGGTTCAGCGTCAGCAACCAGGTGTGGATGGAGATGGGCGGCGTCTACGCCGTCGCCAACCTGCGCGGCGGCGGCGAGTACGGCGAGGAGTGGCACGAGGCCGGCACCCTGGGCAAGAAGCAGAACGTCTTCGACGACTTCTACGCCGCCGCCGAGTGGCTGCAGGTCCAGGGCTACACCCGCCCCGACAAGCTGGCGATCCACGGCGGCAGCAACGGCGGCCTGCTGGTCGGCGCCGCCATCACCCAGCGCCCCGAGCTGTTCGGCGCCGCCATCCCCGCCGTCGGCGTGCTGGACATGCTGCGCTACCACACCTTCACCATCGGCTGGGCCTGGGCCAGCGACTACGGCACCAGCGCCGACCCCGAGCAGTTCCCGTTCCTGTACGCCTACTCGCCCCTGCACAACGTCAAGCCCGGCACCGCCTACCCGCCCACCCTGGTCACCACCGGCGACCACGACGACCGCGTCGTCCCGGGCCACAGCTTCAAGTTCACCGCCGCCCTGCAGGCCGCCCAGGGGGGCACCGCCCCCATCCTGACCCGCATCGAGACGCGGGCCGGCCACGGCGCCGGCAAGCCCACCACCATGGTCATCGAGGAGACCGCCGACCGCTTCGCCTTCCTGGTGCGCGCGCTCGGCATGAAGCCCCAGGGCCTGCCCGCGGCGAAGCCCGCGACCCCCGCGGCCGAGGCGCCCCCGGCCGGGCACGACGCGACCCACCCCTAGGGAGCGGCGTTGCCCCGGCAGCAGCCCAGCGCCACCGCCAAGGCCCGCGCCCTGCGGCGGGGGGCCACCGAGCCCGAGCAGTGGCTGTGGCAGCTGCTGCGCGGGGGGCGCCTGGGCGGCCACCACTTCCGGCGGCAGCACCCCCTGGGCCCCTACGTCCTGGACTTCTACTGCCCCCAGGCCCGCCTGGCCGTCGAGCTGGACGGCACCGGCCACCTGGACCGCGCCGAGCAGGACGCCGCGCGCACCGCCTGGCTGGCCAGCCAGGGTGTGACCGTCCTGCGCTTCTGGAACGACGAGGTCAGCGGCAGGCCAGAGGTCGTGCTGCAGGCGATCCTCGACGCCATCGAGGAGGGGCGGTCGGGCGGGGGCGGGGGGTAGGGGTGGAGGGCCGAGGGGCGGAGGGGGTGGGCCTCCCACTGCGATCAGCCAGGATCTACGCAAGCACTCGTCCCCCTCACCCGCCGCTTCGCGGCACCCTCTCCCCCGCTGGGGGCGAGGGAACGGGGGGTACGGGTCGGTCGGCGCGCATGGGCCTGCCTGACAACAGGACCAGCCCATCCCCCACGTCCCTCCCACCCCGAAGGGGGGGGAGGTGCCCCCGCAGGGGGCGGAGGGGGGCCTGCCGCACCCACGATCAACCCTCCGCGATCAGCAAGGATCCACCAGCGCACTCGACCCCCTCACCCGCCGCTTCGCGGCACCCTCTCCCCCGCTGGGGGCGAGGGAACGGGGGGTACGGGTCGGTCGGCGCGGTTGGGCCTGCCTGACAACAGGACCAGCCCGTCCCCCACGTCCCTCCCACTCCGAAGGGGGGGGAGGTGCCCCCGCAGGGGGCGGAGGGGGGCCTCCCGTCCCCACGATCATCCCCATCCCCCCACGCTCACCCCGCGCGCACCACCGCCAGGCCCGCGCCGCCGTCCGAGGTCTCGCTGCACTCCAGGTCCTCGACCACGCGCTGCCCCTCGAAGGTCACCACGTAGCCGCCCAGCACCTCCGAGCCGCCCGGCCGCAGCGTCGCCTCCTCGCCGTCCACCGACACGTCCGCGCGGTACCACACGTCGGTCCCGCACTCCTGGTCCTGCCGACACTCCTCGTCGGCGCGCGTCGCCGTCACGCCCGCGGGCAGGTCCATCCCCTCCAGGTGCGTGCCGTCCTCCAGCCAGGCCACCAGCGAGCCGTCGTCCGCGCGGGTCAGCGACAGCGCCGTCTCGCCGTACTCGCCCGCGAAGCCCGACAGGTCCGCCTGCGACCAGGACAGGTCCAGCGCACCGAAGCTGCCCAGGTCCGGCAGCGTGCCGCCCGCCGAGAGCGACAGCGTCCACCGCGCACCGCCCGCGTCCTCCAGGGTCACCCAGGCCGAGCCGCTGCTGCCCAGCTCCACCTCGCTCCCGGCGCTCCAGGCGTGGAAGGACCGGCAGCCCTCGGGCGGGGCGCCGCTGCCGGCGTCCACCACCGTGGCCCCCACCAGCTCCACCGCGCGCACCTCGTCCACCTCCACCTCGCCGGGCAGCGCCCCCGCCGGCACCACGCAGGCCGCCACGTGCAGGCGCTCCTCGACGGGCAGGCACTCCCCCTCCACCACCTCGGGCTTCGACTCGCAGGCCACCAGCAGGGACAGCATCAGCAGCATCCGGACACCTCCTGCCCGCCATCCAGCACGGGCCATGCCAGCCCCTGTGACGCCGTCCCCCCGCGGATCGTGCCCCCGCCCCCCGCCCCGGATCGCGACACGGACGTCGCGCCCTGCTAGGGTGCCGCCGTGTCCCCCTCCCCCGCCGCCCTCGAGGCCCGCCGCGACCGGCTGGCCCTGCTCTACCTGCCCTGGGCCCTGGGCGTCTTCCTGCCCGTCGTCGGCAGCAGCATGCTGTTCTGCGGCACGCTGGCCGTGCTGCTCTCCACCGTGTCCGCCAACGCCGGGTGGTGGGTCGGCGTGCTGTGGAGCCGGCTGGTCTGCCTGGTCAACTTCACGCGCGTCGAGCTGCAGGGCGCCGAGCACGTCCAGCCCGGCCAGGGCTACGTCTACCTGCTCAACCACCAGAGCCACTTCGACGTCGCCGCCTTCTACGGCACCTGGAGGCACCAGTTCCGGTGGGTCGTCAAGGAGGAGCTGCGCAAGGTCCCCGGGCTGGGCTGGTACTGCCAGGTCGGCGGCCACGTCTTCGTCGACCGCAAGGACCACGCCCGCGCCGTGCAGAGCCTGGAGCGCGCCCGGCAGCGGCTGCAGCGCGAGAAGATGAGCATCGCCTTCTTCCCCGAAGGCACCCGCAGCGTGGACGGTCGCCTGCAGCCCTTCAAGAAGGGCGGCTTCGTCATGGCGCGCCAGCTCGGCCTGCCCATCCTGCCCGTCAGCGTCTCGGGCAGCCACGCCGTCCTGCCCGGCAAGCGCCTGCGCCTGCTGCCCGGCCGCATCGTCATCACCGTGCACCCGCCCATCCCGACCGATGGCCTGACCGAGGCCGACCAGCCCGTGCTGATGGAGCGCGTGCGGGAGGCGATCGCGTCCGGGCTGACGCCGTGGGAGCGGGGGGAGGAGGGGTAGGCAAAGGGGGGAGGGGCTGTCCCCGCGCGGGGACGCGGGAGGGGTTGTCCCCGCGCGGGGACGGCTCGGGTAGGCGGGTCGGTCCATGAGGGGTTGATTTCCCCGAGGGAAGGTCGAGTAGGCCGATGGCCACGGAGAGGCTGTGCCGGGGCCGCGGCGCAATGGACTGCGGGGACCAGCCGACAAGTACGGCGAGGCAGGGAACTGCAGAACTGTCGAATGGGCGTTCTGTGTGCCCGCGGGACTGCGTTCCGGCGCGCCAGGGTGGGCTGGTGGCCCCAGGCCGGCAGGCCGCGTCACCGCTGCGGCTGGCCAGGGCGGGAGACGCGGCGCCAGGCGCCGGTGCGCAGGCCCTGGTTGGCCGCGGCACGGGCTGGCAGAGGAGAGGGGGAGGCACCAACTGCGCAGACCCAGACTGGATCCGCAGGAGACCAGTGGAGTTGGTCTCGACGGTCCAACGGGGCCTCATCTCCCCTGCCCTGCACGCCCGGCAGGGCGTGGGGTCTGGGTGCCAGTGACGCAGGGCGGCCACGCTGATCCACCCCGGGCCGGCCATGCTGATCCACCCCGGGGCGGCCAAACTGATCCACCCCGGGGCGCCAACCTGATCCACCCCGGGGCGGCCACGCTGATCCACCCCGGGGCGGCCAAGCTGATCCACCCCCACCTGCAGTCCCATCCTGCCGACGGGCCAGCGCCTTCAGACCCGACCCTCACCACCAAGCGCACAGGCAACCACGCGACGCCCCTTCTCTGCGGCTGGCCCACGCCGGGGTCTGGGCGCCGGGGGCAACCAGGTCACCGGCTGGCGACCGCAGTGGCCCCGGCGCTGTCCCGACCACATGGTCCTGCTCTCGGTCTGCGTACCCACCCCCGCCATCAAAACCCACCCGCCCTGCGCCGTCCAGCTGGCGCTTCGGCCCTCCCCCTCGGGTTCGACGTGATGCAGCGCCAACCCTTCCTGCGCCACCACCCTGGTCCCGACCCGCGACCACCCTCCCACAGAACGACGCCTTGCAGCTGACCGGTCCGGCCTGGGGTTGGTCCCCTGAACAACCTGAACGCGGCCGGCCCGGCAGCTGAACGCGGGCGTTAGGTTCAGGGGCGAAGCCGCGGTGGCAGGGCAAGTGTGGCGCCTGCGATTCGTTACGTTCTCAACGACGAGCACTCCGTGGATCCGTAGCAGCTGGTGGATTACCCTCTCTAAGCCCTATTGTCGGAGAGCCCCGTGTCGCTGACGTCTGAGTTTCATGCACTGGCCGCGCAGCTCCAAGACAGAATCGCGTGGTGGAACGCAGCTGGTTTTCCAGACATGCTGGAACGGGTCCGAGACGCCGCCAACGAAGCAGGTCGCTGCTGGAGTGGCTCCTGCATTGGGTACCATGCCAACGTCTACTTCAAGAATATCGAGCGTCCTCCCCCTGGCGCGCATTTCGACCCCGACTGGGGCATCGGTCGGCCATCGATGTCAGCACCCGGCTGGAAGGAACATGCCCCCGACGCTGTGCGGAATTGGATCTTGCAGCGGGCTCAGGTTGCGAGCCTCGACGAAGTGCAGACAGCGACTATCGAGAATGTGACCATCGCTGAGGACGCGCGACGCGAGCTTCAATCCCTCTACGCCGTGTCGCTTGCTGAGTACCCAGATGACCGCTTCCTGAAGGAGTCGCGGGAGCACTTGGACGAAGTCCAATACACGACGGCGCAGTCCTTCGTGAACAGCCGCAAGCCGAAGCGGGCAGCGTCCAGGGATCACGTTGCGATCAACAACGGCATCTGGACTCCCCCTCACATTGGCGCACTCGCCGAGGCGACAGCCTCTACCTCCACCTTGCAGGTTCTTCGCGAACTAGCCAAGAGCGCGACCCATGCAGCAAACCACCTCCATCGCCTCAGTTCCCTAGCCGGTTCCACCGTTGATCGAGCCACCGGCAGCCGGGTATTCATTGGGCACGGGCGCAGCGCCTTGTGGAAGGACGTCAAGGACTTCGTGCAAGACCGACTCGGCCTCCCGTGGGACGAGTTCAACCGCGTACCAGTGGCGGGCATCGCCAACGCGGCGCGGCTCCAGCAGATGCTCGGCGACGCTGTGATCGCCATCATCGTCCTTACCGCCGAAGACGAAACGCCCGAAGGCCGCCTACAAGCGAGGCAGAACGTCATTCATGAAGCGGGTCTATTCCAAGGCCACCTCGGCTTCGAGCGCGCCATTCTCCTGCTCGAAGACGGCTGCGACGAGTTCAGCAACATCAACGGGTTGGGGCAAATCCGCTTTCCCAAGGGGGACGTGTCCGCGGCGTTCGAGGACATTCGCCGTGTCTTCGAGCGCGAGGGACTAATCTGACCGACCTTCGCAACGTTGGTGGCCCGAACCTAACGGGCCGCTGAAGCTGTCGGCGGGAAGGCCCGGTGGCAGGGCCTTGAATGGGTGGTGGTTGTCGGGGCGCTGGTGGGCCGCAGCTTAGCGGCAGCGTTCTGCGTACCTGCTGCTCTCTCCTTGTGGCCAGCAAACGCCTTCCTGCCCGCCCCTGGACACCCCCGGAAGCAACTCTACGGTGCGGGCGCCCGTTCGCTTGCGCTCACTGCAAGGGCGAATGTCCCGGGCACTCCCGCCTGTGGCTCATCGGGGCAGGACCCCATCACGTGCTCGACGTGCCAACCCACAAAAGGTCTTCAGCCCCTGTCTCCTTCCTCAGGGACGCGACGCAAAGGGGCAGCCCCGACGGCCACTCCCGCTACAATGGTGGCGCCAAATTGGCCCGATTCCCTATGGCTGCATACATCAAGGCGCCAGTCAGCCCGGGCCCCTCAACGGGCGTCAAAGCTGCTGGACATGGCCCGTGACCAGCCAAGTGCATGGTCGTCCCCATCTCGAACCCAATGTCTCAATCGCCCACACCTCGTCAATCTGGCACATGGACTCCCACAGGGATATCATGCAGTCCGCTGACAACAGAACTGAAGGCAGGAGTTCAGTGTGGCCGCCGTACTCGCACTCATGACTCTGCTCGGCTGCATCCCCAAGTTCGGGCTTCCAGGGAGCCTCGACATCTACACTGGCGGCGCAGCCCCTGCCGAACAGGGCATGGCGGCCTACGTCGGCGCCGGTGTGCCCGTGGGGCGCTCGCTTCTCGCAACGTGGACTTGTGATGATCCCTCGATCACGCTTGTTCAGAGGGATGTCTTCGTCTTCTTCCAAGTCACTAATGCCCAGGCGTTGACAGATCAGGTGCGCCATTGCGCCGTCAGCCTCGATGGGACCCAGCAGTCGATCGAACTTCACTTTGTTCCAGGCGAGGCGCCTGGAGAGCGGATCGCCTTTTCCCAGTGAAGCAGCAAGCCGCCTGGGCGACCAGCATGCGTAAGCCACAGGACCTCGTTGACGGTACCAAGCTGTACCTGATGCTGGGCATTTGCCACGCCCGCAAAGGCCGACGCAGAACGAGCGCTTGCACCTGACCGCGGCGACCTCGGTGGCGGGCCGCGGGAGGGTGGTGGTGCGCGGGGCGCTGGTGGGCGGCAGGTGAAGCGCAGCGTTAGACCCGTGGGCGAAGCGCTTCGGCATGGACAGCACTTCAAAGACCATGGAGCACTTCCCTGCGGGGACTACTGCAACCACCCGGTAGGCGGTGGCGGTCGCCATCTGGATTCCGTGTTAGACTCACAAATGCTTCGCCGTGCACATGTACCGTGTCCTCAACTCGTCGCTGCGGTGATGAGTGCAGCGATCTTTCTGGCCTCTTCTACAGCTCGCATAGCGTACGCTGGGTCACCCAACTCCCAAGCCCTTGCGAAGTACCACGTCTACCAAGGTGACCTCCCACTCTGCGCCGTTCTCGTTGAACGCGGTGTAATGACGGCCTATACCGGCGCACACTATCCGTTGGACCAGATCCTGCAGTGGTACCTGCTATCGGGCGTGCTTCACGAGCGAGGGGTGCCTCCCGAAAAGATCGGAGAAGCGCTCCGGGTCGTAGGACTCCCCACGACGGAGAAATCGTACACTTCAATTGGCGCAACCCTCCCAGATATTGAAAAAGGGTACGCGATTCTTGCTTTAGTTAACCCACATTACCTGTGGAGTTCTCAGGATCCAATGAACGCATTCGCCGATGACCTACGGAAAAGATACGGGCTTTCCTCGGTGACCCATATTGTATGGCTGACAGACGTATCTGATTCCGCTGCCTACTGCCTCGATACAGCGCTCCCAGATGGTGGTGCGGTCCAGTATACCCATGCCCAATTCGACAAGGCATGGGCAGCCTCAGGAAGGCGCGCAATTGTTGTGCCAAAAACTCTGCCGCCCCTCGATCCGAACCGAGATGGCCGCTCGATGATGGATCGTGATGGCGACGGCCTGGTTGCGTTCTCCTTCGGTGGCCCCGACTGCGACGACCTTTCGGTAGATATCACCTTTCTCTACATTGATTTCGACGGAGACGGGTTTGGGGACAATAGGTCTCCGGCTGCATGTGGGTCAGGAACGAATCTTGCTGGACGGCTTGGCGACTGCAACGACTCGGACGCAACGATCTACCCGGGCGCTGCGGACACACCATATGACACCGTGGATCAAGATTGCGATGGCGCGGACGCAGTCGATCCATCTACCGAGATGTCCAAGCGCTGGGATGAAATGCGCAGAACTCGGCTGTCGACTGCCTTGGCAGTGATCGACGCCCACGCGAAATCAAAGCCTCTACTCAACTCACCCGTTGTCTCTGCAGCTCTTTCCCGAGGCTATGCCGTGGAACTGGCATACTATGGAGACTTCAGTTCGATTCAAGCGATGAGTATTGAGCGAATCGGCTCGTACACTAAGGCCGACGACGACCGATTGGGGGCGCCAGAAGGAGTCTACTATGATCTTCTGAACAACAATATAGACGATAGCTACGCGAAATTCTGCGCATCCAACCTACTCCACTGTGAACAAACAACCAAGCAACTTCCCGTCTTTGCTGCATACGTGAATGCAACCTGGCAGGCGCGCTGTGTCATTACTCCTGCGGAGTTCATCCAGGTTGCGGACGAACTGTCCGAGCGATTCGTGCACGTCGAATGCGGGGCCGACTGATTGTCGTGATTGTGTTTGGTGTTGGCGAGGGATTCGAGCCCAATCGACCATACAACCGGTTCACAGGGCACGCATTTTGGCTGTGATGCGAATTGGGATGGGCCCAATGGCCGCTGTTTCGCGAATCAGTGGCCGTCCTGACCCTGCGCGTGCAGTTCGAGCAGTTTCCATGAAGCGATCGAGGCCCCGCTGGCAGCCACAACCGCCCGACAGTGGCCAGGGTCTAACGACGCGTTGCAGCTGACGGCCGATGCGGCCGCAGCTGAACGCGGGCGTTCTGTGTGCCCGCGGGGCTGCGTTCCGGCGCGTCAGGGTTGGCTGTTGTCCCCAGGCCGGCAGGCCGCGTCACCGCTGCTGCTGGCCAAGGCGGGAGACGCGACGCCGGTCGCGGGTGCGCAGGCCCTGGTTGGCCGCGGCACGGGATGGCAGAGGAGAGGGGGAGGCGCCAACTGCGCAGACCCAGACTGGATCCGCAGGAGACAAGTGGAGCTGGTCTCGACGGTCCAACGGTGCCTCATTTCCCCTGCCCTGCACCCCTGGCAGGCCGTGGGGGCTGGCTGCCAGTGACGCAGGGCGGCCAAGCCGATCCACCCCGGGGCGGCCATGCTGATCCACCCCGGGGCGGCCATGCTGATCCACCCCGGGGCGGCCATGCTGATCCACCCCGGGGCGGCCATGCTGATCCACCCCGGGGCGGCCATGCTGA